>JAJPHO010000152.1 GCA_021325215.1 Alphaproteobacteria bacterium
AGCTCATAACTTGAAGGCTGAGGGCGCCCGGAAAACGCTCCAGTGGAGCGTTTTCAGCCCGAAGGCTGAGGCGTAAGCCGAAGCGCATGCAGGTTCAAATCCTGCCCTGCCCCCTGCAACCACGCTCATTCCCGATCACGCGGGTCGCCTTTTGTGTTTCCGGCCGCTGGAGATGGGAGGTCCCGGTGCAAATCCGACGGGCCTCTATGTATTTTCCGATTCTTTCGCCGCTGGTGTATTTCGGGCAGAAGATACGGGCACGGTGTAGCTTCGGCGTGGTCGCCGCTGGCGGGCAAGCCCGGCCGGTATTCGTGCGCCCCCTCGAAACTCGCCCAGGAGATCCCCCAATGACCGCCCCCGCCCCCGAGATCGACAACAAGACCAACGCCGATGCGCTGGCTGAAGACGCCAAAATCGCCAAGAAAAACGGAGAGGGCGCCGCCGCCGACCTGTCCGCAGCCCAACACAATGCCGAGACCATCGTGAAGAAAGGCACCGCGGCGTTCGGCGAGGCGAGCAATTCCTCGCTCGCCGCCTTCCAGCAATTGACGGAGGCCTATCAGGAAATCGCCCGGAAGAATTCGGCAAGGTTGACCGAGGCGATCAAGGGCCTCAGCACGGTGAGGAACTCGGCCGATTTCCTCGATATGCAGCAGAGGCTCGCCGTGGAGGTGTTCGAGAGCGCCCTCTCCGACGGCAAGCATATCGCCGAGATCACGGTCTCGATCTTCACCGGCGCGTTGGCGCCGATGCAAAAAAGAGCCGCCGCCACGCACCATGTCCTGTCGAAATAGGCTTGGATGGAAGACAGTATTTGCGCCGCCTCGATCTTCGAGGCGGCGTTTCTATGGCTCGGGGCTGGCCTGGTCGGAAAAAGGACCGATGCGCAGGAAGCGTCCATCGAATTGCGCCGGAGAGATGCTTCTGAAAACGGCCTGATGCCGCGGGGACAGGTGCAAAATCATGTCGCCGGCCGATGTCGTCGTGGCCGATGCCAGGAGCGCGGCGGCCGTAACGCCGGATCGGCCCGGGTCGATCTGCAGCCAGTCCTGGCCGACCCTGAAGCCGACGATCAAATCCTGCGCGGCATCGTCTGTTCGCAGCAGGAACAGATCGGCCTGCGCCCCGCCATTGACATGTCCTTCGAGATAGTTGCTTCCGGGGCCGCCATACAAGCTCTGGGGCCCGGTCCCGGCGAACAGGAAATCGTCTCCCGCGCCTCCGATGAGGCTGTCCTTGCCCGACCCTCCGATCAGGACGCTGTCGCCCGAACCGGCTCGAAGGACATTGTCGCCCGATGAGGCGGCCAACAAGGCATGGTCGGTTCTCGCGCGGCTCGTGCCGCCGTGCCCCCAGATGATCTCGTTGTTGGCGAGATGGTGCCCGTCCGGCAAGGTCGGCGTGATGTTCCAGCTTTCAGACGAGGCGTAGCCGCCGACATTCAGCACCAGATAGGGCGTGTGCTGGGTGAGGAAGGCGAAGGCGGCGAGATCCTCCGCCTCGTGGGTGGTGTCCCATGCCACCGCCAGCGCAGCCTTGGCGATGGTCGAGAAGCCGCCGATCGCATCGTCGGGATAGCCGTAAAGCGCGGTCGGCGCCGGACGAGCCGGGAAATTGGCTTCGCTTACCTGCCGCCAGCTTCGCAACGCCCGGAAATCATGGTTTTCGACGCTGCCGCTTCCCATGGTCAGCCAATAGAAGCTGCCATTCAGCGGGTCATAGCCATTGGCTCCGTTGCGGTAGAGACCGGCCTGGAAACCGCTCATCCAGCGCACGATCTCCGCCGCCCCCGGGACGCCGCGCGCCGCCGCCTGGCCGAGAGCGATGACGATGTAACCCTGCTGCCAGGGGGCCACCAGATTGGTGTCGAAGGCACCCATGACATAGCCGTGCGGATCTCCCTCGGCGGCGCCGTCCGGTCCTTTGACATAGTGGTTGAGCAGGGTTTTGAGCAGGATCTCCAGCTGCTGCTCGAAATAGCTTTTCAGCGGCGTGCCGGCGGGCGACAGGAAGGCCGCATTGCCGAGGTCGCGGATGGTCCAGGCCAGCCCGCGCTGCTGGGCGCCGACCAGGGCGGCGCCGTCGGGGCGATAGGCGGGCGCCATCGCCAGCAGGTCATAGGCGGCTTGCGCCTGCACCTCGTCCAAGGCGTCTCGCCGGCCTGAAATGAGCGCTGTGACATAGGCCAGATCCGGCATATGGGCGGGGTCCGGTGTCCATTCGGACAGCTTCTCGATTTCGGTGAAATCGACGGTCTGTTTCCTGCCGCGATTGCGCGTATCGAGCCAGAAGCCGGGATCGGACAAGGTGGTGATCAGATCGCCCTTGTCGCTGCGGGCATGGATCGGCGCGGCGGCCGAGGCCGCTTCATTGCGCTCCATGATCTCTCTTGCGGCTTCGCTTTGCGAGACCAGCCAGTCGGCCGCCCATTGAGTCGTCGGGCCGATATCCGGCCGGGCGCCGGTGCTGGGTTCATAACGCGTGACGAGAGCGCTGCCCAGCGGAGCCGTATCCGCCTGGGCCAGCGCGTTCTGTTGCGCCGCGATCAGGCGGGCCGCGACGCCGCTCGACAGCTCGTAGCGCGGCACCGCGCCGGTCCGTTCGAGATAGGCGACGTCATAGACGATATTGAGAGCGGGGGGAGCGGCTTCTCCTTGCGAGTCGCTCCACAGCGTCCTCTTCCACTCCTGCATCGGAGCCTGCCGCTGATCGGAGAGCCGATACAGGCTGCGGCCGTGGCTGGCGATATCGATATCGAACCGGTAGGCCCGCGAGGAAGGGCTGAAAATCGCGTCATTGAGCAGGGCGATCCGGGTGAGATAGGTGCCGTCGCGATTGGTGCGGACGTCGAATTGCGCCGTGAGCGAACCGCTCAGGCTGGCCTGGACACGGACTTCCCTCGCCAGGGGACCATCCAGCCATTCCGCCCGTGCCGCGGCGACCAGCGGGCCGACCTGGAAAGTCTTGGCCACGGCCGGTCCGTCTTCAGGATGAAGCGTCACGGTCACAGAAAGGTCATAGCCCTTGTCGGAGACGGGACCGGCATCCGCGGCGGCGGCGGCTTCAGCGCGTGCCAGCATGATATCGACATGGGAGCCGGGCGCGATGGCGGGGGCGGCGAGGGTGAGAATCGTCCAGCCGGCCGAATGGTCGGGGTGAACGGTCTTCACATCGACCTGCAGCAACAGGCGCCGACCATCGATAAAAGCGGCAAGGGAAGCGCCCGAAGGCAGGTCCCCCTCGGCGAAGACCTGTCCGATCGTGACGATGCGGGCGGGCTGGCTCGCGCCGCCGTTATTCTCGATCCGCAGCGAGACGATGTCGCCGGCGCGGCTTGGCGCGGGCAAGGTCGGCGCATGGAGGATCTCCTCGCAGCCGCCCTTGTGGGAGGCCAAGAGCAGGAGGAGGCCGATCAGACAGGGGGACGGCATCTTCATGTCGCAGATCTAAACCGCTCTTGCCTGGTTCGCCGTCCTGAACTGGACAGTTCGGCGGCCGGTGCCCCCGGCGGTCTTGTGCAAATGTGAACCGCCAGAACTCAATCGACCTGCTACCCATGCCGCATCCCGTTCTGCCGTTACGACGGCGCGGCGAGGATCGGCCCCGGGGTAGGAGTCATCGCCTTGATAAAGATGTTCCGCCACTATGTTCCGCGCCTGTCGCTGCTGCTGGCAGCGCTCGAGCTTTCACTCTTCTTCGGCATCATTCTGTTCGGGGCGTCCTGGGAAATTTCAGGCCGATGGCAGGCTGAAATGCCTCTCGACCTGCCTGGCGCCGTGATGCTCGCCGCCGGGATCGTCACCGTCACCGTCCTGATGATGGGGGCCACCGGCCTCTACAGCCATGATGTCATGTTCGAGATGGATGCCGTCCTGGCGCGCATGGCGCTCACCTTCTCGATGGCTTTCGCCGTGTTTTGCGCGGTCGCCCTCCTGCTGTCGCCCTGGATGCCGCCCGCTTTGGCGCAGCATCGGGTGGCGGCGGTGGCCATCCCCCTCTGCGCGCTGATTTCGTTCGCCCTGCGGGGAGGGTTGGGACGTCTGGTCAAGCGCGAAACCTCGAAGCGCCGGATACTGGTCGTGGGATGCGGTAAAAGTGCGGCGAAAATCGCCCGGATGGACCGTCTCGAGCAATATCGCTTCCGGGTCGCCGCCTATGTCGAATTCGGTCCAAAACAGGAGGAGGAGCCTCTGTCGCCGCTGTTCCCCGGGGCGTCGATCGCGACACCGGAGGCGGCGCTCGCGCTGATCGCCACTTTCGGCGTCGACGGCATCGTGATCGCCAGCAGCGAGCGCCGCGGCCTGCCTCATGAGGCGCTGCTGCAATGCCGCATGAAGGGGATACCGATCGAGGATTTCGCCAGCTTCTGGGAAAGTCACGCGGTCCATGTCGATCTCGAATCGCTGCGGCCGAGCTGGCTGACCTATTGCGATGGCTTCGCCATGAACCGGGGCCGGCACATCGCCAAGATCTGTTTCGACTATCTGGTGGCGTCGCTGCTGCTGATCTTCACGGCGCCGATCATGCTGCTGACGGCGCTGCTGATCAAGGCGACCAGCCCCGGCCCGGTGCTCTTCCGCCAGGAGCGGGTCGGCCGCAACGGCAAGAGCTTCAATGTCCTGAAATTCCGCAGCATGACCGTCGACGCCGAGAAGTCGGGGCCGCAATGGGCCCAGGTCAATGATTCGCGGGTCACCCCGGTCGGACGCTTCATCCGCAAGGTTCGGATCGATGAACTGCCCCAAATCATCAATCTGCTGCGGGGCGAGATGAGTTTCGTCGGTCCGCGGCCCGAGAGGCCCCATTTCGTCCGCCAGCTCAGCGAGGCGATTCCCTATTTCGACGAGCGGCACCGCGTCAAGCCGGGTTTGAGCGGCTGGGCGCAGGTTAACTACCCCTATGGCGCCTCGATCGAGGACGCCCGCGAGAAGCTCTCCTACGACCTCTATTACCTCAAGAATGGCGGGCTTTTTCTCGATTTCCTGATCCTGCTGCGGACCGTGCATGTGATCCTTTGGCCGTTCGGCGCGCGATGACCCCGATCCTGTCGAGCGGACAGCCGGAAATCGGCTATTGGGTTTGCGCCGGGGCCTTCTTGACGGCGGCCGCCTGGAGCGCACTGAGCCCTTTGCGCCGGTCGCGCCGATCGCTGATCATCCTCGGATGCCTTCTGACCGCCGCGTGGGCCGGGGCGATGGCGCTGGGCGATGCGCCAGGGACCGCTCAAATGCTGGAATTCGTCCGTGATGCGGCCTGGATCGTTTTCCTGCTCACCATGCCCGGCGTGCTGCATCTCGCCAAGCGGATGGCCTGGAAGGGCTGGGTGATCGCCATGGCGGCTTCGGCGGGCGGCGGGGGCGCCTTTTTCCTTCTCGCGGGGAAGTCGACCCATGGGGCGGGGATTTCAGCCGGCCTGCTCTTGTCGGTCTTCGCGCTGGTGCTGATCGAGAATCTCTACCGGAATTGCGAAATCGACGGCCGCTGGGGAATCAAGGCCTTCTGTCTGGGGCTGGGTCTGGTCTTCGCGTTCGATTTCGTTCTCTATGCCGACGCGCTGTTCGCCGGCAGCGCCGATGCCAGTTTTCTCGAGGCGCGCGGTTTTGTCGACGCCCTTGCGGTGCCGCTCATCCTGCTGTCGGTCCATCGCAGCGGGCGCTGGTATACCGACATATCCCTCTCCCGCGTCGTGGTTTTCCATTCCGCGGTGCTGCTCGGCGGCGGGCTCTATCTGCTGGGCATGGCGGCGCTCGGCATGGCGCTGCATCTGATCGGCGGGTCGCCGGCGGTACAGATGGTCTTTCTGATCGCGACGGTGCTGGCGATGCTGGTGCTGGTCTCGTCCAAATCCTTCCGATCGGCGATGCGGGTCTCGATCAGCAAACATTTCTTCAGCCAGAAATACGACTACCGCGATGTGTGGCTGAAATTCATCCGCGACATCGCCGTCGCGGGGCAGGGAGGGGATCTGCCTCACCGCATACTCCACGCCGTCGCCGACATCTTCAATTGCCCCTCGGGCGCCCTCTGGGTTCTGCAGCCCGACGAGGAGCTGTTCGTCGCCTCGGCGCGATGGAATTTCGGCGAGGCCCTGCCATCGGAAGCGGCGGACGGCCCCTTGGCCCGTTATCTCTTCGAAAGTCGCTGGATCATCGATCTGGCCGATTACCGGCATTCGCGCATTCCCGACGTGACCTTGCCGTCCTGGCTGGTGATCCATCCTCAAGCCTGGCTTCTGGCGCCGCTCATTCACAATGGCCGGCTGCAGGCCTTCATCGTCCTCGGCCCGCCGCGGGCGGCGATGGACATCACCTGGGAGGACCTCGATCTCTTGAGGACGCTCGGCGAGCAGGCTGGAAGCTATCTGGCGGAAGAGCAGTCCCTGCGGCGGCTTGTGGAATCGAGCCGCCTCGAAGATTTCAATCGCTGGTCGGCCTTCCTGGTCCATGACATCAAGGGCGTCGTCGGACAGATGTCGCTGCTGGTCGCCAATGCCGATCAGCACGCCCATGACCATGCCTTTCAGCGCGATGTCGTCGCCACCGTGGCCAATTCGGTTCTTCGCATGCGCAAGATGCTCGATCAGCTGAACACCCGCCGCAGGGGGGGCGCCGCGATCAAAACCCGGATCGACATGGCGGTGCTGCTGCGTCAGGTGGGCGACAAATGGCGCCAGTCGATCCCGTCCCTGCGGACCGCGGCCTTCATCGAGTCAGTGGTGGTGGAGGCGCGCGAGGATGTGCTGATATCGGTCCTCGACCATCTGATCCAGAACGCCTTCGACGCTTCGGGACCGGAGGGCCATATTTCGCTCGATCTACGCCGCCAGGGCGATGACGGGCTGGTGGAGGTCCGCGATGACGGACCCGGCATGGCGCCCAGCTTCGTCCGCGAAAAACTCTTCAAGCCGCTGAGCAGCGAGAAGCCGGACGGATTCGGACTCGGCGCCTTTCAGGTGCGCCAGCTGGTGCGCGGCATGGGGGGGAAATTGGAGGTCGACACGGCGCCCGGTGCGGGAACCGTCATGCGCGTGCGCCTGCCGGTCCTGCAGCAAACCGAGAATCGGAAATCGGTATGAAGAGCGAGAGAGCTGCCAAAAGCGAGCGGCTCGAGAGAGCCGAAAAGCGCGAAAAGATTCTGGCGCGTCCGAAACTGTTGATCGTCGAAGACGATCTTGGGCTGAGCGCGCAACTTCGCTGGGTGCTGTCCGACTTCGACACGATGATCGCCGACAATTGCGAAACGGGTCTGCAGATCCTGCAGCGGGAAAAGCCTCGCATCGTCATTCTCGATCTCGGCCTGCCGCCGCACCCGAACGACGCCACCGAGGGATTGCGGTTTCTCCGCGCCGCGCTGGCTCTGCGGCCGGCCACCAAGATCATCGTCGCCACCGGCAATGAGGATCACGCCAACGCGTTGGAGGCGATCTCGCTGGGAGCCTATGATTTTTGCGCCAAGCCGGTCGAGCAGCAGGTGCTGAAGACCATCGTCCAGCGGGCGCTGAATGTCTGCGGTCTCGAGGAGGAAATCGAGACTCTGAGGGGCATGCAGCAGAACGAGCCGCTGGCCGGACTGATCGCCGCCAGCCCCGAAATGTTCAGAATTTGCCGTATGATCGAGCGGGTCAGCGGCTCGAATGTCGGTGTCATGATCACCGGCGAAAGCGGGACCGGCAAGGATCTGGTGGCGCGGGCGATTCATCGGCTCAGCCCGCGCAAGGATCATCCCTTCATCGCCATCAACTGCGCCGCGATACCGGAAAATCTTCTGGAAAGCGAATTGTTCGGCCATGAACGCGGCGCCTTCACGGGGGCCGTCCGGCAAGCCATCGGCAAGATCGAATGCGCCCATCGCGGGACTTTGTTTCTCGATGAAATCGGCGATATGGCGCCGGCGCTGCAGGCCAAACTGCTGCGCTTTCTGCAGGACAAGACGGTGGTTCGGGTCGGAGGCCACAAGCCGATCGACGTGGATGTACGGGTCATCTCCGCCACCAACCAGGATCTGACGGCCTTGATGGAGGCCGGAAGATTCCGCGAGGATTTGTTCTATCGCCTCAATGAGATCGGCATTCACATGCCGCCCTTGCGGGACCGGGCCGGCGACGCCGTGCTGATCGCTCAATTTCTGCTCAAGAAACACCGTCTCGCCTTGCACAGCCGGGTGACGGGGTTCAGCGCCGAGGCCATCTCGCTGATCGAGGCCTATTCCTGGCCGGGCAATGTCAGAGAGCTGGAAAACCGCATCAAGCGGGCCGTGGTGATGGCCGAATCCAAACAGATCGGCGCCGCCGATCTCGGGCTTTCCAAAGAGGAGCCGGCGGCCGGCGGAGCGCTCAAATCCCTGCGCGAAATCCGCGAGGACGCCGAGCGGCGCGCGATCATCAGAACCTTGGCTCAGACCAGCGGCAATATTTCCCAGGCGGCCAAGCTGCTCGGGGTCAGCCGTCCGACCTTCTACGGAATGCTCAAAACCCTCCAGATCGCGCGAGTCGACTCATGAACAAGAACGCCATCCTGACGCTGACGACCCTGCTCGGCCTGGCCGCGGGCCCGATCTGGGCCGACTGGCAGAGCGCAAAGACCTCTCCTGTCGTGAAGGAGGCCAAGGCCTATCTCGACAAAGGCCAGCTCAAGGCCGCGGAAATTCAGCTCAAGAACGCGCTGCGGGACGATCCCGCCAATCTCGAGGCCCGGCTGCTGCTGGGCCAGGTGAGCTTGCGCGAGGGCGATGGCGGCGCAGCCGAGTTGTCCTTCACCCAGGCCTTGCAGCTGAATGGCGACCGCGCCGTGATTCTGCCAATGCTCGGGCGAGCCTACCTCATGCAGGGCAAGGCGGAGAAAATCCTGGAAACCATGGAGCCTGCGGGATTCCCGCCGGCGACCGCGGCTCTGATCGACGATCTTCGGGCCGACGCCGAGATCATCGAAAAGCACCCGGCGGAAGCCAGGGAGGAAGCCGAGAAGGCGCTTCTTCTTCAGCCGGAAATGCCCGAGGCGCTGCTGATTCTCGCCATGCTCCGCCGGATGCAGGGCGACGACAAGGGGGCGGAAATTTTTGTCGACCGGGCGCTGGCGTCGTCGCCTGCCGACGTGCCCGCGCTCGAGGCCAAGGGCGAGCTGCGCGAGGCGCTCGGCGATCCGCGCGGGGCCGGGGCGGCCTTCGCCAAGGCCTTGGCGGCCCGTCCCGACGATGTCTCGGCGCGGTTGGGCGAGGCCGCGGCCTTTTTGGCCTCGGGCGACACGGCGGCGGCCAGAAAGGATGTCGACGAGATATTGGCCCGGCAGAAGGGGCAGCCCTTCGCGCTTTACCTTCGGGCGCTCATGCTCGAGCGGGAAGGGTATTTCGCCGAGGCTCTGGCGGCGCTCGAACCGGAATCAGCGCCGCTGGCCGACGACGTCGCGCCGCAAATTCTGCTCGGCGAACTCAATCTTCATGCCGGACATCTGGAGAAGGCCGAGGCCTATGCCCTGCATGCCTTGTCGCTGGCTCCGGGCGCGGTCGGCGCCAAGCTGCTGCTGGCCTTGACCTATGACCGCCGGAACCAGCCGCTCAAGGCGGTGCAACTGCTCGAGCCGCTGGCCGCGCAGATGCCGGACAATGGAGCGGTTCAGACCATTCTCGGCGACAGCTACGGTCAGCTCGGGCGTTTCGACGCCGCGGCCAAGGCGCTGGAAGTGGCGTTTCGGCAGGCTCCTTCCGACAGCGATCTGCGCGTGCGCCTCGACGCCAGCAGAATCGGCGCCGGAGACCGCGACCGCGGCATGAAGGATCTGTCGGACCTGCCGCGCAGCGATCCGCTTTTCGGTCGGGCCGGCCTCGTGATGATTTCGTCGACCATCAACGCCGGACATCTGGCCGAGGCGCTGAAGGCCGCCGTCGCTCTGCAGGGGCGGCAAGCCGAAGACGCGCTTTTCGACATGATACGCGGCCGTATCCGCTGGATGATGGGGGACTGGGCGGGGGCGGGCGCGGACTTTCAGGCCGCTCTGACCAAAGCGCCCGCCTTTCACGAAGCGGCGGAAGCGCTGTCGCTGATACGTCAGGCCCAGGGACGGCCGGATCAGGCCGAGGCCATCTTCGAAGCCATGCTCAAACGCGATCCCAAGGATTTGCCGGCGATGACGGCGCTGGCCGGTCTGGCGCAATCGCAGGGCGAGCAGGACAAGGCGCTGGGCTGGCTCGAAAAGGCCATTGCCGCCGCCCCGGATTCGCTCGAGTGCCGCGCCCGGCTGATTGAATTGCTGCTGGTGCAGAACAACGGCCAAAAGGCTCTCGCGGCGGCGCAAGCTCTCGATCGGGCTTCTCCGGGCATTCCGCAGGTCATCGCCTTGCTGGCGCTGGCGCAACTGGCGGCGAAGCAGCCGGACGGCGCCGTCCTGAGCTGGCGGCAACTGGCCGTCATGCAGTCCGACCCGGCCCTCGGGCAAATCGGGCTCGGCCGCCGTCTGGAATCGATCGATCGGCCGGCCGACGCCTTGGCCGCTTATCGCAAGGCGGTCGGCATAGATCCCGGCAGCCTCGCCGCCTGGCAAGCGCTGGTCGTCGCCTCATCGCGCCTTGCCGGGCTGGATGCCGCCCTGCAGAGCATCGCCACCCAGCTGCCCCCGCCGATCGTCCCCTATTCCGACGCGCTGAAAGGGGATGCCTATCTGGCCGTCCGCCATTATGCCGAGGCCGAGAGCGCCTTCCGTGCCGCGTTCAAGCGCTCACCCGAGCCTTGGTTGATGCTGCGCCTGGCGGAAACCCAAGGGCAGGCGGGAGAAAATGCGGGCGAACTGGCGACCTTGGCGGCCTGGCTGCAGCTTCATCCCGACGATGCCGACAGCCGCGCCGTCGAGGCGGGCGCGCTTGCGGCGGCCAAGGAGGATGCCGAGGCGGAGCGCATCTATCTCGCCCTGCTGCAGGTCAATCCCGTCAATGTCGCGATCCTGAACAATCTCGCCTGGCTTTATCGCACCAGCGATAATGCCAAGGCGCTGGGTTATGCCCATTTCGCCTTCGGTCTGGCGCCGCGCTCGTCCGAGGTCAAGGACACGCTGGGGTGGGTGTTGCTCCAGAAGGGTGATCTGGTGAAGGCGAAGGCGCTGCTGAGCCTGGCCCATCTGCAGGCGCCGGACGACCCTCAGATCGCCTATCACCTGGCGATGGCGCTGGCTTTGGGCGGCGACAGGGACAAAGCGCGGATGCTGGTCAAGCCGCTGGCGGAAAGACCCCTCGCTTTCGAAGGCCAGGGCGAGGCCAAGCTGCTGTTCCGCTCGCTCGGTTCAACGAATTAGGAGCACCGGGCGATGCGAATCCTGACGCTTTCCACGCTTTATCCCGATGCGCACCGTCCGGTCCACGGCATCTTCGTCGAGAACCGCCTGCGCCATCTGGTGGCCAGCGGACTGATCGAGAGCCGGGTCGTGGCGCCGGTTCCCTGGGCCCCTTTCTTCAGCCGGTTCGCCGAGCTGGCGGCGATTCCCGCCGAGGAGGTCCGGCATGGAATTCCGGTGCATCATCCGCGCTATGCCGTCATTCCCAAGGTCGGGATGAGCGCTGCGCCGCTGCTGATCTATCGGGCCTTGCGCTCCTTCCTGCCGCTTCTGCTGGAAAAGTATGGGGATGTCGATCTGATCGATGCCCACTATTTCTATCCGGACGGCGTCGCGGCGGTGATGCTGGCCAGATTGCTGGACAAGCCGGTGGTGATCACCGCGCGGGGGACCGACATCAATCTGATCCCGCGCCATCGGCTGCCGCGTCGGCAAATTCTGTGGGCGGCCCGCCATGCCAGCGGGATGGTCGCGGTCTGTCAGGCGCTGAAGGAGGCGATGGTGGCCCTGGGCATCCCGGAGCACCGGATACGCGTCCTGGCCAATGGCGTCGATCTTGCGCAATTTCAGCCCCGCCCGAGGGAGGAGGCCCGGCGCCGGTGGGCGCTGCAGGGCCCGACTCTGCTGTCGGTCGGGCATCTCATTCCCCGCAAAGGGCATGATCTGGTCATTCGCAGCCTGACCGAGCTGGCCGGGGTTTCGTTGGTAATCGCCGGCGAAGGGCCGGAGCGGGCCGCGCTGGCGCGGCTCGCCAGGGATCTGGGGGTGGCGGAGCGGGTGCGTTTTTGCGGCGTGGTGGCGCATGGCGATCTTGCGGAACTCTACTGCGCCGCCGATGCGCTGGTCCTGGCCTCCTCGCGCGAGGGATGGGCCAATGTGCTGCTCGAATCGATGGCCTGCGGAACACCGGTCATCGCCAGCAATGTCTGGGGAAATTCCGAGGTGGTGGCCGCCAAGGCTGCCGGATTGCTGGTTCAGCGGACACCGGCTTCGATCGCCGAGGCGGCCAGAAAGCTTTTCGCCGAGCCGATCTGCCGGGCCGAGACGCGGCTTTACGCCGAAGGGTTCGGCTGGGAGGCCACTACGGCCGGGCAGCTCGATCTGTTCCGCCGCGCGATCGCGGCCCATCCCGGCGCCGTCGCCGCGCGCCGGCGCGCGATGCCGGACCGGATGCGGCTGGAATGAGCGGCTCGCAACGGTTGGGCGACGAGGCCGCGGCGTCCGGCATCGCGCCGCTCGGACTGAGCGCGATGGTGCTCATCAGCTGCGGCGCGATATTGGCGATCTTTTCCGCGGACAGTTTGGCGGCTTTGGTCCTCTGGAGCGGCAATTCGGCCTACAGCTACTGCTTTCTGATCGCCCCGATCAGTCTTTTCCTGCTTTATGCCAGCCGTGCCGATCTGCGCCTGATCGAGCCGCGTCCCTCCCTGGCCGGCGCCGGGGTTTTTCTCGCTTGCCTCGGTCTGTGGGCGGCGGGGCAGGCGGCGGCGATCACCGAGATCCGCCAATTCGCCGTCGTCGGCATGCTGCAGGGCGTGGTATTGGGCCTGCTGGGCCGGCGTTTTTACCGCCGGGCGGCCTTCGCCCTGCTCTATCTGTTCCTGATGGTGCCGACCGCCGGGCTGCTGCTGGCTCCGTTGCAGGACATCACCACGGCGCTGGCCGCATCCCTCTTGGGCCTGAGCGGAATTCCCGTGCTGACCGGCCGCCATGTGATCGAGGTCCCGCACGGCCTCTATCAGGTGGCACCGGGCTGTGCCGGGTTGAACTTTCTGCTGTCCTCCCTGGCGCTGTCCTTGCTCTATGGCTGGATGATGTTTCGCGGCTGGGCCAAACGGGCGGCCTGCGTCGCCGCCGCGCTCGGCCTGGCGATCGCGACCAATGCGGTGCGGGTCTTCGGCATCATTTGGCTGGCCGAGGCGACGGACCGGAAAATCGATATCGTCGACGATCACCTGCTTTATGGCTGGGGGGTCTATGCGGCCACGATGCTCCCGGCGGTCCTGCTGGCTTCGCTTTTCCGCGACGCGCCGGAATTCGTCCGCCGCCCGGCGATCCGATCGGTTCGCGTCTCCCTGCCTTGGGCGGTCCTGTTGATCGCGCCGCCGGTCCTGGCCTTGGCCGCGGGCCTGCTCCATGCCTGGCTTTCCGCGGCGACTGCCGGAGATTTCGGCCCCGTCCGGCTGACGCTGCCCGACGCGGCCGGAGAATGGCGCAGCACCGAGGTTCCGCCGCCGCTCCCTTCATCGGCGGATGGCGCCGCGCAAGCCCTCTATCGCCGCGGCGACAGCACGGTGGAGCTGGGGATCGCCTATTTCTGGCGTCAGAGGCAAGGCCACAAGATCGGCGAGGTGGTGGCGGATCTGGCGGGGCAAGGCTATTGGCGCGTCGAGAGCGAAGAGCCGGACCGGGTGGTGCTCGGCTCCTTGCCGGTCGCGGTGCGGGCGGTTCACCTCAGCCACAATGACAGACGGCGCCTGATCTGGTTTTTCGTCTGGATCGGTGGACGCCACACCGCCAGCCTCCTGGCCGCCCGGCTGCTGGGCGCCGCGTCGGTGCTGGGCGGCGATGCGCGCTCGGCCCTGGTGACCTTGTCCGTGGCCGACGACGGCGATGCGGCTCGCGCCGCTCTTCAGGATTTCTGCCGCAAGGCGATCTTTATCGACCCGGTCCTGGCCGGGGCGACCCCCGGCAGCGGCTGAATCGAGGATAATCATGTGTGGTCTCGCCGGAATCTTCGATAGCCGCGCGCCGGCGCCGGTCTCGCTCACCCTGCTGACCGCGATGCGCGATCGCCTGCGGCATCGGGGCCCCGATGGAGCCGGCCACTATCGGGGGCGCGGCATCGGTCTGGCTCATCGGAGATTGGCCATCGTCGATGTGGAAGGCGGACAGCAGCCTCTGTTCAATGAGGACGGTAGCGTCGTCGTGGTGTTCAACGGAGAAATCTACAATTTCCGCGAACTGACGGCCGAACTCGAAGCGCTCGGCCATCGGTTCCGCACCCGCAGCGATACGGAAGTGATCGTCCATGGCTGGGAGGAGTGGGGCGCCGACTGCGTCCGGCGCTTTTCCGGCATGTTCGCTTTCGCCCTGTGGGACGAGACCCGCCAAACGCTGATGCTGGCCCGCGACCGGCTGGGCAAGAAGCCGCTTTATTATACCGAGCTGGCCGATGGACGAGTGCTGTTCGGGTCCGAACTCAAAGCCTTGCTGGCCTGCCCCGAGACCAGCCGCCGGATCGATCCTGCCGCCATCGAGGATTATCTCTGCTTCGGCTATGTGCCCGATCCCGCCTCCATCTATGCCGGCGTCGCGAAACTGCCGCCGGCTCACCATCTGGTGTGGCGCCGCGGCGCGCGGCCGGTGATGGAATGCTATTGGCGCGTCAGCATGGGCGAGGACGGCCCCCGGGACCCCGACGAAGCCTCATCGGCCCTGATCGAGAGATTGGGGCAATCGGTCGGAGCCCGGCTGATTTCCGAGGTGCCGATCGGCGCCTTTCTATCCGGCGGCGTTGATTCCAGCGGCGTGGTGGCGATGATGGCCGAACTGGCCGACGAGCCGGTCAAGACATTCAGCATCGCCTTCGACAGCCCCGGTTTCGACGAGTCCGGCCATGCGCGGGTGGTCGCCGATCGCTATGCCACGGATCACCATGTCGGTACCGCCGATCCCGCCGACATTGGCATGATCGACCGGCTGGCCGGAATCTTCGACGAGCCTTTCGGCGACAATTCCGCCCTGCCGACCCTTCAGGTCTGCATGCTCGCCCGGAGCCGCGTGACCGTCGCCTTGAGCGGCGATGGCGGCGACGAGCTGTTAGGCGGCTATCGGCGCTATGCCTGGCATCAGCGCGAGGACCGCATTCGGCGGTATCTTCCCGCCCTGCTGCGCCGGCCCTTGTTCGGCGGGCTGGGGGCGATCTATCCGCGGCTCGGCAGGGCGCCGCGCTGGATGCGGGCCAAAACCACTTTTCAGGAACTGGCGATGGACTCGGCCGAGGCTTATTGCCACAGCGTGTCGGTGATATCGGCGCCGCTGCGGCAGTATCTTTACAGCGATGCGCTGCGCAGGGATCTGCAGGGATATCGCGCCGTGGACGCTTTGCGGCGCCATATGAGCGAGGCGGGTAGCGACAACCCGCTTCTGCAGGCCCAATATGCCGACATGAAAATGTGGCTGGCGGGCGACATTCTGGTCAAGGTCGACCGCGCCAGCATGGCGGTATCTCTCGAAGTCCGCGCGCCGCTGCTCGATCACCAGCTGGTGGAATGGGCCGCCCGTCTGCCGGCGGGGCTCAAGATCCGCGGCGGCCAGGGTAAATTCATCCTGAAACGGGCCTTGGAGCCGAAGGTTCCTGGCGATCTGCTCTACCGCGCCAAGCAAGGTTTTTCAGCGCCTCTCGCCGCCTGGTTCCGCGGACCGCTGGCGGGCCGCATCGACGAGGCCGCCGCCCGGCTCGGCAAGTCGGGCTATTTCAAGGGCGAGCGGATCGTGGAACTGATCGATCAGCATCGCTCCGGCGCCGTCGATCATGGCGCCGCCCTATGGTCCTTGCTGATGTTCGACGGCTTTCTGGCCCATCATGCAGCGCTCTAGCTCAGCCATCGAACAAGGCGGCGTATCTCCGGAACATGCTGTCCTGATCGTAATGGGCCCGCACATGGAGGCGATTGCCTTCGCCGAGCGCGGCGCGGCGGGCAGGGTCTTCCAGCAGCGTGGCCATGGCGCCGGCCAGCCTGTCGGCGCTGGGGGGCACGATAAACGCCCGGTTTTCCGCCGAGACCATCTCGGCCACGTCCCCGACACCGACCGCGGCGACCGGCAAACCCGCCGCCATGGCTTCCAGAATGCTGAAGGGCATCTGTTCGGTGTCGGAGGACAAGGCAAAGATGTCGAACGCGCCGATGATCCGCTCGGGCTGCGCCATCGCGCCGGTGAACAGGATGCGGGACCCCAGGCTGAGAGCGTCACCCAGGATCTGCAGCTTTTCTCGCTCGACCCCGTCGCCGACGATCACCAGCCGGGCCGGCCGCTCGAACGGCAAGCGGGCGAAGGCGCGAATCATCCGGGAGAGATTTTTTTCCGGCCGCAGCGCGGCGACGGTTCCGATCACCAACTCATCTTCCGTGCGGCGCACCATCGCCAGCACCTCGGGATCGGGGGAGACTGCGAAGCGCGCGCAATCGATGCCGTTCGGCACGTAGGACAGGCGCTGCGACGGCAGATGCCAGTCGTCACGGGCGATGTCGAGCAGCGTCTTCGAGGGCAGGACGAGCCGGCTGTGCGGCGACAGCACCAGACGGCGGAATATCGCCCGCCGGCGAAATCCCGCTGTGGCGGATTCGTCCGGACCGAAGCCGTCTTCGATATGGAGATGGCGGCAAAGAGGAACGATATTGGCCAGCGCCCATTCGATCGCCCCCCAATTATAGGTGATCAGCAGGTCGGGCTTGACCGTCTTCAACAGGCCGCGAAGGGCGAAGAAATTCCGCGCGGTGCGGTTTTTCGGCACCGGGAAGTCGAGGATTTCACAAGGGGTGTCCTTCTCGATACGGGCCTGACAGCCGGCCTTGCCGTTCATCGCGACGACCAGATGGCGGTAACGCCCGCCGTGATGATTGGCGAGGGCTGCGAAACGAAGTTGGGAGCCGCCGATCTCGAAGCTCGGAAAGGCATGCAGCAGGATTTTGGCGGGCCGATGCGCGTTCAGGTCGGGGCAGGACATGGGGCATCCGGATGGTGAGTATGATGACGGACGACCGTGGCACGGATGGGATCGAGAGCGATGTCTCCTTTCGCACAGGATTGACCATCGACCAGATTGGCGCGCTTTGGCGGCCGCTCGAGGAGGCGGCCAATCCGTCCTTCTTCCTGTCCTGGGCGTGGGTAGGGTGCTGGCTGCGGCAGACCGGCCTCCCGCCCAGTCTGCTTCTGGCGCATCGCAATGGGACATTGGTCGGATTGGCGCTGCTGCACGCCAACAAGGGCGATCTGCACCTGACCTCGTCCGGGAAGGCCGATTTCGATTCGATTTTCGTCGAATATAACGGCTTCCTCGCGGCCGCCCGCCATCTGCCGGAGGTATCGCTCGCCTTCCAGGCCTTCCTGGCGGATCGACGTTGGAGCAAGCTTCATCTTCCCGGTGTGGCCGGGGCCGGGAGCGGCTGGGGGCAAAGCGGCCGCTTTGCCGTGGCGGAAACCATCCGGGCCGCCCCTTTCGCCGATCTGGACGAGTTGCGCCGTACCAAGCGGGCCTATCTCGAGTCGCGCAGCAGCAATTTCCGCCAGCAGGTCCGCCGGTCTTTGCGGCTGTTCGAGGAACGCGGTCCGGTGATCCTCGAGCGGGCATCCAGCCTCGATGAGGCCCGGGCGATCTTCGACGAGCTCAAGCACCTGCACCAGCTGAGCTGGCAAAGCCGCGGCCGGCCGGGCGCCTTCGCGGTCGCGTTCTTCGAGCGGTTTCACCGCGCGCTGCTGGAGGAATCCTGGCCGGCGAACCGTATCGATCTGCTGCGGCTGCGAGTCGGGGATACGGTGACGGGATGTCTCTATAACTTCATCCAGGGCGGCGAGGTCTATGCCTATCAGAGCGGCTTCATCCGGGAGTCCGACCCGCGCTGCAAACCGGGGCTGGTGGCGCATGTATTGGCCGCCGAGCACTATCTCGCCGCCGGTTTCAATCGCTATCTCCTGCTCGCCGGGGACAGCCGATACAAGACGAGTCTCTCGAGCGGGGAAGACCGGCTGCGCTGGCTGGTGATCCGCCGCGCCGGATGGGTCAGGCGGACAGCACGCGCCGTCCGCTCAATTGTCCGGAGACACCAGCCCGTTGCGGATGGCATAGCGGACCAGGCCGGTGACTTCGTGAATATCCAGTCGCTCCATTAGGCTGGCGCGATGGGATTCGATGGTTTTGATGCTTGCCGCGAGCCGGTGGGCGATCTGCTTGCTGGAATTGCCTTCGGCGATTAGCTGCAGAATTTCGCGTTGCCGCGGCGTCAGATTTTCAAGGGAAGATTTCTGCTGATCGCCATTGACGAGAAAGACCTCGACGACATGTTTCGATATTATGGGGCTGAGATAGATTTCTCCGCGCGCCACCGATTTGATGGCGAATTCGAGTTCGCTCTCGGTCGAGGCCTTCAACAGATAGCCCGACGCCCCGGCGCGAAGCGCGGGAAGCACATAATGCTCGCTGGCATGCATCGACAGGACGATGACGCGGACATTGGTGCGTTCCTTGACGATGCGCCGGGTCGCTTCCAGGCCGTTGAGCCCCGCCATGGCGATATCCATCAAAACGATGTCCGGACGCAGCTTGTCTGCCAAATCGACCGCTTCCTGACCATCGCAGGCTTCCGCAATGACCGTCATTTCCTCGAAATCACTAATAAGCGATCTAAGGCTTACCCGCACCAGATGGTGGTCATCGGCAAGAATGATTCTAATTTTGCTCATCTCTGATCAGCAATCGTCAAATTACTATTAGATGGTATTATAAATTTATTTACAGTTTTTATCAATCAAAAATTTCTAATTGAGAATTTTGTTTTGGTAAATCAGCTATTTTATTTTTGTATTAAAAGTAATTGAGCGGACGGCGTGACGCAGATCAACCAATTCATATGGTTTTGGCAGGAACAGATCCGATTTGACGCAATTGGGCCGGTCCGAGGTGGAGATCATTTTTAGCGCGGGCCGGATCTCGAGGGCGGAGCGCCGCAGGCGATCGGCGTCGATGCCGTCCGAAGGGGCCTCGTCGGCGAGGAGCAGGTCGACCGGCTGGGCTCGCAGAATGTCGAGCGCCGGTTGCGCGCTTGCCGCGCCCATGGCCCGATACCCCAGATCGGCCAGTTGCGTCGTCACGATTTGCCGCAGCGTGGCATTGCCTTCCACCACCAGCGCCATGCGTCCGGTCTCCAGTCGGCGCACCTCCAGCAGATCCGCTTGCGGGGTCGTCCGTAGCATCTGATTGAACAGCGTGCTGCAGCTCTGCGCCGCCTCAAGGGTCGTGCGCAGCCGCTCGCGGCCCTTCTGAGTGTCCCATCTGGTCCGGCCGAGGAGATTGAGACCCCAGATGGCGACCATCAGCATATTGTTGAGGTCATGGGCGACGGGTCCGGAAAGCCGGCCGGGCTCGAACGGCCGGGCGCGCTGCGCGCCGCTTCGGTTGTCGGAGATGTCGAGGCAGAGTCCGGCCAGTTTTGCCGGCTCTTTTCCTTCGCCGGGGATCAGCACCGCGTGATCGAGGAAGGTCCGCTCGGATTTGTCGGCACATCGCCAGCGATACTCCACCGACGATCGTCCCTCGGCCAAAACGGCGAGCGAATGGCTGCAGACCGCATCGACATCGTCCGGATGGACGCGAGCCATCCACAGAGTCCAATCTTCCTGAAAATCGCCGATGCCGAAGCCCAGCCGGCCGGCCATGAGCTCGCCGAAATAGCGTGGGCCTGGCAAGAGGCCGCTCCTATCGGACTGATAGAGAACGATCGGCAAAGAGTCGAGAAGCGCCGCGCAGAACCGGGATTGAGGCGACGCGACGGCCAGGTCGGCGGCGCTGCGCCGAGCCTTTCCGCTTATCCGGTGCACGGGAGCAGCATGATCAGTGACTCCGCCAGAAGCGAGCTTCCTCCGTTCATTCTAGCCGCCTTGCGACCGATCGCGCCACTATGGTGCGGCGGAAGACGATCGGCAGGCTCGGCAGGAGGGGAGGGAGCGGTTCACCCCGTTGCGGACAAACCGGGGGGGCGAGGCAGCCGCAACGGGGGGTCTTGCGATGCCAGCACCCAGATGGGCTGACGATGGTATTGCTAGCATGACGATCGGCGTCGGACCATCGAGTGAAGGTTCTAATACTGGCACGGGAAACCCTCTAGGGTCAGCCTGAAAGCGGGCAAGGGAAAAGCGGAGCGCCATCGGCGCTCCGCTTCGTCGTCCGCGCGGGCAGGATCACAGGGCGCGGCGGCGCCGGATGAAGCCCAGCCCGATCAGACCTGCACCCAGCAGAGCCAGGGTGCCCGGCTCCGGCACGGTGCTGACCGCTCCGAAGGCGACATTGTCGACTTCAAAATTCGGATTGGTCGAACTGAGGACCACCTTGTCGTAGTTCGGCAGGTCGAAGAGATTGACGTAATTGTTGGTGCCCAGCAGAGACTGGTTGCCATTGGCGTTGCCGCCGGCGGCGACGTCCCCGCCGGTGATCGTCGCCACCACGGTGGAACCATCGAGGAAAGTCAGCGTGTTGTAGCTGTCCATCGATCCCCAATAGAGGCCGAAATAGTTGCTGGAGGGTCCGGAGATAGTGAGGGTTTCGCTGCCGGTATGGGAGGGGGGGCCGCCGGCGACGAGATAGTTGGTGGTGTCCCCTGCGGGTGAGGCGAATTGTCCGCTGGTCGAGCCGAGGACGACCTCTCCGCCGCCGCTGAAGGCGACTCCGTCATAGGTGAAGCTGCCCGTCATCGGGGTCGTCAGGCTGTCGAAGGTCAGGACCGTCGCTCCGGCGACTCCGGTGGTCAGGCCGCCACCGCTCGGCGCGGCGACGCCGCCAACGGTGAGGATGTAGGCGCTGGCCGGCGTCGCGCCGGCAAGCAGGGCAAGAACCCCCGCGGTAGCGAGAAGGCCCCTGATCCGTGTGATCTTGGTGTTCATCTGACTATGTCCTCTGCAAAAGAGTTTCTTCCCTCCTGGTTAAGCACATCTCATGCCATTGAAAATTTACAAATAAAATCAATGAGTTAAATAATTGTGGCGGGCCTGGCTGTAAGAATTCCCGTCATCATTTTCGGCGCCCGCCTGTGCAGAGTCGGACAGCGCCGCCGGGCGGACCCGGACAAGATCATCCCTTCAGTGTCGGCCATCGGGCCCTTTGCGCCTGGAGGAGGGTGAGAAAATGGATGAACAGGCTTTCGGGCTTCTCGATTATGTCCGCGATCATCCGATCCTGTCGGCCGGCGCGGGCCTCGCGGCGCTCGTTCTTCTGGCGCTCCTTCTGACAAAGGGCGGGCTTTTCTCCGGCCGCGGGACGAAGCCGGCCGCCGGGGCGGGCGATCGCCTGGAGGTTCAGGGCGGCTGGATGACGCCGCATTTCGGCGCCGGTTCGGCGGAGGGAACGGCGGCGGCGAAGACCGGCGGCGATGGCCATATCTCGGCCGAAGTGAGCCGGATCGATCAGTCGGTAGCGCGCGCCCGCCTCGATCTGGAACGGCTTTCCAGCGATGTGCGCGCCCTCAGGTCGTCGCAAAAGGCGGAACTGGGGAAAGCCGGGATGAGGATATCGGCCTTGAAGGACGAACTCGCCGCGCTGAGCGCCTCCTTCGCCGACTTCTCCGCCAAGCGCGGAGAGGCCGAGGGCGCCGGACCGGGTTTCTCCGGCGCGGGCCCCCGGCTATCCGCGGAGATCGCCAGCATCGTGCGGGACCTGCATCAGGAATGACGCGGCGCGGCCCGGCCCTGAAGATCCTCTATCACCATCGAACCCTGTCCAAGGATGGTCAGGATATTCATATCCAGGCGATGGTGGCGGCGCTCACCCGGCGGGGCCATGAGGTTATCCTTGTCGGGCCTGGGACGCGCGCTGCCCGGCCGATGCGGACGGAAAAGGACTCCTCGCATCTTCGCAAACTGCTGCCGCGCGCCGTCGCCGAGCTTCTGGAACTGGCCTATTCCATCCCCGCCTATCTGCGCCTGCACCGGGCTTGGCGCGACCATCGTCCGGACATCCTCTACGAGCGGTACAACCTGCTGCTTTTATCGGGTATCTGGCTGCGGGCGCGGATGAAGCTTCCCTTGCTGCTCGAGGTGAACTCCCCCATCTGCGACGAGCGGCGCGCGAATGGCGGCCTGAGCTGGCCGCGTCTGGCGCGGTGGAGCGAGCACCGGGTCTGGCGCGAAAGCGACGCTCTGCTGCCGGTCACCGCCGTCATGGCCGGCCATTTGCGGCAGGCCGAGGTGGCGCCCGAGAAAATTCATGTAATCGCCAATGGCGTCGATCATCGCCAGATCGACCTGACTCCCGACGGCGCGCCGGTGCGCCAGGCTCTGGGGTTGGAGGGCAAACTCATTCTCGGCTTTACCGGCTTCATCCGGTCCTGGCACGGCCTGCCCCGTGTCGTCGAAGCGATGGCGTCGCTGCGCGACCGTCCCGATCTCCATTTCCTGATCGTCGGCGACGGGCCGGGGCGGAAAGAAATCGAGGAGCGCGCGCAGCGGCTGGGGCTGGCGAGCCGCCTGACCATTCTCGGCGTGGTGCCGCAGCCCGAAGTGGGCGCCTATGTCGCCGCTTTCGACATCGCCTTGCAGCCCCATGCGGTCGCCTATGCCTCACCGCTCAAGCTTTTCGACTATATGGCGCTGGGGCGCGCCATCATCGCGCCAGACCAGGAGAATATCCGCGAGGTCCTGCAGCATGACCGGGACGCTCTGCTGTTCCATCCCGCCGATGAGGCGAGTTTCCGCGCGGCGCTGGCGCGATTGAGCGCCGACGCCGTCCTGCGGGCGCGGCTCGGAGCGGCGGCGGCGGCGCGGCTGGTCTCCGGCGGTTATTCCTGGGATCAGAACGCCGCGCGGGTCGAGGCGATCGCCTTGCGCCTGATCCGGCCCCGCGCGGCCGGCTGACGGGAGATGCCCGTGTCCGCGGTGCGCAGCTCGCTTGCTTTTTCCTTCGTCGAGAAATACAGCGTCCTTCTGATCAATATCGCCGCCACGATCGTCCTGGCCCGCCTGCTGACGCCGGCCGAGACCGGCCTCTATTCGGTGGCGGCGGGAATCGTCAATGTCGCCCAGACCCTGCGCGATTTCGGCGTGGGCAATTACATCATCCAGGAAACCGATCTGACCCGGCGGCGGCTTTCGACCTCGCTCGGGATTTCGGTCCTGCTCGGCGCGATCATGGCCGGGCTGTTCGTCGCCTCGGCCGGACCTTTGGCCCGCACCTTCAACGAACCGCGCCTGAAGACCGTCATTCTGATTCTCAGCCTGAATTTCATCCTGGTCGCCTTTGCCGCGATCGGGACGGCGAGGCTGCACCGCGACATGAATTTCCGGGCCGCTTTGCGCATCGGCATCGTGGCGGCGGCGACACATGCCGGAACCTCGATCCTCATGGCGTCCCTGGGATATGGCGCGATCGGCATGGCTTGGGCTTCGGTGGCGGGAATCTGCGTCTTTCTCATCGGAAACTATGTCTGCTACGCCGAGGACGTCCTGCTGATGCCGGGATTTGCCGAATGGCGCCGCATTCTCGGTTTCGGGGTCCTCGCGAGCGGCGGCTATATCCTGCAAGAGGTCGGCCAGCGGGCGGCCGATGTCATCGTCGGCCGCTTTCTCGGCTTCGGCGCCGCCGGAATGTTCAGCCGCGCCAACGGGCTGGTCGGCCTCTTTCAGCAGGCGCTGATGAACGCCATCGCGCCCGTCGTGCTCGGGGCGATGGCGCTGATCAAGAGGAAGGAACAGGATCTGATCGTCCCGTTTCTGCATTTTCTCAGTTTCACCACCGCGGTGGCATGGCCGCTGCTCGGGATCATGGCGCTGCTGGCGATGCCGATCATCGAGGTCGCTTTCGGTCCCCAATGGCTTCCCGCCGTCAGATCCGCGCAGATTTTGTGCGTGGCGGCCGGCATCGCGGTCCTGGGCCGCGTCGCCATCACCCTGTTCACCGCCACCGGCGCGGCGCGGCGGCTGTTTCATGTGCAGCTTGTGGCGATCCCCATACTGGTCGGCGCCGTGGCGTTGGGAGCGTCGCTCAGCATCGAGGCGGCGGCGGCCGGAACCGCGGCGGGAAGTCTGGCCCATGCGGTTTACGCCCTGCATCAGGTCAATCGCTCGATCGGCACCGGCTGGCGGCAGCTCTGCCGGGCGCTTCTGGCCAGTCTGCTGGTGACGGCGGCGTCGCTCGCCTTGCCGGTCGGCATTCTGGTCGAATGGGGCCTTCGCCCGGACCGCTTCTGGCCTCAGACGATCGCGGCCGGCGGATTGGGGGCGATCTCCTGGGTCACCTGCATTCTGGCCATGCGCCATCCGCTCGGGGACGAGCTCAAGGCGGCTCTCGGCCCGATTTTGGCGCGCGTGACATCGGTCTTCGCCGCCAGCCCCGACCGCGCCACCTTCCCGGTCGAAGGGTTTCTCTCGCTGCGGGCCGGCCGAGGGCCGGTTTTGACGGTGGTGGTCGATGCCGAAGAGGAATTCGCCTGGGATCGCGCTTTCGACGCCGCCGCCACCTCGGTCGACAATCTCCGCTGGACGGCGCTGGCGCAGGATGTGTTCGACGCTTATGGCGTGGTGCCGACCTATGCCATCGATTACCCCGTTGCGACCTCGCCGCAAGCGCTCGGGATACTGAAGGAGATCGCCGATAGCGGCCGCTGCGAAATCGGCGCTCACCTGCACCCCTGGGTCAATCCGCCGCATGATTGTCCGGTCGATAACCGGCACTCCTATCCCGGCAATCTGGCCCCCGAGCTGGAACATGACAAATTGCGCGTTCTGACCGAGGCGATCGCCGCCGGCTTCGGCCGCCGGCCGACACTCTACAAGGCCGGTCGCTACGGCGTCGGTCCGAGGACCGTCGGCATTCTGTCCGAGCTGGGGTACGAGCTCGATGTCAGCGTAGTGCCTTACACCGATTTTTCTTCCCGTTCGGGGCCTGATTTCAGGAGTTTCTCCGCCATGCCGTTTCTGACCCGCCACGATGTCGTCGTCCTGCCGCTCTCGGTCGGGTTCGTGGGCGCCTTGTCCTGGAGCGGACGCTATCTCTATCCGGCCCTGACGGGCCGGGTCGGCATGCGGCTGCGCCTTCCCAGCCTCGCTTCCCGGCTCGGGCTGATCGAACGGATACGCCTGAGCCCGGAAGGCCATTGTCTGAACGATCTGATCAAGATGACCCGCGCCGCGCTCGCCCGCGGCCAGCGTTTCTTCATGCTGACCTATCACAGCTCGTCGCTGCTGCCGGGAGCCACTCCCTACGTCCAGACGGAACAGGATCGGCAAGCTTTTATCGCGACCCTGACGGGCTATCTCGATTTCTTTATGGGGGATTGTTCGGGGCGGTCAGCGGCGCTCAGCGAAATCAAGGATCATCTGCGCCATGATTGATCTCCTGGCGATCGTTCTGAGCTGCTTCGCGGTTCTGCTGATCGTGGCGCGGGCCATCCGATTGGACGCTCGCCTGCCATGGTATGGCGTGCCGGCGCAAAAGCCCGCCGAACTCAGGGCTGGACCCAGCCGACGGCGCGGCGGGCCGGCGCCGGAGGGGCCGCGGCGGCCGGCGGCCAGCCCCCCGGTGCGGTCTCGATCCTGATCGGGGCAAATCCCGTCTCGCCGTCCAAGCCGGCATTTTCCGCGATGACGTCATCGAAGATGACATTGACCAGCGAAGAGCGGACGGTGATCAAGCCATTATAGTCGATATGGCCCAACCGCCTGAATTTGTTCATGAAATAATTGATCCGGCCGCGCGTCGTGCCGATGCGCGAGGCCAGAATCTCCTGGCTTATCTTGGGGATGACGACGCTCTCGACCTGGCTTCCCGGCGGCGTCACCTCATCGAGGCAGGCGAGTTTCAGAAGATGGCGCGCAAGGCGCTTTTCGCTCGAATTGAACAGATGGTCGACCAGATCGTCCTCGATCTGGACATTGCGCCACAGAAGAAACGACAGGAACATGATCGCCGTCGAGGGGTCCGCCTTCAAGACGCGGATCAGCGCCCGGTTGTCGATCTTGGCGATGGCGGACAAGCCGATGGTGACGGCGTTGGTTCGATGGATGCCTTGATGGGTCAGGCTCTCCTGGCCGAAAAGCTCTCCCGGGCCGTGGATGGCCGTGACCCCCTCGCGTCCCTGATCCGAGATGATGCTGATCTGCACCAGCCCCTGCTGCACATAGAAGAGGGAGCGCGCCGGGTCCCCTTGCCGGAAAACCATCTGGCCGGACCGATATTGAGAGGTCGAAGTCCCCGTCCCGACCGACGTGAGGAAGGAAAGGGGATCAAAGCCGTCAATTTTGAGATTTTGCACGGCCTGTCTCCTCGCCCGTCGCTGCGTATCCCTTTGATAGCACGCGGGGTTACCCGGCAAAATTCGGGGAACCTTGGACTTTCTCTTCAGGGAACACCTTAAAGATGCATCAGGCATCGGGGTGATTCCCGCCTAAGGAAGCATGACAGGGGCAAGTGTTCAGTTCGGGACAGCGGGGCCATCGCACTGCCGGGCACACTCTGCCGGCTATGTAACTTGGTTGCCGGCCTGTCGGTACAGCGACGGGACCGGCTTGAACGGGGACAGGCCGATGGATCGGGAAAAGACGCGACACACCCACTTTCTTGTCCTGGCCGCGGCCGTCGCCTTGGCGGGCTGCGCCGGAGCTCCGGGCACGAGCGGACAACGCGCCGGAGCCGTTCCGCCGCCAACGACCGGGGATAGCTATGAATATGTGATCGGGCCCGGCGACGAGCTGCAACTGTTCGTCTGGAAGAACCCCGAACTTTCCACCACCACCCATGTCCGGCCCGACGGCAAGATTTCCCTGCCGCTGATCGAAGACATCCAGGCGGCCGGAAGAACGCCGACCAGCCTCGGGCGTGAAATCCGCGACCGCCTCGCCGACTTCGTTCACGATCCGGTGGTGACGGTCATGCCGATCAGTTTCGTCGGTCCCTTCGATCAGCAGGTCCGTGTGATCGGCGAAGCCGCCAAGCCGCAGGCCTTCGCCTACCGCGCCAATATGAGCGTGCTGGACGTGATGATCGCCGTCGGCGGATTGACCGACTTCGCCGCCGGCAACCGCGCCATCATCGTCCGCAAGGTGGAGGGCCGCGACGTCTCGGTCGGCGTCCGCCTCGACAGCCTGATCCGCGATGGCGACATGTCCGCGAACGTGCCCATGGCGGCGGGCGACATCCTCATCATTCCGCAATCCTGGTTCTGATGAGCGATTTCCGCGCGGAGCTGCTTTCCCGCATCGCCATCCTGTGGCGCCGGCGTTGGCTGGCGCTGATGGTCTGCTGGGGTCTGTGCGTGATCGGATGGGGCGGCGTGCTGCTCCTGCCTGACCAGTATCAGTCGCAGGCGATGGTGTATGTCGATACCGACACGCTTCTCGGGCCCTTGCTGAAGAACCTCACCGTCGAAAACGACGTCCAGCACCAGGTGCCCCTCATCACCAGGACGTTGCTCAGCCGGTCCAACCTTCACAAGGTGGCGGTGGCCACCGACCTGGCTCTGGCTGTTCAAACGCCGGTGGACGAGGTCAATCTGTTCGAACATATGCTTCGCCATGCGCAGATCAGCGTGCAGGGCGTCAATCTGCTGGCCATTTCCTACACCGACCCCAACCCGACCCTGGCGCGGGACGTGGTTCAGGCTCTGCTGTCGGTCCTGGTCGACAATAGCGACGTTCAGAACCGGGCCGAAATGGAGAAGGCGCTTGGTTTCATCGAGAGGCAGATCGCCTCCTATGAAGAGAAACTGCGCGTCATCGAGCAGCATATGGCGGAGTTCAAGCGCCAGCATGGCGACGTCCTGCTGTCAAGCAGCGCCAATCTGGGTGCGCGTAAGGACAGCCTGCGCGAAGCGGTCAGCACCGCCCAGGGCCAGGTCGCGGAATTGAAGTCGGCCGGCGATCTCCTGATGCAGCAGCTGAAGACGGTGCCGCAATTCCTCAGCGTCGACAACGCGCCGCCGGTGGTCGTCACCGGCAGCCATGCCGAGACGGGGGCGTCGACCATAGCCGAGCTGCAGAAGAGTCTGGACGAGCTGCGCCTGCACTATACCGACAAGCATCCCGACGTCATCGCCGTCAAGCGGCAATTGGCGGAACTGGAAGCCCGCGCCGGCGCGGAACCGGGGGAGGATGCCGGCGAGCCGCGCTACCGCTCGCAAGTGTCGAACCCGGTGTTCGAGCAATTGCAGATGCGCCTGTTCGAGGCGCAGCAGCAGATGTCCCTGGCGCGCGGCCATCTGGCGGCGGCGCAGTCGGCGCAGACCGACCTCGAAGTCCAGGCCGCGGAAAATCCCAGCATGGTCGCCGAATATACCGATCTCACGCGCGAATATGACGTGCTGAAGAAGCAATATGACGAATTGCTGGTGCGCCGCGAATCGGCCCTGATGTCACAGGCCGTCGAGAACAGCTCGCAGAAGATCCAGTTCCGCGTCGTCGATCCCCCGCGAATCGCCGCCAAGCCTTCGGGGCCGCACCGTCTGGCCTTTCTCGCCGCGGTTCTGGCCGGCAGCCTGGCGGCCGGACTGGGAACGGCGCTGCTGCTCGATCATCTCGAAGCGCCGGTGACTTCGCCGGACATCCTCGTGCGGCGCTCCGGCCTGCCGGTGCTGGGCGTCATCACGTTCCAGCGCAAAGCCGAGGACGAGGTCCGCGCCCGGCGCGGGAATGTCCGTTTCGGGATCGTCTCCGTCTGCCTGGTGCTGATCTTCTGCGTTCTGTTTCTGGCCACCCTGCGAAGCTCAGGGATATTGGCGGGCGTCGGCCGCTCGGATGCTGATCGGATGATTACCCATGTCGGATGACATCAGACGCCTCGATCTGATCCAGCGCTATGCGGAGCAGCTCGGCAAAGGCGGACCCAATATGGCGTCTTTCCGGGTCTCGCCCGGGGCGGAAATTCCGGCGCGGATCGGCGCCGCCAAAGACTTCGATCCGCCGCCGGGGCAGGCGTCGGTGCCGCATCCGGCGCCGCTCGATATCGATCTCGACCGGCTGGCCAAGCTGGGATGCATTCGGCCGGATGGCGGCCGCAAAACGCAGCTGGTGGAGCAGTTCCAGATCATCAAACGGCCCCTGCTGCAGAAGGCCCTGCAGCGGGAGGACGGGCCCCATACCGGCAATGCGGTGATGATAACGAGCGCCAGGCCGGGCGAGGGCAAGAGCTTCGTCGCCCTCAATCTGGCGATGAGCATCGCCTCCGAGCATGATCTGTACGTCATGCTGGTGGACGGCGATCTCTATCACCAATCCCTGCCGGACCTGCTGGGGGTGACGGTCGATCGCGGCCTGACCGACCTGCTGCTCGATGACGGGCTCGATGTCGCCGATGTCCTGCTGCGCACCAATATCGCCCATCTGACCCTGCTGCCGGCGGGAAGGCGGCGTCCGCACAGCACCGAACTCCTGTCCAGCCACCGCATGGCGGCGCTGATGGACGATCTGGTCTCGCGCTATCCGGACCGGATCATCCTACTGGATTCGCCGCCGGTCCTCGCCTGCACCGAAACCGGCGTGCTGGCCTCCCATGTCGGACAGATCGTGATGGTGGTCGAACAGAACCGCACCGCCTGGCGGCTGGTGGAGAAGGCTCTGGGGCAATTGTCGGACTGCGAGGAGATCAGCTTCGTGCTGAACAAGGTCGAGCCGCTGTGGGAGCGGGATTTCGGCGCTTATTACTGCTGAAGGGGAGGGCGGTGATGACGCGAAGAGATATCTCCCTGTCGGCCTGGCTGACCGTCGGCGCCCTGGCGGCGCAGGCCGGCTTCCAGCCGAGTTGGGCGCAGTCGGCCCCTCTGGACCCGTCCTCGGCGGACGAGTCCTCCGACGAGACGGCCGAAACGGCGGGGTCGACCCGGAAAATCGTCGGCTGGCTGGTGAAACCGACGCTGGCCGTCCGCGAAGCGGTCACAGACAATGCCCGTCTCACGCCGCAGGGCGGCGGCGATCTCGTGACCACCGTGACCCCGGGGATCGATGTGGAGGAGCAGACGCGGCGGCTCCGCCTATCCCTGGCGGGAAGCGCAAGCTACGACCTCTATGCGCGCCACGGCGATCTTGACGGATATCGCTATGATGTCAATGCGAACGGCTGGGGCGAGGCCGTCGAGAATTATCTGTTCGTCGATCTTCGCGCCGTGGCCAATACCCAGCCGATCACCAATAATGGGGTGATCTCGGCCTTCGATCGGACCTTGCCGGGCAACCAGACGGAGGTCTTCAACGGCAGCGTCAGCCCCTATCTGCAGCATGATTTCGGCGGCTGGGCGGTCGGCGAGCTGCGCTATCGCGCCACGACCCTGGATTACAGCGACACCAAGACGGGCGGCGCCTTTCCCGCGGTTCCGGCCTCGCCTTTCGCGCCATCTCCCTCTGCGATCACCGACGCCAACACCAATGAAGCGCTGATCTCGCTGCGCGCCGGGCCGCAATTCACCAACATCCGCTGGTCGGCCGCGGGCTCGGCGAGCGACACGGGCTATGCCGGCGGCCGCACGGTCGAACAGCGCACCGCAAGCGCCACCGGCGAATATGCCCTGACGCGCGAAGTGGCCCTGCTCGCGGTCATCGGCGAGGATTCCTACAAGGACAGCGCCAATGGGGCCGGCGATTCGGTCCATCCCTCCTGGCGGGTCGGCGGACGGTTCAGTCCGGGGCCGCGAACCGATCTGCTGGTCGAGGGCGGCTCGCGCTATGGCGGCCCCTATTGGTCGGGGCGCTTTCGCTATCGGATCGGCAAGGCCCTGACCCTGTCGGCCTCTCATCAGGAGACGGTGACCACCCAGCAGCAGCTGCTCGGCAGCGACCTCAATGAGCTGGTGCGCGACGAGGACGGGCATCTCGTCGATTCCCTGACCGGCGATCTCGGCGCCCCCAATGCCGCATCCTTCAACTACACGTCACAGAGCTTCACCTTGAAGACCAGCCGCGTCGGTCTCAACGGGGGCGAGGGCCGCAATTCCTACACGCTTTCGGCCGAGCTGGACCAGCGCGCCCTCGGCGCCATCGTTCTTGGACAAAGCGGCACAGAACGTCAGCAGGCGATCCTGGCAACCGCCTCTTATGCGCGCCAGCTGACCCGTCAATCGGATCTCACCGTCTCGTTTTCGCTCGGCCGGAATTACGACAGCCTGGCGGACGCCGGCTACAATATCCAGCGCGCCAGTGTCAGTTACGACATCAATCTCTCCCCCACCTTGCGCGCCAGCGCCGGCTATCAGCGCTATGAGCTGAGCAACGCGATCCGGACCGGCTATGCCGAGAACGCGCTTCTGCTGACACTGCGCAAAAGCTTCTGATGTGCAATTGCGAACAGCCCGTCTGTCGGGGGTCTGATAGATCTTCCGCTCAATGGTGAACCCGAGAGCGGCGATCGATCGAATGTTCGAGACCTATTACGGTTTGACGGGGCGGCCGTTTCAGCTGACGCCGGACCCCGCTTTCTTCTTCAACAGCCAGGTCCATCTCAAGGCGGTCTCCTACCTGCTCTACGGGCTCGGCCAGGGGGAAGGGTTCATCGTTTTGACCGGCGAGGTCGGTGCCGGCAAGACCACCTTGCTTCGTCATCTCCTGTCCCGGCTCGATGCCAGTCGCTACGTCGCCGCCACGATCGAAACCTCGCAATTGGCGGCCGACGACCTGCTGCGCATGGTGGCGCTGTCCTTCGGCATCGCGCCGGTCAGCGACAAGGCGCTGCTGCTCGCGGCGATCCAGCGTTTTCTCATCAATAATCACCGGCAGGGCCGCCGCAGCCTTCTGCTGGTGGACGAAGCGCAGAACCTGCCGGTTTCGGCGCTGGAAGAGCTGCGCATGCTGTCGAATTTTCAGGCGGAGGGAAAGCCGCTGATGCAGAGCTTTCTCGTCGCCCAGCCTGAATTTCGCCTCACCATCGCCAGCAGCGAGCTGGAGCAGTTGCGCCAGCGCGTGATCGCGTCCTATCACCTCGGGCCGATGAGCCTCGCCGAGACCGGCACCTATATCGATCACCGGCTGCACACCGCCGGGTGGCGGGAAGATCCGTCTTTCGACGATGACTGCATACCGGTCATCTATCGTCACACGGGGGGCGTGCCGCGCCGGATCAACACCTTGATGTCGCGCCTTCTGCTCTTCGGCTGCCTTGAGGAAAAGCACAAGATCACCGCCGACATGACGGAGGCGGTGGCCGACGATCTGCGCGGCGAATTGTCCCTGCCGCCGCAGCCGGACCGTCCGCCCTCCCATCCCGGTCAGACTGACGACGCCTTGACCCAGCGTTTGCGCCAGCTCGACGCGCGCAGCTTCCGCCACGACGTCGCCCTGAAGCGGACCCTGAGCGTTTTCGCCAACCTTGTCGCGGGATACTGACATGACGGATGCAAAAATCGTCAATGCGATGACCATCGATATCGAGGATTATTTTCATGCCCAGGCGCTCTCCTCGCGGATCAGTCCCGAACAGTGGGATTCGCTGCCTTGCCGCGTCGAAGCCAATACCGAACGGGCCTTGCAGATGTTCTCCGACGCGAAGGTCGAGGCCACCTTCTTCGTGCTCGGCTGGGTCGCCCAACGCTATCCCGACTTGATCCGGCGCATCGTCGATCAGGGCCACGAGCTGGCCAGCCACGGCTGGAGCCACACCCGTGTCGATCGTCAGGACCCCGAGACCTTCCGTGCCGATATCCGCAAGAGCAAGGCGACGCTGGAACAGATCGGCGGGGTCGAGATCAGGGGATACCGGGCCGCGACCTTCTCCATCGGCGCCCGGACTCCCTGGGCCTTCGACGTGCTGGCGGAGGAGGGGTATGGCTACAGCTCCAGCGTCTATCCGGTCCGTCACGATTATTACGGCATGCCCGAAGCGCCCCGTTTCACCTTCAATCCCGGGGGGCGGCAGGATTTTACCGAACATCCCATGACGACGGTTCGCCTCGCCGGACAGACACTGCCCTGCAGCGGCGGAGGTTATTTCCGGCTGCTGCCCTATTGGGTATCGCGCTGGGCGCTGCGAAGGGTCAATCGCCTGGACGGTCAAGCCTGCATCTTCTATTTCCATCCCTGGGAGATCGATGCCGGCCAGCCCCGGGTCGAGGGTCTGCCCCTCAAATCGAGAATCCGGCATTACACCAATCTCTCCAGCATGGAGGCGCGGATACGCCGGCTGCTCGAGGATTTTTCCTGGGACCGGATGGATCGGCTGGTTTTCGATGGAGCCGGTTGACCTCGAGATCCGGCCGCTGACCGGAGCGGAGGCCGGCCGCTGGGACGCCTATGTCGCGGCCTGCCCGGAGGCGACCTTTTTCCACAAAGCGGGGTGGAAGACGGTGATCGAAAAAAGCTTCGGCCAGCGGACGCATTTCCTCTATGCCGAAGCCCAGGGGCGAATCCGCGGGCTGCTGCCGCTGGCGCATTATAAAAGCCGGATGTTCGGCAACGGGCTGATTTCGAATGGCTGCTGCATGGGAGGGGGGCCCGTCGCCGACGACGGGCTGGTTCATGCCGCGCTGGACCGGCAGGCGCTGACCCTGATGAAGCGGCTTGGCGCCTCCTTCCTCGAATATCGCCGCCCGGCGCGCCGGCATGCCGACTGGGCGTTTCGCGACGATCTCTACGCCACCTTCGAAAATACCATCGAGCCCGATGAGGCCGAGAATCTGAAACAGATTCCGCGCAAGCAGCGGGCGGTATTGCGCAAGGCGTTCAATTTGGGGCTGACCGCCGAGATCGACACCGATATCGACCGGTTCTATCCGCTTTACGCCACCACCGTGCATCGGCTGGGGACGCCCGTCTTTTCCAAGACCTATTTCCGCGCTCTTCTCGCCGAATTCGGCGCCGATTGCGATATTCTCACCGTCTCGCAGGAGGGGCGGCCGCTCAGTTCGGTCCTGAGCTTCTATTTCCGCGACCGGGTGATGCCCTATTATGCCGGCGCCGGCCCCGGCGCCCGCGAGGCCGGCGCCAATGATTTCATGTATTGGCGCCTGATGCGCCGCGCCGTCGAGCATGGCTATGGCGTGTTCGATTTCGGCCGCAGCAAGATCGGCAGCGGCCCCTATGACTTCAAGAAGAATTGGGGCTTCGAGCCGACGCCGGTGGTGCATGAATTCCGTATTGCCGACGGCGCCCCGTTGCCGGACCTCAATCCGCGCAATCCGAAATTCCAGCTCTTCATCGCGGCCTGGAAAAGACTTCCGCTGGGGCTGGCCAATTGGATGGGGCCACATATCGTCCGCAATATCGGGTGATTTTCTATTGCAAAGCGCGCGGGCCGGTGACGATCAGCCATTGCGCGATGTCGGCCGCTTTGCCGGCGGCCGGCGGCAAGGCATAAAGGTAGATCGGCTGACCGTC
>JAJPHO010000183.1 GCA_021325215.1 Alphaproteobacteria bacterium
CTTGCGTCCCGGCGACGGCGTCATCCATTCCTGGCTGAACCGCCTGCTGCTGCCCGACACCGTCGGCACCGGCGGCGATTCGCACACCCGCTTCCCGATCGGCATCTCCTTCCCGGCCGGCTCCGGCTTGGTGGCGTTTGCCGCCGCGACGGGCGTCATGCCGCTCGATATGCCGGAAAGCGTGCTGGTGCGCTTCAAGGGCAAGATGCAGCCGGGTGTGACGCTCCGCGATCTGGTCAACGCGATCCCGCTCTACGCCATCAAGGCCGGCCTGCTGACCGTCGAGAAGAAGGGCAAGAAGAACATCTTCTCCGGCCGTATTCTCGAAATCGAAGGCCTGCCGGACCTCAAGGTCGAGCAGGCCTTCGAGATCACCGACGCCTCGGCCGAGCGCTCGGCCGCCGGCTGCACGGTGAAGCTCAACAAGGAGCCGATCATCGAGTACATGACCTCGAACATCACCCTGATGAAGTGGATGATCGCCGAGGGCTATGCCGAGAAGCGCACGCTGGAACGCCGCATCAAGGCGATGGAAGCCTGGATCGCCAAGCCCGACCTGCTGTCCGCCGACAAGGACGCCGAGTACGCGGCGGTGATCGACATCGACCTGGCCGACATCAAGGAACCGATCCTGGCCTGCCCGAACGATCCCGACGATGTGAAGTTCCTGTCCGAAGTGCAGAACGACCACATCGACGAGGTGTTCATCGGCTCGTGCATGACCAATATCGGCCATTTCCGCGCCGCCGGTAAGATCCTCGACGGCAAGTCGGACATTCCGGTCCGCCTGTGGATCGCGCCGCCGACCAAGATGGACCAGATGATCCTGACCGAGGAAGGCTATTACGGCATCCTCGGCCGCTCGGGCGCCCGCATGGAGATGCCCGGCTGCTCGCTGTGCATGGGCAACCAGGCGCAAATCCGCAAGGGCTCGACCGCCATCTCGACCTCGACCCGCAACTTCCCGAACCGCCTCGGCATCGATACCCGCGTCTATCTGGGTTCAGCCGAGCTGTCGGCGGTCAGCGCCCTGCTGGGCCGCCTGCCGACCCCGGCGGAATATCTGGAGCAGGTCGGCATCGTCAATGAGAAGGCCGCCGACATCTACCGCTATATGAACTTCGACCAGATCACGGCCTTCACCGAGGTCGCCGACAAGGTCGCGGTTTAACAGCGCAGTCCGAAGCCCCCTGCCGGTTCGCCGGCAGGGGGTTTTTTATTGGTAATGCCGCACGATCGCCGCCACCGTGCCGTCGGCGGTCATGCGGGCGATGATGGCGTTGAGGCGGTCGGTGACGCGGTCGGGCACCGACTTGTTGCAGGCCAGATACATCTCGATGTCTTTCAGGAACAGGACCGGCACCACGTCAGACAATTCCTTGTCATGGGCGATCGCGTAGGAGCCGCCCAGCAATCCGCTGACCGCATAATCGAGCCGGCGCGCCGCCACCCGCTTCATGTTGGAATGAAAATCCGACACTTCGTCGATCTGAAAGCCGAGGGCTTTCAGATAGCGCGACGAGGCGCTGTCGTAATGGCCGCCGATCGAATGGCCGCGCGCATCGTCGACCGAGCCCGGCGCCGGTCCGTCGATGCGCCCGAACAGCACCCAGCGGTCCTTGACCAGCGGGCCGACCCATTTGAACAGGTTTTCCCGCTCCTCGGTCCGGCTGGCGGAAAAGACGCAGGTATCGCGGTCCCGCAGGGCCATCGCATAAGAGCGCGCCCACGGATAGAGCGAGAGAGTGTAGGACAGACGGCTTTCCGCCATGGCGCGGCTGATCACCTCGGTCGCGATGCCGCTGATCTCGCCGATGCCCGGCCCGGCCATGTTGATCGGCGCGACTTCCTCGGTGACGAAGCGGAGACTCTCGGCCCCGACAGCCAAGCGCGGCAATAGCGCCATGGCCATCCATAACAGCAATCCACCCCGCCCCATCCCAGACCACGCCCTTAGAGCCTGTTTGGGAATTGGATATGACCTGCATCGCCGCCCTCGGCTTTCCGGCTGCGACCCTACGGGCACCGATATCAGAGGCTTGGGCGACGTTATCGCTCGCTCGCGATGCGCCGCATCGCGTCGCTCCCGCTGCCTGGCCCAAGCCTCTGATATCGGTGTGCAGGCCATACCCAATTCCCAAACAGGCTCTAAGTAGATTCCGAGGCGCACAATTTGCCCGTATTGAGGGTAGATTGCCAACATGATGATCGTGCGAAAATTGGTGTTTTTTGCTCTGACGTTCGCTGCGATGTGCCTTGGCCCGCAGGCCGCAGCGGACGACGCTGCGCCCGCACCAGCGGCCAAGCCCGCCATGCACAAGCAGAAGGGCACCGCCTCCTACTACGGCAAGCACTTCACCCATAAGAAGACGGCCAGCGGCCAGCCGCTCGATCCCGGCAAGAAAACCGCGGCCAGCAAGACCCTGCCGCTCGGCACCAAGGCCGAGGTGGTCAACAAGGAAAACGGCAAATCTACCGAAGTGGTGGTCACCGACCGCGGCCCCTACGTCAAGGACCGCATCATCGACGTCACGCCCAAGGCCGCCGAGGAACTGGGCATGAAGAAAGAGGGCGTCACCGAGGTCGAGGTGAAACCGGTCGACGTGCCGAAGACCAAGGAACAGCAGGAAGAAGCGGTCAAGAACCCGCCGCAATAGCTCCTACGTCGTCGCCATCTCGTGGATGAACGAGTCGATCACCTGCTTCAGCTTGCTGGACTGGACGCTGAGCTCGGACGAGGTCGACGAGACCTGCGTCGCCGAGGTGCCGGTCTCGCGCGCCAGTTCGGTGACATAAGCGATATTGCCGGTCACCTCGCTGGTGCCGGCCGAGGCGAGCGCCACATTGCGGGCGATCTCGTTGGTGGCCGCCCCCTGCTCTTCCACCGCGGCCGCGATGGTCGCGGAGATCTCGTGGATGCGGGCGATGGTGCTGCCGATCCCGGCGATGGCCTGCACCGCTTCCTCGGTGGCATGTTGCACCGCCTGGACCTGGCCGGCGATCTCCTCGGTCGCCTTGGCGGTCTGGCTGGCCAGCGTCTTCACTTCGCCGGCCACGACGGCAAATCCTTTGCCCGCTTCACCCGCCCTGGCGGCTTCGATCGTGGCGTTCAAGGCCAACAGGTTGGTCTGGCTGGCGATGTCCTGGATCAGGCGCACCACCTCGCCGATCTTCTGGGCCGACGCCACCAGCCCCTGTATCCGTTCGTTGGCGCGGCGGCTTTCCTCGTTGGCATGGCCCGCAACGGTCCGCGCCTCGACCATCTGGTGCGAGATTTCACCGATCGAGGCCGACAATTCCTCGGTGGCCGAAGCCACCGTCTGGACATTGGCGCTGGCCTCCTCGGCGCCGGCGGCGACCGCCTGGGCCTGGCGCGCCCCCTCCTCGGCGGTGGAAGACAGCGAGGTCGACGTGGCGTCCAGCTCGGCGGCGGCGGAACTGACCGTCTCCATGATCCCGGCCACCTCGCGATTGAACGTGGCGGTGGCGGCATCGCGCCGGCGGGCCCGGTCCTCGCGCTCGGCGATCTCGGCCATTTCACGCTGCTGCAGGGCCTTGCGCTCGAGTCCGTTGCGCTTGAACACCTCGACGGCGCGGGCCATGCCGCCGATTTCGTCCTTGCGGCCGCAGCCGGGAATGACCACCGACAGATCCTCGTCGGCGAGGCGGCCCATCGCGCCCTGCATCTCGTCGACCGGACGGCAGATGGTCCTGATCACCATGATGTAGGACCCCACGCCGATCGCAATCGCGATCAGCACCGCGATGGCGAAAATGATGCAGGCGCTGGCATAGGTCCGCCCCGCCGTGACCACCGCCTGGTCGGCCCCGGAATTGTTGTAGTCGATCACTTTCTCCATCGCCTCGACGATGGCGTTGAATTTGTCGCGCGCCTGCAGCGCCTGGCGGTCCGCCACCTCGCGATTACCCTTGCGCAGATTGTCGATGACCGTATCGACCATGGCGCGATACTCGGTCACCAGCGGAGTCACCGCCCCGAACAGGGTCTTTTCCTCCTCCGACGAAATCAGGCTGGTGGTGTATTTGTTTTTCAGATCGTCATAAGTGGCCCGATAGCCTTCCAGCGTCTTGACGCCGGCATCCAGTTCCTCGGGCGTGCGCGCCTGGACGATCGGCCCCAGCAGCGCCGTTCGGGTGCGGGCGAGAAAATATTCCATGCGGGACAGGGTCCTGACGCTGGGCAGCCAGTTGGACCCCATGTCGGTCACGTTGAACTGCAGCCGGCCCATCTCGACATAGCCGCAGATGCCCAGCAGCACGAACAGCGCGAGCAGCGCGCCGAATGCCGCGCCCATGCGGGAGCGGACGGTCAAATCCTGGAAAACATTCATGATCAACCTCCCGGACGCCCTCCTGGCTTGCCGGAGGGTTCTCTTGCACCAAGGATAAACAGCGGACCTTCAGCTAGCGGACATTTCGCGGATAAAGGATTCTATCGTGGCCTGCAGCCGGGTCGCCTGCGTATTGAGGTCACCGACCGCTTTGAGCACATGGCTGGCGGACTCGCCCGTCTCGCGGGCCACCTCGTTGACGGCGGCGATGTTGCTCGTCACTTCGCTGGTTCCGGCCGAGGCCTGGGCGACATTGCGGGCGATCTCGTTGGTGGCCGCCCCCTGCTGTTCCACCGCGGCGGCGATGGCGGCCGAGATCTCGTGGATGCGGGCGATGGTTTCGCCGATGCCGGCGATGGCCTGCACCGCCTCCTGCGTGGCGTGCTGCACCGCCTGGACCTGCCCGGTGATCTCCTCGGTCGCCTTGGCGGTCTGGCTGGCCAGGGTCTTCACTTCGCCCGCCACCACCGCGAAGCCTTTCCCGGCGTCGCCGGCCCGGGCCGCTTCGATGGTGGCGTTCAAGGCCAGCAGGTTGGTCTGGCTGGCGATATCCTGGATCAGGCGCACCACTTCGCCGATCCGCTGAGCCGATTCGACCAGCCCCTGTATCCGTTCGTTGGCCCGGCGGCTTTCTTCGTTGGCATGTCCCGCCACGGTGCGCGCCTCGGCCATCTGCTGCGAGATCTCGCTGATCGAGGCCGACAATTCCTCGGTGGCGGCGGCCACCGTCTGCACGTTGGCGTTGGCTTCCTCGGCACCGGCCGCCACGATGGAGGCCTGGCGGGCCGCCTGTTCGGCAGTCGAGGACAGCGAATTCGAGGTGGCATCCAACTCGGTGGCGGCGGAACTGACCGTCTCCATGATGCCCGCCACGTCGCTGTTGAAGGTCGCCGTGGCCGCGTCGCGCCTGCGGGCCCTTTCCTCGCGCTGGGCGATCTCGGCCATTTCGCGTTCCTGCAGGGCCTTGCGCTCGATGCCGTTGCGCTTGAACACCTCGACCGCGCGGGCCATGCCGCCGATCTCGTCGCGGCGCTGACAGCCGGGAACTTCGGTGGTCAGGTCGTTATCGGCCAGCCGCCCCATCACCCGGCTGAGCAGCTGGATCGGCGAACAGACCGTCTTGATCACCATCCCATAGGACAGAAAGCCGATCGCCAGCGCGATCGCGATCGATATCCCGAGAATGAGCTTGGCGTTCGTGAACGTGGTCTGAGCATGGTCCATGGCCATCGCGCTGCCCTGATTGTTATAGGCGATGACCTTTTCCTGGGCCTCGATCATCAGGGCGAACTTGTCGCGCGCCTTGATCGCCGTATCGGCCGCCGCGGCATGGTTGCCTTGCCGCATCAGCGCGATGACTTTATCGGTCTCGGCGCGATAGGCCTGCTCGACAGGCTCGACCGCGTCGAACAGCGTCCGCTCTTCCGGCGAGGCGATCATCATCTTCGAATAATGCTGGTGGGCATCGTCATATTTGGCGAGATAATTGCCCATGCGCTTGACCCCGTCATCGAGCTCGGCGGGAGTCGCAGCCTCCAATACCTCGCCCAACAGGGCGCCGCGCGCCCGGGCAAGATAATATTCCATCTGCGATAGTTCACGGACGCTGGGCAGCCAGTTCTCGCCCATGTCGCGGACGTTGCTCTGCAATCGCCCCATCTGCAGATAGCTGCATGTTCCCACGATCAAAAGAAGCAGCAGGAGCGCGCTGAAAGCCGCTCCCGTTCTGTTGCGAACCGACCAATCAGAAAGAGCATCCATCTTTCCCTCCACCACCAAAGATGGTTGTCGCAGCGCAATATTGGGGGAAAGTATAACATCTCCTATACATTAATAACATCGGCTGATTGTAAAATATTACAATGGTTTTATTTACAAATCCTGCCGCAATCGGTCGGTTTTTCGCAGGGAGAAGGGCGGACGGTGGCCGGATACCCCTGTTAATTCCGGGGAAAACTCATGAATAAGTCTGTGGAAAATTTGCAATGCCGCGACAGGTGCGCTATTGATAATGGGCTGTTAACGGTAAACCACCACCTGTCGAAGGGATCAGGTCATGACAGCCAGAGCTACGCGTCTCAGAGCCTCGCTGGCCGCCAAGACCGCCCTGACGGTCCCGCAGCCGAAAACCGACCGCGCCGCTTTCGCGGATGTGCCATCGATGGATGAGCCCAGTCTGCACGAAATGCTGCACGATCCGATCATGCAGCGCCTGATGAGCAGCGACGGGATCACGCGCAGCCAGCTGATGACGCTGGTCGCCGCCGCCCGCAGCCGCCTTCGTGAAGATAATTACACCCGCTAAAGGGTCCGTGGGGCTTCAGTCTTCCGCTTCGAGCGACGCTACGTAACGCATCCCGCGCACGGCCGTGCGCAGGATGTCGCCCAGCTGCTCGTCGGCGATCGGATAGGTCATATAGGCCGGACGCCGGAATTCGGGAGCCTCCGGCACCAGACAGAGGCGGCCATCCTGGATATAGGGCCGCACCACCCGCATCGGAAAATAGCCGAAGCCGCCATTGGCCAGCATGTGCTGAAGCCCGAGCGCGCCCAATCCCACCGACACCGCCGGCGTGGCCAGGTCGGGGAAGGCCTGGGCGTGGGCGGCGCGGTATTCCGGCCCCCAATCGACGAACACATAGCCGTCGTCCCACTGCGACAGCTGGCGCGGCTTGGTCGACACCAGTACCAGGCGTTCCTCCAGCAGCTTTTCGGTGATCAGGCCGGGACGCGACAGCGGCGAATACATCACGCCGATATCGATCAGCCCCTCGCTCAGCTGGCGCATCAGCCCGTCGGACAGGCCGACCTCGACCTTCAGCGCGACGTCGGGCATCTGCTGGCGCATCCACGGCACCCAACGCAGCAGCATGCGATCCCACAGCGAGAACTGGCCGCCGACGGTCAAGGCGGCGCGGAAACCGGGCGGCAGCGCGATGTCGTGGCGCGCCTGCTCCCACACCCGCACCAGGGTGCTGGCATAGCGCAGAAACTGATGGCCGGCGGGGGTCAGCTCGGTGCCGGTCTTGCTGCGCAGGAACAGCGGACGGCCGATCTCGTCCTCCAGCGCCTTGATGCGCATGGAGACGGTCGACTGGGTTACGTCCAGACGTTCCGCGGCCTTGTTGAAGTTGCCGGTTTCGGCAATCTCCAAGAAGGTTCTGGCAAGATCGATATTCATGAGCGGCCGGAAGCCTTAGGGCAGGTTACCCTTCAGCTTCTAACCGTTTTGCACAGCAACATCAATACTGCGGCGAAAATATGGCCACACTGTGGCGCGAGCGCCACAGCTTTATATGTCCCTCAGGCGCCGGGCGCGCACTCCGTGCGCTTGGCTACCGCGCCAAGCTATACAGAGACCGGGCGTCGGGTGTCGCTAGCGCGGGGCCGCCTTGCGGCCCGGAAAACAGGTAATATATGTCCCTCAGGCGCCGGGCGCGCACTCCGTGCGCTGGGCTACCGCGCCAAGCTATACCGTCCGTGTAACCGCGGCCGTCGGCAGCGCGGGGCCGCCTTGCGGCCCGGAAAACAACATCAACGATCTAAATTGATAATTGTCATACCGATCGGAGCTAGCGATATGCGCACCAGCTTGAAGTGCGCGACCGCCAGCGGCAGGCCGATGATGGTCAGGGCGCAGGCGATGCCGGCCAGGACATGGCCCAGCGCCAGCCACCAGCCGGCGGCGAAGAACCAGATCACATTGCCGATGAAGCCCAAGCCCCCGGTGCCGATATCGTCCTGCCCGGTCAGCTCGCGGCGGCTGACCGCCGCGCGGCCGAACGGGAACAGCGTGTAGCCGGCGATCGCGAAGGCCGCGCGGCTCCACGGCAGCAGAACGATGGTAAGCGCCATGATGACGGCTACGATCACCCAGGCGACGGCCATCAGCCCACCCCCGAACACGATCCAGATCAGGTTGAGGATGAAGCTGACGGGTCCCATCGGTTACAGGCCTTTTTCCAGGGCCGCCGACAGGCGGCGGGCGAAGGCCTGCGGGTCGGACGGCGTTTCGCCTTCCATGATACGCGCCTGATCGAACAGCAGCCAGACCTGGTCCGACAAAGCGGCGCCGTCGGCCTTGGCCTTTTCCGCCAACGAGCGGATCAGCGCATGGCGCGGGTTCAGTTCGAGGATACGCGGCGCCTCGCCCTGGCCCTGCTGATGCTGGCGCAACAGCCGTTCCAGATGGATGCCCATGTCGCCCTCGTCGGCCACCAGGCAGACCGGGCTCTCGGTCAGGCGATCGGAGCCGCGCACATCCTTGACGGCCTCGCCCAGCGCCAGCTTGGCGGCGGCGATCAGCGCATCGAGGCCGGCGGCATCGGCGGCGGGTTTCTTATCGTCCTCGGCCTTTTCGTCCGATTTCACCGCGGACAGATCGGCGGCACCCTGCGCCACCGAACGCAGCTTCTTGTCCTGATAGGTGCCGATGGCGGTCGGCCAGAACTCGTCGATCGGGTCGGTCAGCAGCAGCACCTCGATGCCCTTGGCCGCGAAGCCTTCCAGCTGCGGGCTCTGCTTCAGGCGGTCGAGATTGTCGCCGGTGATGTAATAGACGGCGTCCTGACCTTCCTTCATGCGGCCGAGATAGGTCGCCAGCGACACCAGCTCGTCCCCACCCGTGGTGGTCCTGAAGCGGCACAGATCGAGAATGTCGGTGCGGCGTTCGAAATCCTCGTACAGCCCTTCCTTCAGCACGGCGCCGAAGCTTTCCCAGAAGGTGGCGAAATCGCCGTCTTCCGCCTCGGACTTGCGCTTGATCTCGGCCAGCACCTTCTTGACCAGGCCGGAACGGATCTTGGCCAGGATCGGATTGTGCTGCAACATCTCGCGGCTGACGTTCAGCGGCAGATCGTGGCTGTCCACCACGCCGCGCAGGAAGCGCATGTAAGGCGGCAGCAGCTCGGCCGCGTCGTCGGTGATGAAGACGCGGTTGACGTACAGCTTCACATGCTGCTTGCGCTCGGGATTGAACAGATCGAACGGCTTGCTCTTCGGGATGAACAGCAGGCTGGTATATTCGATCGCGCCCTCGGCCTTGTAATGCAGGGTCGCCCACGGCTCGTCGAACGCATGGGCGACGTGGTGGTAGAATTCCTGATATTGCTCGGGCGTGATCTCGGACTTGGACCGGGTCCACAGGGCCGAGGCGCTGTTGATCGTCTCTTCCTTGCCATCCTCTTCCAGCGTCACCGGCAGGGCGATGTGGTCGGAGTAGGTCTTGACGATGTTCCGCAGGCGGTAGGGATCGAGGAACTCATCCTCGCCGTCGCGCAGATGCAGGCGGATCTCGGCGCCGCGCTTGGCATCCGGGGCCTCGGCGATGGTGAACTCGCCCTTGCCGTCCGAACGCCAGATCCAGCCATGCTCTTCGCCGGCCTTCTTCGTCACCACCTCGACCTGATCGGCGACCATGAAGGCGGAATAGAAGCCGACGCCGAACTGGCCGATCTGGCTGACGTCACCTTTCGCATCCTTCTTCACCGAGTCGATGAAGGCGGCGGTGCCGGATTTGGCGATGGTGCCCAGATTCTCGACCAGTTCGGCGCGGCTCATGCCGATGCCGTTATCGATGATCGAGAGGGTGCGCTTTTCCTTGTCGGTCACCAGACGGATCTTGAATTCGCCTTCTCCTTGTAGAAGCGAAGCATCCGTCAACGCTTGATAGCGAAGCTTGTCGCACGCGTCAGAAGCGTTTGAAATCAACTCTCTAAGGAAGATTTCCTTATTGCTGTAGAGCGAGTGCACGACGATATCGAGCAGTTTGGCAACTTCGGCCTGAAAACTGAGTTTTTCTTCTGCCATGAGAGGAGTACCCTGATCCCGTACCTAGACGCAGTTGGAGCAAGTTCGATTTGCGGTCTGAGGATATGAGGACAGGACCGGCATAACGCAAGCGGCGTTTTGCCGCGAACCGCGTGGCCGGCCCGAACAGTCAAGACGGAGAGGCTCATGAAGATACCGCTGCAGATTACGTTTCATGGTATCGATCATTCCAACGCCCTAGAGGAGCGCATCAGAGAGAAAGCTCTCAAGCTCGAACAGATCTACAACCAGATCACCAGTTGCCGGGTCGTGGTGGAGCCGCACCACCGCAACACCAGCAGCCTCCACCGCAAAGGGGAACCCTTCCACGTCAGAATCAACGTTACCGTTCCCGGCGCCGAACTGGTTGCCGCCCGCGACCCCAAGAACGTCCACGTCAATGAGGATGTCGGTGTCGCGGTAAGGGACGCGTTCGATTGCATGGGCCGCCAATTGAAGGAATTCGCGACCCGCCAGCGCACCACGGCCATGGCGCCGCGCGCGATGGTGCAATAATAACGGTCTGCCCGCCTCTTCGGCGGAAGCCGGAGAGGCGTGGCACCGGACATCAATGACAAGCACTTATGACAGCAGCCGGGTGGTCGCCGTTCTCGGTCCGACCAACACCGGCAAGACCCATTTGGCCCTCGAACGCATGCTCGGGCACCGCACCGGCATGATCGGCTTTCCGCTGCGCCTGCTGGCGCGCGAGAATTACGACCGCATCGCCAAGCTGAAGGGCCGCAACGCCGTCGCCCTGATCACCGGTGAAGAAAAGATCATCCCGCCTTATGCCCAATGGTTCGTCTGCACCGTCGAAAGCATGCCGCTCGACCGCAGGGTCGATTTCCTGGCCATCGACGAGATCCAGCTGTGCGGCGACGCCGAGCGCGGCCACATCTTCACCGACCGGCTGCTGCATGCGCGCGGCACGTCCGAGACGATGTTCCTGGGCTCGGAGACCATCAAGCCGCTGATCCGCCGACTGGTGCCCAAGGCCGAATTCATCTCGCGCCCGCGCCTGTCGACCCTGTCCTATTCCGGCCCGGCCAAGCTGACCCGCCTGCCCGGCCGCAGCGCCATCGTCGCCTTCTCGGCCTCCGAGGTTTACGCCCTGGCCGAGATGATCCGCCGGCAGCGCGGCGGCGCCGCGGTCGTGCTGGGCGCGCTCTCGCCCCGCACCCGCAATGCCCAGGTCGCGCTCTACCAGGCCGGCGAGGTCGATTATCTGGTCGCCACCGACGCCATCGGCATGGGCCTGAACATGGATGTCGACCATGTCGCCTTCGCCGCGGCCCGCAAATTCGACGGCCAGGTCTCGCGCGCTTTGGAAGCCACCGAAGTGGCGCAGATCGCCGGCCGCGCCGGGCGCCATATGAATAACGGCACCTTCGGCACCACGGCCGACGTGCCCGGCCTCGATCCGCAGATCGTCGAAGCGGTCGAGAACCACCATTTCCCGCCGCTGAAAAAGCTGCAATGGCGCAACAGCGACCTGCGCTTCACCTCGGTTGCGGCGCTGATCGCCGCCCTCGACCGCCTGCCCGACGATCCCGGCCTGGTGCGGGCCCGGGAATCCGACGACCGGCTGGCTTTGACCGCGCTGTCGCAGGATGTCGACACCATGGAGCGCGCCAAGACGCCGGACCGCGTGCGCCTGCTGTGGGAGGTCTGCCAGATTCCGGATTTCAGGAAGAGCCTGGCCGAGCAGCATAGCCGCCTGCTGGCCGCCATCTTCCACCATCTGACCGAACCGGCGCGCAAGCTGCCCGCCGAGTGGCTCGACCGCCAGGTGAAGCGCCTCGACCGCACCGATGGCGACATCGACACGCTGATGACCCGCATCGCCAATGTCCGCACCTGGACCTATATCAGCCATCGCGGCGATTGGGTCGAGAACGGGCTGGAATGGCAGGAACGCACGCGCGCCATCGAGGACCGCCTATCCGACGCCCTGCATCAGCGCCTGACCCAGCGTTTCATCGACCGCCGCACCGCCGTGCTGATGCGCAAGATGCGCAGCGATGAGGCGCTGGACTCCACCGTGTCCGACCAAGGCCAGCTGACCGTCGAAGGCGAGTTCGTCGGCTCGCTGCAGGGATTCCGCTTCACCGCCGACCGCTCGGAAAGCGGCCATGCGGCGCGCGCCGTTTCCGCCGCCGCCCGCGCCGCGCTGAAGCCGGAGATCGCCGGCCGCGTCGCCGCTTTGGCCGCCGCGCCCGATGGCGAGTTCGATCTCGACGGCAATGCCCAGATCGTCTGGCGCGGCGCCCCGGTCGCCGGCCTGCAGGCCGGGCCGATGCCGCTGCAGCCGCTGATCGAGGTACTGCCCTCGGAATGGATCGACGCCGAAGCGCGCCGCACCATCGAAATCCGCCTGGCGACCTGGCTGTCGGCGCGGCTGCACGCCCTGTTCGGCCCGCTGATCCCGGCGCCCGGCGCCGACTTTTCCGGCCCGGTGCGCGGGCTGCTGTTCCAGCTGGCCGAGCATCTCGGCTCGATGCCGCGCGCCAGGACCGCCTCGCCCCTCGACAAGCTGAGCGAGGAAGAGCGCAAGCTGCTGGCCCGGCTCGGCGTCCGCTTCGGCACCGAAAGCCTGTTTCTGCCCGCTTTGCTGAAACCCGAAGTGATGCGCTGGCGGGCGGCTTTGTGGTGCCTGCATCGCGGCCAGCCGCAGATGGCGCCGCCGCCGCCCGGCCGCGTCTCGCTGCCGGCCGATCATCCCGCCGCTTATTATGAAGCGGTCGGCTATCGCCGCCTCGGCCGCCAGGCGATCCGCCTCGACATGCTGGAGCGCTTCGCCGCCGAGCTGCGCAGGCTGGCGCGCGAAGGCCCGATCTCGCCGCCCGCACCCTGGATGTCGCAATTGGGCATCGGGCCTGACGATATGAGCTTTCTGATCGAGGCGATGGGCTATAAGCCCAAGCGCGAGGGCGACGCCGTCACCTTCCACCACACGCCGCGCCGGCCTAAGCGGCACAAGCCGCAGAAAGTGACGAAAATCGACGAGAATTCACCCTTTGCCGTGCTGAAGCGCCTGCGATGAGCAGTCTTCGCATCGATAAATGGCTGTGGTTCGCGCGCTTCTGCAAATCGCGCAACCTGGCGCAGAACTGGATCGAAGCGGGCGAAGTGCGCCTGAACGGCCAGGTCATCGACAAATGCAACAGCCTGGTCAAGATCGGCGACCGCATCGAGATGCCGCGCGGCGCCCGCATGCGCCACGAGGTCGAGGTGCTGGGCCTGGCGGAAAAGCGCGGCGGGGCGCCGGAAGCCCAGACGCTTTACCGCAGCCTCGCCATCACCAAGGACAGCTTGTTATAGGAGACGAGCTGTGTTACCGAAGGCCCAACATCGAATAAGCCGCCGTACGGAGTATTGTCATGACATACGTGGTCACCGAAAACTGCATCAAGTGCAAATACATGGATTGCGTTGAGGTGTGCCCGGTCGACTGTTTCTACGAAGGCGAGAACTTCCTGGTCATCAATCCGGACGAATGCATCGATTGCGGCGTGTGCGAGCCGGAATGCCCGGCGGAAGCGATCTTCCCCGACAGCGACAACCGCGCCAAGGACTGGCTGGAAACCAACCGCCAATATGCCGGCGAGTGGCCGAACATCACCCGCAAGGGCGAGGCTCTGGCCGATGCCGACGAGTGGAAGGGCAAGGAAGGCAAGACCGAGCTGCTGAGCCCGAACCCCGGCAAGCGCTGATCCAAGTATTAGGCGAGAAACCGAGCCCCGCCGCGGCTTTGCCGGGCGGGGCTTTGCATTTTCCGCATACGTCATATTCTTGTAACGTGTCATCGTGTGGCAATTTTATGTTACGCGTAACGACTGTTTGTGATATAAGAGCTCCCTTCGCCGAAACAGGTTCGGTGACTGCCGCCACGGCGGCATGGCCATCTGGGCTTAGGCCAAACAAGGCAATTTGACGAATCCGCATCGACCGCTTTTCGCGGCACGGTACAGGGCGTTTTTTGCTGTGTGCGAGCCGATCCCCCCGGTAGCTCTAGGGAATCGAAAGACAATGTTGGACACTCAGACGTTCAATGAAGGCGACTATGTCGTTTACCCCACCCACGGCGTGGGCAAGGTCGCCTCGATCGAACGGCAGCGCATTGCCGGCCACGAACTCGAACTGTTCGTGATCACCTTCGACCGCGACCGCATGACCCTGCGCGTTCCGGTTCCCAAGGCCCGCATGTCGGGCCTGCGCAAGCTGTCCACCCGCTCCGTCATGGATGACGCCCTCGGCAAGCTGCGCGGCCGCGCCAAGGTGAAGCGCGCCATGTGGTCGCGCCGCGCCCAGGAATACGAGGCCAAGATCAATTCCGGCGACCCGATCTCGATCGCCGAAGTGGTGCGCGACCTGCATCGCAACGCCAACCAGCCCGACCAGTCCTACAGCGAACGCCAGATCTACGAGGCCGCGCTGGAGCGTCTGGCCAGCGAACTGGCCGCCGTCGAGGCGATTCTGCCCGAACAGGCCACGCAAAAGCTGGAAAAGCTGCTCGACGCCGCTTAATCTTCTAGGCAAGGAGGTCGCCACCGGCGGCCTCCACCACAAGGAGGGTTGGCGCGAGCGCAATGTCATCTGAGCAAAGTATTTTCGCGACATTGCGGGCCGGGCGCCGTGTTTGGGCGGTTTCCGCCTTGCATGGCGAGGCTGAACGCCTCGGCGCTCTTCACCAACAGATCTATTCCGCCTTCGAGCCCGGCGATCAGCTGGTCTATCTCGGCAATTATTCCGGCCATGGTTCGCTGGTCCGCGAGACCATCGACGAGATGCTGCTGATGCGCCGCGCCGTTCTGGCCATTCCCGGCGTCGAGTGCGAGGACATCGTGTTCCTGCGCGGCGCGCAGGAAGAGATGTGGCAGAAGCTGCTGCAGCTGCAATTCGCGCCCAATCCGGCCCAAGTCCTGAAATGGATGGTCGGCCAGGGCATCGAACCCACCATCAACGCCTATGGCGCCTCGGTCGAAGAGGCCCTGATCGCCCAGCGCGAGGGCACCCTGGCCCTGACCCGCTGGACCACCCAGCTGCGCCAGAACGTCCGCAATTACGATGGGCACAACGCCCTGATGAGCGCGCTGCGCCACGCCGCCTATACCGAGGACGGCGCGATGCTGTTCGTCCATGCCGGCATCGACCCGCACCGCCCGCTGTCCGCGCAGAGCGACAGCTTCTGGTGGGGCGGCTCGGGCTTTTCCTCGATCGACGAGCCCTATGCCGGCTATCGCCGCGTGATCCGCGGCTTCGACCGCCGCCGCGAAGGTCTGCAGGAAACCCCCTTCACCGTGTCGCTCGACGCCGGCGCCGGCTTCGGCGGACCGCTGATGGGGGCTCTGTTCGCTCCCGACGGGTCAATCATGGGGACATTCTCGGCATGAAGGGCGACCGCGACCTGCTGGCGGACCTTTATCCGCCGATCGAGCCCAACCGGCATGGCTGGCTCGCGGTCGATTCGCTCCACAAGCTTTACTGGGAAGAATCGGGCAATCCCAAGGGCGTGCCGGTGGTCTTCCTGCATGGCGGCCCGTGCGCCGGCTGCGCGCCGGTGCATCGCCGCTTCTTCGATCCCGGCCATTACCGCATCATTCTGTTCGATCAGCGCGGCGCCGGCCGGTCGGTGCCGAATGCCGACATCACCGACAATACGACCCAGCATCTGGTCTCCGACCTCGAGGATCTGCGCAAGCATCTGAATGTCGAGCGCTGGCTGGTGTTCGGCGGCTCGTGGGGCAGCACCCTGGCGCTGGCCTATGGCCAGGCGCATCCGGAGCGCTGCTTGGGCTTCGTGCTGCGCGGCATCTTCCTGTTCACCATCGGCGAGGTCGATTGGTTCATGCATCTGATGGGGCGGATCTTCCCCGAAGCCGCCCGCATGTTCCGCGACTTCATCCCGCCGGTCGAGCGCAACGACCTGCTGCACGCCTATTACCGCCGCCTGACCTCGGCCGATCCGACGGTCCATCTGCCGGCGGCGCAATGCTGGTGCACCTATGAGGAAAGCTGCTCGCGCCTGATGGTCGAGCCGGGCGATCCGCGTTTGTCCTCGGCCGTGCTGGCGATGGCCCGCATCGAGGCGCATTACATGGTCAATCAGGGCTTCATCGAGGAAGGCCAGTTGCTGCGCGACATCCACAAGCTGCACGGCATTCCCGCCACCATCGTGCAGGGCCGCTACGACATCGTCTGCCCGATCACCTCGGCCGACCAGCTGGCCCGCGCCTGGCCCGGCGCCGGCTATCACATCGTGCCCGACGCCGGCCATTCGGCGATGGAACCCGGCATCCGTGCCGCCCTGGTCGGCGCCGCCAACCGCTACCGTTCTCTCTAACCTAGTGTCCCGATCGCGAAGTTCGTGCGATCTGGATCACGGCCTTTCGAACTTCGCGATCGATCAGGACACTAGCTTTATCAATCATCTAGTGTGGCCGAGAAGATTCTTAAATTCCTAGAATCGCTGATATCGAAGTCGTAGGAATTTAAGAATCGCCACACTAGCATCCGCATCACCCAACGCCGTCCCGGACGCTCGATGCAGACATGGGCGAAGGCCGACGACGCCAGCAGACAGGCGACGATCAGCGTTCCCGCGATACCCGCCGCCACCGGCGCCGGAATCTTGCGGCTCAGCCGATCCGCCAGATCATAGAGCGGCGGCTCGAACAGCGGGTGCAGCAGATAGATCGCATAAGACAGCACCCCGGCGCGCACCATCACGCCGCTGGAGAACAGCCGCACCGGCAGGCTGCGCCGCGACGCCGCCAGATGCAGGATCAGCGGCGGGAACATCGCCACCACCGCCAGGTCCGAGGCGTGCGATCCCAGCAGAAGCAGCAGCGCCGCCCCGGTCGCCCAGCCGATCCGGTCATCGGCCATCAGCCGCGAAATCCGCGGCGAGCGCGACGCCCGCCAGGTGACCAGCCCCAGCATGAAGCCGGCGAAACAGCGCAGCAGCGGCGTCACCAGCCTGCCATCCCAGGCGTCGAGCGCGCCGCGATGAACCTCGCCGTCCCGGTAATCAAGCGAGACCACCACAACCAGCAGGCAGAAAGCGAGCAGCGTCATCACCATGGCCCATGTGCGGTGATGCCGCGACAGGATCATCGCCGCCAGCAGCGGAAAAGCCAGATAGACCGCCACTTCGGTGCTGACCGACCAGGAACTGGTGACGATGCTTCCCGCCAGGCCCCAGCCTTGGATCATCAGCAGATTGGCCGGCAGCTCGGTGACCGGATGATCGAGACTGGCGGCGTTGGGATCGTCGTGAAAGGCAAAGCCGCCATAGACCAGCAGCGTATAGACCAGCTTGGCCAGCAGCAGCGCCAGATAGAGCGGATAAAGCCGGGCGATGCGCCGGACCAGGAATTCCCCGAAAGCCGACACCCGGAACCTGTCCTTGAACAGCTCGCCATAATTCAGCGCGATCACGAAACCGCTGAGCACGAAGAACAGATCGACCCAGATATAGCCCTTGCCGATCGCCGTCCGCAGCGGGGCGAGCGGCACATGCTCCTCGGGGGTGAAATGATAGAGAACCACCAGGCAGGCGGCGATTCCGCGCAAGCCGGTCAATGCGTCGATTTCAGCCTTGGCCATGCAAGATCCTCGTGAAGCGGCAAAGTCCTAACCGCTTCACGCCCCGGCCGTTGCCCGCAAACTGTCATGAGAAAGATTCTGTTATCCGGCGCGCCGGCCCGTTACCTTGTCGGACCCTTTTGCCTGGAGCCCCGCCTGATGAAGCGCCTGTCCGTCGCCGCCCTCGCCTTGCTCACCGCCTTTTCCGCGCACGGTCAGGCGCCAGCACAGCACAATGTGATCCTGTTCGTGCCCGACGGGCTGCGCTCGGAAATGGTCACGCCGCAGAACGCGCCGTCGATGGCCAAACTGGCGCAGGAGGGCGTCTATTTCGCCAACAGCCATTCCTTGTTCCCGACCCTGACCACGGCCAACGCCTCGGGCCTGTCGACCGGCCATTATCTCGGCGACACCGGCGATTTCGCCAACACCCTCTATGCCGGCTTTCCGGTGCCGGGCGCCCATGACTCGGTGACGCCCTTCGTCGAGAACGACACGGTGCTGGGCGATCTCGACAAGCATTTCGGCGGCAATTACCTCGACGAGGCCACCGTGCTCGAACAGGCGGCCAATCAAGGCTACAACACCGCCGCGGTCGGCAAGCTGGGCCCGACGCTGATCTTCAGCCACACGATGCGTGATGGTGGGGGACGCGACGGCAAAGGCCCCATCATCATCGACGACCGCACCGGCCGCGCCGACGGCGTGCCCCTGCCCTCATGGCTGGCCGGCGCGATGACCATGGCCGACATCAGCGTTGCCACCCCGTCGCGCGGCGACAATGGCGCCCAGGGCACGCTGGTGCCCAACACCCAGCAGCTCACCTATTTCACCAAGGTGATCACCAAGCTGCTGCTGCCCAAATTCAAGGAGGACGGCAAGCCGTTCTTCCTGGTCTATTGGTCGCGCGATCCGGACGGCACCCAGCATGGCCAGGGCGACAGCCCGGACAGCCTGGTGCCCGGCATCAACGGCCCGACCTCGCTGGCGGCGATCAAGAATGCCGACGACCAGGTCGGCAAGCTGCGCCAGACCCTCAAGGAACTCGGCCTCGACCAGACCACCGACATCATCGTCTCGGCCGATCACGGCTTCTCGACCATTTCGCGCCTGGCCAAGAGCATGTCGGCCCAGGACCGCTATGACGACGTGCCGGTCGGCTTCCTGCCGCCGGGTTTCCTGGCCCTCGATTTGTCCGCCGCGCTCGGCCTGCCGCTGTCGGACCCCGATAACGGCAATGCGAGGGTCACGCCCGGCCATCATCCCAAGCAGGGCAACGGCCTGCTCGGCCATGACCCGGCCAGCCCCGACATGGTGGTGGCGGCCAATGGCGGCGCCGACCTGATCTATATCCCGACTTCGCCGGGTGCGCGCTATCAGGCCGGCCGCGCCATCAATTTCCTGCTGCATCAGGACTATGTCAGCGGCATCTTCGTCGACCCCGCGCTGGGCGAATTCCCCGGCACGCTCCCCCTGTCCGACATCAATCTGATCGGCCATGCGGTGACGCCGCAGCCCAGCATCCTGGTCAATTTCGCCAGCTTCTCGACCGGCTGCGACAAGCCGACCACCTGCTCGGTGGACATCTCGGACACCACGCTCAATCACGGCCAGGGCATGCATGGCAGCTTCAGCCGGGGCGACACGTTCAACTTCACCGCCGCCATCGGCCCCGATTTCAAGACCGCGTACCGCGACCCGATCCCGGTCAGCAACGCCGATGTCGGCCAGACCATCGCCACCCTGCTGCACCTCAGCCTGCCCGCCAATGGCAGCCTGACCGGCCGCCCGATGGCGGAAGCCTTCACCGGCGGCACCGAGCCCAAGGTGGACAGCGTCGTCCTCAAATCCAAGCCCGGCCCGGACGGTCAGGTGACGATCCTGAAGATGCAGACGGTCGGCGAGACCCGATATTTCGACACGGCCGGCTTCAAGGGCCGCACTTTGGGCCTCGACTGATGACCACCCCGGAACGCCCGAACTTCAGCGGCATCTGGCGCCTCGACACCGAGGCCAGCAAATTCCATGGCCCGGCGCCGGCGGCGCTGCTGATGAAGATCGAGCACACCGACCCGGACCTCGTGCAGCACATCCTGGCGGCCGACGCCACCGGGACCGAGCGCCGCTCGATGTTCGCCTGCCGGGCCGGGGAAGAGACGATCAGCACGATCGGCGAAACCACCCTGCGCTGCCGCACCCATTGGCACGAGGCGGAACTGGTGATCGACACGCTGATGAGCCGCCAGGGCAATCTGCTACGCTTCGAGGATCACTGGTCCCTCTCGGCGGACGGCGCCCGGCTCACCATGGCTCATCACAACGACGCCCTGGCCGGCCAGACCGTCATCCTCACCCGCGACGACAGCGCCGCCGCCCGCTTCGACGAGCCCGCCACCCCGGCTTGATCCGCCAGCGGCCCCATGCGATAAAGCCGCTGGCGCGTCCGTAGCTCAGCAGGATAGAGCACAGGATTCCTAATCCTGGGGCCGTGGGTTCGAATCCCGCCGGGCGCACCATTCCTTCCAACAATCTCACCAGCTAAGACTTGGGTCCTTCCAACTTCGTTCGTTTTCTGTGCTCGCTCAGACGAACGATTGCTTCCTTCGCGACCGCCCGAGTGCGGGGTAGATAGGTCTCAAAAATCTTCACCCGATCATAACTGTGACCGGTGATATGCGCGATATCCTTTAGATCGCAGCCCGCCTCTCCCAACCTGACCGCCGCAGTGCGCCGCAGATCCCTAAACTGCAGTTCTCCGCGCAATTCCGCCTTTTGAGCGATGGCGCGGAAGAGATGGCTGAAATTATGTCGCATATACGGCTTGCCCGTCTTCTCACTGATCACGATTATCCGCGCTCTACCCCCGTTGGGAGAGCTGATATAGTGCCCAACGATCCTTGATGGATCGGTCGGGAATTTAGAGTTTTTTGGAAAAAGCAGCACGATGGAACGGAAATGACACTCGATATTCGTGGCGGCCTAAAAAATACTAAAATAAGCTCGAACGAATATGTCGTTATTGAAGAGCTAATTTCTAATTCTATTGACTCCTACCTGATTCGCCGCCATCAAAATCCATCGATAACTGGACTTAAAATATCCCTATTGATCGAATTGAGTCGGCGCGACCTTGTCGACGACAATCAGTTCAATCTGTCAATTTCCTGCACTGATAACGGAGCCGGACTTGGGGATGACCAAACCAATGCGTTTCTGACCAAGGACACATCCTACAAGGATGACTTGCCCATCGCCGGCATCGGAATGTGCAAAGGAGCGGGACGGATTCAATTCTTCCATCACTTTGATACGATCGAGGTGCGCAGCGCGTATCAAACAGACCAGGGGGTTTTCGTTCGAACGCTCCCACCAGTCGACGGCCGAAAAAAGATAGAATTCAGGGATTTTATTGTCTCTAAGGACGACACTGCCGATATTGGCGCCACCATAACCCTATCCAACCTAAAGGCTCGTGCCCTAGCAGACATTTTCCAGTCCGCTCCCTTGGATCAGGTTTTCTCGGCGGCAACCGTTCGCCGCCATATTCTGGTTGCCTTCCTACAGAGACTGGTAGGCCTACGCGCCGAGCTGGGTGATTTCGAGATATCCTTTCAGACTACCCGCCCAAAAGACAAAGACGAGAATCTGGACAATGTCGCCAAGGAGACCCTTCGGGCAGCAGACCTGCCCAAAGTCTCAGACGAACGGACAGTTCAGGTGGAGGAACAAGATCCGCTTACAGGAGAGCCGTTGGGGAAACACCAGGAGTTCAAGCTATCTCACTACAAGCTTGACGCAAACTCATATCATCTCCCGCGCAGCAGCATTTCACTATGCGCCAAATCTTCTCCTGTCAAAGACATCACGACGCTATACCTCCGGACCAAAGCGGAACAGAGCAACCCTGTGGATGGCTTTCACCATATCATCCTGATTGAGAGTGATCTGCTGGACCGATGCGTAAACGAGCAGCGTGACGGCTTCGACGGCATCCCCAAGGAGATCCCGAGCGATCACATGCTGGAACGCGGAACGATATCTTATGAGGCGATCTACGAAAAGATCGACCCGGTCGTCCGGGAATTCATCGCGTCTTCAGGTTGGAGCAAAGAGGAAGTCCTGAAGGACGTATCGGAAAAATTTGGTCTTTCTGCCCAGATGCTGACCCAGACGGAAACCCGCGTCAGATACGGCGAAGACGCAAGGGCCGTGGCAGAGCGTGTAGTGCGGAAATACCAGAAGCTCATACTTGCCGATACAGCCAAGATTTTCGATCTCAAGGAAGAGATCTCCCAGGCAGACCCTTATTCCGAGGATTTCCGAAAAAAGATCAACGATCTGTCCTGGAAATACACCGCGTCTCTTAAAACGTTCGACATGGCCAACCTATCCCAACTGATTGTTCGACGGGCTGCAATAGTCGAAATACTGGAGCTTGCCTGTAAAAAGAAATTGGGCGTTCAGACGAATAATGACGGACGACGCCAAGATGAAAGCATCGTCCACAGCATATTCTTTCCGATGAGAAGAGACAGCCACGAAGTGGCCGACCATGACATCTGGCTCTTGAGCGAAGAATATCAATATTTCGACTACATCTCATCTGACAAGCCGCTATCCCAGATCAAGTGGTCAGAGGACCAGCATCTCTTCGATGACGATGTAGATACGGAATTTGCGAAAATCCTAAGCCAGCGAGCTGAGGATCATGGCGCAAAGCGGCCCGACATAGCGATATTCAGCAAGGAAGGCTCGGCCATTATCATCGAGTTCAAGGCTCCAGGGGTCAGCATGGATGACCACACGAATGACCTGGGCACATACGCGACGCTGCTGGCGGCCAAATCGAACGGTCGCCTGAACCGGTTTTATGGTTATCTGATCGGCGACACCATCGACAGAATCAGAATGGCTGGCTCTGGATGGACTCGTTTTCCTATGGGCAAAGGCTACTACCGCCCCACCCGCCTACAAGATCCAGAAAACGGTCGAGACCTCGGTGCCTTGTATGCCGAAATCCTGTTTTTTGAGGACATCGTTGATCGCGCACGAAAGCGGATCGGCGTTTATAAGGACAAGCTTCAAGTCGATCTGACACAGAACTAGGCCGTTCGCGATCATACTGTCATAGCGGCCTATTGGATCTGTCGTTTACCCACAGGGCAATCTGCCATCGGGCTCGTGACGGCCGTGGCGGATTTGCCCCGTGGATAAACTGCGGTGCCCAGTTCACTCCCTCAAACGTCTGGCGCCGCATTTCCACGCCGCGGCAGGAGCACCAAGTCGGCCGCTTCCTCGGCGTCATTGAGGAGCGTCTTACGGGACGCGCCCATCTGTGCGTGCATCGTCAGACCGCGGGCAAGGTCGAGGACCTGACGCGCGCGGGCGGTTACCGGAAAGTCAGACGGAATTTCTCCCGCGCTGATCCCGTCGCGGAAACGCCGCTCCACCAGCGCCAAGCCGGCAGCCGCGGCGTCCTTCAGGAACTGCTTGACCTCAGGGTCGTCCACGAGGGGCGCCACACACACCATCAGACATCCTGGGGCAGATCCTTCCTCGGTCGCAGCCTCCACGGCGTGCCTCAAAAAGCCGGCCAGCGAGTCGCGAAGGGCCGGCGGCGAGAAGAGCGCCTTCGCAGCGCGAGCCCCCTTTGCCTCTGCGTACGCCCGAAGGACACGCAAGAACAAGGTCCGCTTGTCCCCGAAAATGCCATACAGGCTCGACCGTCCCAGCCCCATCACGGCGACCAGATCGTCGATCGTCACACCATCGTACCCCTTCGACCAGAAGACCTGCGTCGCCTTCTTCAGGGCGTCACTCTCGTCGAAGCTGCGCGGTCGTCCCCGCGGCCTGGCGACATTCTGGAACATTTAGTCCGAAACTCCTTGACCAAGGCGATTTGCGCTAATATATGACTGAACAGTCCGAAAATGACAAGGCAGCCCCTCCGTCGCGGGGCCTTACGCCTCGACCTTCCCCCTCATCCCGGAGATGCCCATGGAACATTCGATCGCTCTTGTCACCGGCACCACCTCCGGGCTCGGTTATGCGGCCGCCGGCATGCTCGCCGTCGAGGGCTGCCGCCAGGTCATCGTTACCGGCCGCAGCCTGGCCCAGGTCGAGAAAACGGCCGCTCAGCTCGCGGATGAGACCAAAACACAGGTCTTCACGCCCCTGGAGCTGGATCTGAACGACCCAGCCAACGTTCACTCCGCCGTCGCCGCGCTGGTCCAGCAAGGTCGGCCGATCGATTTCCTGCTGCTCAATGCGGGGCTGATTCCCTTTAAACAGCGCATGCTCACCGCGGCGGGTGTCGAAGCATCTCAGGCCCCGCTGATCGGCCATCATCAACTGACGATCGGGTTGCTCAATGCCAATCTGCTGAGCCCCAACGCGCGGATCGTTATCGCCGGTGCGGAGCCCGCCCGAGGGGGCGTGCCCTTTTTCAAATACACCGACCTGCCGGAATTCGCGGCCAAATACCACCAAGGCGACCGAAGCGCCGCCGTGGAAGCCCTGATCCGCAACGGGCCAAACGTGAAATATGTGCCTAATAACGCGTATGCCGACGCGAAGCTCGTCATCGCCTGGTGGACCGCGGCACTGGCGCGCCGGCTGCCGTCCGGCATGGCCGTGTACGCCGTCTCGCCCGGCGGGGCGACCGCCACCAAGGTGGTGCGAAGCGCCAGCCCGGTGTTGAAGTACCTGCTTATCCCGATCGTGAATCTCATTCCCGGCATGAATCAGACGCCGAAGACCGCGGCCCGTCGCTACATCCAGGCTTCGGGGTTCGGAACCGACGTCTCAGGGCAATTCTTCGCCTCGGCCAAAGGGAAGTTCTCAGGCCCGATCGAGGTGCAGCGCCAGCCACACCTCCATGATCGCGCCAGCCAGGAAGCCGCGTGGCAGGCCGTCGTCAAGGTCTCCGGCGTCGACCTGTCTCGCCCCGCATCCTGAGGCGCGGCGACCCGCGTCATTCGGTGATTGCGGAGATGCAGGGTTACCCGTGGCCCCTGTTATATTTAGAAATAAATAGTCTTAATTTTGCCAGGCAGACGTTGCCCCGCAAAACTATCGCACCAAGGAGTTCAAAAAATAGGCGCACCGGCATCGCGACGCGAAGCGGCGGCCCAGGAACATTGATGACTCTTCAGCGCACGAGCGTCAGCCGGCGTTCGCCGACTTTCCGCTCGAAGATCTCGCGCTCATGCTGAATGCGATATTGGGATTCACCCTGTTCGGCGGGCAGACGGGCGGTGACCCGGAAGGTTCCGCCGACAGGAAGGCGGTCGGTGCCGGCGGTCGACACGGCGACCCGCTGCCCGACTGAAAATTTGTATTGAGTGACGGCTTCCGGCACGGCTATTCCTCCGTCTCGTCGGCATCGGGCTTCTCGTCGTCTTCGTCGGCTTCGCCGTCTTCTTCCGATTCGGCGGCCGTCTCATGCGGCGCGGAACCGCCATCCTCGGCTTCTTCCAAGGGCGCCGCCCTGTCCCTGCCGAAGGGCCCGCTTCCGCGGGGCCGGCGCGGAGCCGGCGGAGGCCGCACCACTTCCACATATTCGGTGCCGCATTTCGGGCACAGAATGGGGAAGCGCATCAGATCGTAAAACCGCGCCTCGCAGTGCAGACAGATACGTTTTATGCCCCTCTCGGGCCGGGCGTCATACAAATGCGTTGCCTTTCAGATGAGGGGTCGGCGTCGGGCGGGAACAATCGCCGCGATGGCGCCTTCCTCGATTGGGTGGAAACGCCACCGCAGAAGAAAAATGCCGCCAGTCTGTTCAGGCTGGCGGCATTCTCTCGATCGGTTCCGGATCAGGCTGCGGTGAGGTTTACCGCTGCCATCTTGCCCGTCTTTCCATGTTCCAGTTCATAGGACAGCTTCTGCCCTTCCTGGAGATCGCGCATTCCGGCGCGCTCGACGGCGGAAATGTGGACGAAAACGTCCGGCGAACCATCTTCGGGCTGAATGAAACCGAAACCCTTGACGGAATTAAACCATTTAACGGTGCCAGTGGACATGATGTCTCCTATGTCTGGCGTTGCCTCGAGCAAAAGGGCTCGACGCATCAAATCAGTCATGGGAAGTCCAGATGGCGGGCCTCGAAAAAAGTCGCCGCGAAGAGTGCCCAGAAAATTCGAGTGCGTTCAAATGCTCACGTTTAATCATTTCGGTCAATGAGAATCCACGCCGGCTGATTTCTTAATCGTGGCCACGCTGATTTTTTCTTTGAATTCACTCGGTTAAATTCCCCGCAAATGGATACGGATTTTTATTTTTGGCAAATCTGATAGGCACCCCTCCTCCCTCGCGGCCCGCCCGGGCCGAGATATTTGACGTTGAGATAATCCTGGCCTTACCCGGTAAATATAAGATCGGCGCGTCCCGTCCTGGGGCGGCGAAGGAGGTCGATATGAGCACATCGGTCAGAGTGGTCGCGGTTCTGGTTGCGAAGGAAAAGCGGGAGGCCGATCTCGAAGCGTTGCTGCGGGGCATGGCCGCTTCTTCCCGCGCGGAGCCGGGCAATCTTCGCTATGATTTGTGGCGGGATGCGGACCAGCCGGGCCGGTTCGTCCTGGATGAATTGTACCGGGACGCGGACGCGCTGGCCTTCCACAGGGCGACGCCGCATTTCCAAGCCTATCTCAGCCGGATCGGCGATCTCGCCGCGACTCGGACTCCCATGATATTGCAGCCGGAAGACGTGGTTTAAGACTAGGAGACGATGGCCATGCGATTGACCACCAAGCTTCTGTCCGCCCTCAACCGCCAGACCCGCTGGACGGAAGGCCACGTCTTTTCCATCACCCCGGAACAGATCGGCATCGTCGAGGGCATCCGCGCCTCGTTCGCCGTCGCGGTGATGCTGTTCATCGATCTTCAGCTGCACATCCCCGACTTCGCCTATGCCGCGGTGTCGGCCTTCTGGGCCTGTCTGTGCGATCCGGGCGGTTCCGACCGCAACCGCCTGCGGGTGATGGGAACCTATGCCATCGGGGCGACCCTGGCCATTTCCCTGGCCGCCTATGCCGCCCATTGGGGCAAGGTGCCGGGCGGCGCCGCTTTGTTCGTGCTGGTGCTGATCTGCGGGCTGACCCGCTCCTACCGCCCGACCTTCGGGCCGATGCCGGCGCCGGTCGGGCTGATCGCGGCGATCGCCGTGGTGGTCGGGGTGACCTCGCCCAAATCGGCGATCGACACGCTGGAACTGGGCGCCTGTTTCTTCGGCGGCGCGATCTGGGCGCTGGTTCTGTGCGTCTATCTGTGGCGGACGCATCCCCGCGCGCCGGCCCGCCGCGCGCTGGTGGCGATCTTCGGGCGGCTGGAGGATATGACGGCCAGCCTGCTGGAGCTTGACGCGCAGGCGGGAAACAATGCGGAAGGCTGGTCGGATTTCAATATCGGCCATCGCCGCGCCGTACGCTTTTCGATCGAGCGCGGGCGGGAGATCGTGGCGCGTATCGCCGTCGGACGCCCCCGCTTCGCCCAGGGGGTCGATGCCGCCGGGCGGGTCTTCGCCGCGCTGATGGCGGTCGGCCATTACCGGGCCGAGGGCCCGCATACGCTCGAACGCCCTCTGCTGGAGGGATTGCGCCAGCTTCTCGGCGAAGCCATGCGGCAGGCCGAGGCGATCACCCCCTCGCCCGAGCCGTTGCTGACCCAGGCCGCCCAGCTCCTGCAAACCGCGGCCGGGCGCGACAGCGTCACCGCCCGCGCGGTCGCCACCGCCGCCGGCGCCTTGCGCGACCTCGCGCAGCATTGGCAGGAGCCGGAACCGGATGACGTTCCCGGCGACGCGGCACCTCAGCCGCAATCCTTCAAGATCCCGCCGCCGGTCTGGCGCCAGGCGATGAGAGTCGCGGTGGCCGTCTCGATCTCCTACACACTGGGCGCCTGGTACGAGGTCAGCTTCTCCTATTGGGGAACCATCGCGACTTTGGTCCTCATGCAGCCGCTGGGCGCCAATACCTGGCTGAGGATTCTCGAACGCGGCTTCGGCAGCATCGTCGGCGGCGTCCTGACCGCCATCCTGATCGCGCGGCTGTCGGGTCCGTGGGAGATGCTGCTGTTCATCGCCCCGTTGTCCGCCGCCGTCATCGCGCTGCGGCTGGTCAATTACGGCCTGTTCGTGGTGTTCGTGACGCCGATGTTCGTGCTGGTCTCCGACCTCATCCACCCGGCCAGCGACCTGATCGCCACCCGCGCCATCAACGAGGCCATCGGCGCCTGTATCGGCCTGGCGGGAACCATGCTGCTGTGGCCGGAGAAGGAGAAAGGCGCGCTGTCCGATGCGCTGGCCAACGCCCTGGCCGCGAATATGAGCTTCGCCGCCGGAATGCTGAGGGTGCCCGACGATCTCGACCCGTTGCGCCGCGAGGCCGGCCTGGCCAGCTCGCGCGCCGAGATCGCCCGCCAGCGCCTGTTACTGCAAGGCCGGTCGCAGGCCGCCCGTCTCGACCGCGTGCAGGACATCCTCACCGCGCTGCGCGCCGTGTGCGGCGCCGCCAATGTCGTCGCCCTCACCCGCCCCCAGGGCGTCCAGGGATGCGACGCGGCGCGCGCCGACCGCTATGACAGGCTTACCGGCCTGTTGCGGGCGGAACTGACGGGCGGCAGGGAATGCGGCGCCATCGCCGCGCTCGACACCGAGGGCGGCGACGATCTGGACCGCGCCGTGCACGGCCTGGTCCTGGCGGTGCAAGACTATTCCGCGTCGATCGCCACTTAGCCCGGCGGCACGTAGCGGTATTTGTCGAGGATGGCGCGGAAGGTGCCGTCCGCCTTCATCGACTCCAGCGCGGTCTTGAGCTTGCCGTACAGCTGGTCGGAGGTGGTCAGGCTGGTCGCCAGATAATCGCCCTCGAAATCGTCGATCTTCATGTTCTCGCTGTCGACCGGCAGGACCGCCCTGATCGCCGGGGGGCCATCCGGGTCGTGGCGCAGGAGGTAATGCATCATATTTTCCGAGATGGGGAAGAAATCGATGCGGCGCGCCTTCAGCATGCGGTAGCCGGCCTCGTAGCTGCGCAGTTCGACCAGGTTCTTCCCCTCCTCGAACCCGTTGCGCTTCAGATATTCGAGGATGACGTCGTTCAGCGAGGAACCGACGACATAGCGTTTGACGTCCTCGATACCGTGCGCCTCGATGTCGGTCCGGGCCGTATAGAAATAGGCCGGGCCCTTGTCGGCGATCGGGCCGATCCAGCGGAACAGCGATTCGCGCCCCGAGGTCCTGCCGATCGAGAAAATGACGACATCGGGTTCGGAGGTGGCCATCTTGTAAGCCCGCGCCCAGGGCAGAACGCTGATATCCGCCTCCAGCCCGGCCCGGGCGAAGACCTCCCTGACGATCTCGGCCGAAGGGCCGGCCAGTTTCCCACCCTCGGAATATTGCAGGGGCGGAAATTCCTCGGTGACCACCTTGACCGGCTCGGCCGCCCCCGCCACAACCGGGAGAAGCAGCACGAGAAGGATCGCGGCGGCATGTCTGAAGCGCATGCTCGTGGCCCATAGTCTGGTCATGGCGGAGAGATCGGCGTCATGAGGAGCTCAATCAACAGGTGTGCTCGTCTGGCGGGCGGGGAATAGTTTCCAGCTTGACCTGATTCGGACGCGTCGGCCACCCTCTGCCTTCTTGTGGGAGAAAGTCAGGTCCATGCAGTTCAATTCCGATTTGAAAGCCGAAGTCGCCATCATCGGCCACGCCACCTTCAAGGGCTCCAGCATCACGCAATATCTGCGCCCGGGGGTCGTCGATCACGCCGCCGTCTTCGCGACCTGGAAGTCGGGAGCCGGCATCTTCACCACCCGCTCTCCGGCGGGTTCGAGGCAGGTCCAGGCCATCGCCCTGTACCGGTTCTCGCCCAAATCGGACCCGGCGCGGCTGGCCGAGCTGCTGCAGGCCGATCTGGCCGACAATCAGACCACCAGCGCGATCAGCCGGCTGCCCGGCCTCAGCCTGTCGACATTGGTCTTCGAGTCCCATTCCCTTCCGATCCCGCTGCCCCGTGACATCGGGGACAATATCTATGGCCAGATCTATCACCAGTATCACGACGGATCGACCAGCTGACCCCGGTCAGGGATTGCCGACCTTGAAGCCGTCCAGGGCGCCCAGGACCCCGAACACCTGAAGCAGCCAGACGATGACGCAGATCACCACGACCGCGTTGAGGATGCTTTTGATCTTGGGGTCCATCGGAATGTAGGTGTTGATCAGCCACAGCAGGATGCCGACGACGATCAGCACGAGAACCAGATGAAGCAAAGGCATGGCGGTACTCCTTTGGCTGTTTGCCTAAGAATATCTGGGGCATAGAAGCAGTGTCAGACTCGGGGAATACTCAGGCGGCGATGTCCCATTTTTGACACGCGCCCTGAATTACTGGGCCGGCAGATCCTCGTCAGGCAGAACGGGACGCGGGTGGAGAGACACGAAATAGGCAAGCACCGGGACGGCGATGTTGATCGCCATGACGGCGAACAGCAGATATTGCACCCAACCGCCGAGGAAGAGGGCCAGACCCAGCGACGGCAACGCCACCAGTCCACAGATCGTCAGAAGCATGCGGAAATTACCGTCTTGCTGAACAGGCTCGGCCTGCGTGTGAACCCGGTTGAAATTTCCCAGCGCAATCGTCATTTGGCGTCACCTTAGTCCCGCTAAAGAGGCGCCCCCACAGCAAGGAAATCTTAGCTGATCGGGGCGCGTTCGTCCCTTGTTTTTGACAGACGAATCTTAACCAGCCCCTATGGCCACAATTTTGTCACAGCTTTCGATCTCAGCTTGATCACAGGCAGAACGCTCGGCAATCGAGGAAATTCTCCGATATGCATTCGGAACTATTTGACGCTGGGATGAAACGATTTGCGCCGACTGATCGCCCATCTTTTCGCCTCGTGCCTGGTGCTGACCGCTTGCGCCGAAGTGCCCGAAGTGCCGGACGGAACGCCCGCCGCCAAGCCCGTCATCATGGGAACGCGCGGCCCGCTGACCGACAAGCAGAGCAAGGCGCTGTTCGCCAAGCTGGGGCCCGATGCCCAGGACATGCTGCAGCGGCATCTGGCGGTCGAGCAGGCGGTCGCCGAGACCCCGCTGCTGGCCGGCAACAAGACCCGCATATTGGAGGACGGCCCCGCCACCTTCCGCGCCATGTTCGAAGCGATCCGCGCCGCGCATGACCACGTCAATCTCGAATATTTCATCCTGGAAGATGTGCAGAGCGACGGTGCGTCCCTCGGGGATCTGCTGACCGCCAAGCGCCAGCAGGGCGTGCAGATCAATGTGATCTATGACAGCTATGGCTCGATCGACACGCCGCAGCCCTTCTTCGACCGCCTGACCAAGGCGGGGATCAATGTGCTGCAATATCATCCCTTCAATCCGCTCGACGCGATGGCCGGCGGCTATTCCCCCAATGACCGCGACCACCGCAAGATCCTGGTGGTGGATGGCCGCCTCGCCATCGTCGGCGGGGTCAATCTCAGCACCGCCTATACCAGCGCCGGCCCCGGTCACCCGGCCAGGCCGGACCAGCCGAATACCCTGCCCTGGCGCGACACCGACATGCAGATCGAGGGGCCGGCGGTGGCGCAGCTGCAGCATCTGTTCCTCGACCAATGGCTGGGCCAGAAGGGGCCGGCCCTCGACAGCAGGACCTTCTTCCCGGTGCTCGCCGAAAAAGGCAAGGAGGCGGTTCGCATCATCGGCAGCAGCCCCGACAGCGGGCAGCCGCGCTTCTACGTCACCCTGCTGTCGGCCATCCGCACCGCGCAGAAGCGGGTCTGGCTCAACACCGCCTATTTCGTGCCGACCCATCAGGAGATGGAAGATCTGATCGCCGCCGCCAGGCGGGGCGCCGATGTCCGCATCGTGCTGCCCGACGCCAGCGATTCCACCCTGGCCATCGATGTGCAGCATTCGCGCTATGAGGATCTGCTGGAGGCCGGCGTGCGGATCTACGAGACCCACGACCAGATCCTGCATTCGAAAAGTGCGGCGATCGACGGGGTGTGGAGCGTGATCGGCTCGTCGAACTTCGACCATCGCAGCGTGATCTTCAATGACGAGGTCGATGCGGTGACGGTCGGCGGTGACACGGCGAAGGCGCTGGAAGCTTTGTTCGAGAAGGATTTCGCCAAGGCCAACCGCATCGAGCTGGCCGCCTGGAAAGAGCGTCCGTTCGCCGAAAAAATGCGCGAGATCATCGCCAGGACTTCTCAATCGATGCTGTAGACTGGTACCGTTCCGCATCATGCGGTTTTCCTGGCTCAAATGGATGCTCGTCGTCGCTGCGCTGTTCGTCGCCAGCGGGAATGCGCATGCCTTTGCCGATCATGCGGGACCGCATGCCGATCCCTGCGCGGCGCATCACCATCACGATGCGGGCGGCCATCGGCATTCCCATGACGATTGCTGCTGCAGCTGCTTCAACTGCCCGGCCGGCCTGATCGCGCCGTTCGAAGCCAGCCCGCCCGGCCAGATCGCCTATGATCTCGATCTGGCGCCCAGCCTTGCCGCGGCGCCGGCCACCCGCACCCAGCCGCCCGAACTCGATCCCCCGAGACCCGGCGCACTGAGCTGAACCGCGCGCCGAAAGGCCGCGCGGCAAAATCTCTTTTGCAGTCTGGAGTTTTCCGATGAACACGGTCATCTCGCGCCGGCGCCTTCTTGTGGCGGGCGGCGTGCTGGGAATCGGGTCCGCTTTACGGCCTCTGCCGGCCGTTGCCGGGACGGAGCGCCCGGTGCTGAGCGGTAGCCATTTCGATCTGGAGATCGCCGAAATCCCCGTCACGATCGCCGGGAAGACGTCGATCGCCACCGCGCTCAACGGCAGCGTTCCCGGCCCGATCCTGCGGTGGCGGGAGGGCGACACGGTCACGATCTCGGTGACCAACCGCCTCACGGTGCCGACCTCGATCCATTGGCACGGCATCCGCCTGCCGACGGCGATGGACGGCATTCCCGGCCTGTCCTTCCCCGGCATCATGCCGGGCGAGACCTTCACCTACCGCTTTCCGGTCAAGCAGAGCGGGACCTTTTGGTATCACAGCCATTCGGCCTATCAGGAGCAGACCGGCCTGTTCGGACCGATCGTGATCGAACCGGCTGCCGGTTTCGCCCAGCGCTTCGACCGCGACCATGTGGTGCTGCTGTCGGATTGGAGCGCCGAGGACCCGGCCGACATTCTCGGCAACCTCAAATTCCAGAGCGACTACTACAATTACGGACGCCGCACAGCGGGCACCTTCTTCGACGACATCCGGCGCGACGGACTGGGCAAGACCCTGTCGGACCGGTTGGAATGGGGCAAGATGCGGATGGCGCCGACCGACATCCTCGACGTGTCCGGCGCGGCCTACAGCTATCTGATCAACGGGCGGACGCCCGACGCCAATTGGACCGGCCTGTTCAAACCGGGCGAACGCGTGAGGCTGCGCATCGTCAACGCCGCCTCGATGACGGTGTTCGATCTGCGCCTGCCCGATCTGCCGATGAGCGTCGTCTCGGCCGACGGCAACGACGTCGAACCGGTCGCCGTCGATCAGATCCGCATCGCGCCGGCCGAGACCTATGACGTCATCGTCGAACCGCGCGAGGACCGTCCCTACACCCTGTTCGCCCAGGCCGAGGACCGCAGCGGCTATGCGCGGGCGACCTTGTCGCCGCGCCTCGGCCTGGAAGCGCCGATCCCGCCGATGGACCCGCGTCCGCTGCGCTCGATGGCGGATATGGGCATGGCCGACATGGCCGGCATGGATATGAGCCGCAGCATGGCGCCCAATCCGCCGGAGGAAAGCGTCGAGGTCGATAATGTCGCCATGATGCCGATGCCCCGTCTGAACGAAGCGGCCGACGCACCGGAGGGACGCCGCGTGCTGACCTATGCCGATCTGCGCGCGACCAGGCCCGGCACCGATCCACGCCCGCCGTCGCGGGACATCACCCTGCATCTGACCGGCAATATGGAGCGCTTCATCTGGGGCTTCGACGGCAAGAAATTCACCGAGGCCGAGCCGATCCATCTGGCGCTCGGCGAGCGGGTGCGCTTCACCCTGATCAACGACACCATGATGGAGCATCCGCTGCATCTGCATGGGCTGTGGAGCGAACTCGACAACGGCCAGGACGAGTTCCGTCCCTACAAGCACACCATCAATGTGAAACCCGGGGAATCCCTGAGCTTCCTGGTGACGGCGGACGAGCCCGGCCGCTGGGCGTTCCACTGCCATATGCTGTTCCACATGGCGACCGGCATGTTCCGCGAGGTGCATGTATCATGAGACGGATTCTCGCAATGCTCGCCGCCGGATGGGCGGTCTGCGCCGCCGCGGAAGAGCCCCTGCACGACTCGATGTCCATGCCCGGCATGGAGGCGATGATGGCAGAGATGGGCGGACAGGTTTACGCCCACGCGGTGCTCGACCAGTTCGAAGGACGCCTCGGCGCCGGCGGCGGCACCTTCCGCTGGGACGGGCAGGGCTGGTATGGCGGCGATTACGACAAGCTGTGGATCAAGAGCGAAGGCTTCGTCGACAGCCATGGCCGGGTCTCCGATGGCGACCAGGAACTGCTCTATGACCATGCAATCTCGGCCTATTTCGATCTGCAGGCCGGCCTGCGCAGCGATCTCGACAGTTACGCCACCCGCAATTGGGCGGCCTTCGGCGTGCAGGGCCTGGCGCCTTTGTTCTTCGATGTCGAAGCGACCGGCTATGTCAGCGACGAGGGGCATCTGGCCGCCCGGCTGCAGGGGTCCTACGATCTGCTGCTGACCCAGCGGCTGATCCTGCAGCCCGAGCTGGAGCTGAACTTCTACAGCAAGGCCGATCCGGATCGCCAATCCGGCGCCGGATTGTCCGACCTCGATGCCGGGCTGCGCCTGCGCTACGAGCTGACCCGCAAAGTCGCGCCCTATCTCGGCGTCGCCTATTCCGCCCGTTTCACGCCGGACACCAATGCCGATCTGCGCTTCACCGCCGGCATCCGTGCCTGGTTCTAGGAGATAAATCCATGCGTTCGTTTCTTTCGTCTCTCGTCATCCTCGTTCTGGCCGGCCTGCTCGGCGGCACGGCTTTCATCTATTTCGGACTGTTCGACGTTTCGGCCACCGATCCCCACTCCTCCACCGTCCATTGGATCATGGATCAGGCGCGCATCCGCTCGATCCGCGTCCGCGCCGCCGGCATCCAGGTGCCGGACGGGCTGGACGACCCGCAGAAAGTGGTGATGGGCGTCGATCATTTCGCGGCCCATTGCGCCGTCTGCCATGGCGCGCCCGGCGTGGCCAAGGAAGCCCTCGCCCGCGGCCTTTATCCGGCGCCGCCCGATCTGACCGACGCCGCCGCGCATTATTCGCCGGCCGAGCTGTTCTGGATTCTCAAGAACGGCATCAAGATGACGGGCATGCCGGCCTGGAGCGACCATAGCGACGAGGCGCTGTGGTCCGCCGTCGCCTTCATCGAGAAGCTGCCGGGGATGAGCGCGGATGATTACGCCAAGCTGGTGGCGGCCAGCGCGGAGTCAGGCGTCCACCACCATCATCACGACTAGCCAAACGCCCTTTCGCGCGCCAACTGCCATCTCACCAGCCGTGACATCACTGGACAGGGCGGAGCGATTTCGGGATAGTGGCGCCGATGGGTTCCAGGCGGGCTAAGCCCGCCGGATTAATAGGGAACGCGGTAGGGACGACCCAAAAGGGGCCTGAACCGCGGCTGCCCCCGCAACTGTAAGCGGCGAGTCCTGTCCACAGCGCCACTGGGAAACCGGGAAGGCTGGACGAGGATCGCGACCCGCGAGCCAGGAGACCTGCCCGTCGAACGATTGCACCGGCTGCGGAGGGCGGACGGCGAACCCGATATCGGGTCTCGATCTCTCTCCGCTCCCAACAGGAGAGTTCGATGACGACCCAGACCAAATCCCTTTCGCAGCCCCGCCGCCTGTCCGTCGCCGCCCAGGCTTTGTCGATCATGCTGTTCGGCGCCTTCCTGGTCGGCACCGCCGGTTTCTCGCATATGGAAATCCTGCATAACGCCGGCCACGATACCCGTCATTCGAACGGCTTCCCCTGCCACTGATGCAGCCCTTTCGCACGATCATCCTGGCCGGCGCCCTGGCGGGGCTGATCGCCGGCCTGGCGCTGACGGCGGCGCAGCGGATCGGGACCGTTCCCCTGATCCTGCAGGCGGAAACCTATGAGCATGGCGAGGCGGACACCGCCTGGCAGCCGGCCGAGGGGCTCGAGCGCAACGCCTACACCGCCCTGTTCAATGTGGTCGAATGGATCGGGTTCGGCTTCGTGCTGGGCGGCGCCCTCACCCTGTCGCGCCGGATCGTCGACTGGCGCGAGGGCTTCTTATGGGGACTGGCCGGTTTCCTGACCTTCGTGGTCGCGCCGGGGCTCGGCCTGCCGCCGGAACTGCCGGGTATTCCCGAACCGCCGCTGGAACCCCGCCAGATCTGGTGGATCGGCACCGCCGCCGCGACCGCCGCCGGGCTGGTGCTGATAGCGTTCAAGCGCTCGCCCTGGACCGCGATCGTGGCCGTGGCGCTGATCGCGGCGCCGCATCTGATCGGCGCGCCGCATCTCGACAAGATCGAGACCGAGGTTCCGGACCTGCTGTCGCACCGGTTCGTGGTCGGGGTCACCCTGACCACCCTGCTGGCCTGGTCGCTGCTGGGCGGACTGAGCGGCTATTTCTATCGGCGCTTCGATGAGCGCTAAACACGCCCTGCATATCTGCGTGACATGCCGGCGCCCCGATTGGGTGGCCGGCCGCCCGCGCGACGGGCTGACCCTGTTCGAGATGGTCCAGGCGGCCTATTACGACTGGCCGCGGCGCCATGAGATCGCGCTGAAGCCGATCGAATGCCTGAGCGGCTGCGACCGCTCCTGCACGGTCGCCGTCTCCGCCGAGGGCAAGCCCGGCTATCTGTTCGGCGACAAGGTGCCGATGCGGGAAACCGCCGCCGCCGCGCTGGAGCTCGCCGCCCAATATATCGACAGCGCGGACGGTACCTTGCCGCGCGGCGAGCGCCCCGCCTTGTTCCGCGGCGGCATCCTCGCCCGTATCCCTTCGCCTTAAGGAGCCCATTTTGGCCAGCAAGATTCCCGCCACCATCGTCACCGGATTCCTCGGCGCCGGTAAAACCACCCTGATCCGCCATCTGATGGCGAACCTCACGGGCAAGCGCCTGGCCCTGATCGTCAACGAGTTCGGCGAGCTGGGCTTCGACGGCGATTTGCTGAAGGGCTGCGCCGACGAAACCTGCCGCGCGGAGGACATCGTCGAACTGGCCAATGGCTGCATCTGCTGCACCGTCGCCGACGATTTCCTGCCGACCATGCAGGCGCTGCTGTCGCGCGCCGAGCCGCCGGATCATATCGTCATCGAAACATCGGGCCTGGCTTTGCCCAAGCCGCTGGTGAAGGCGTTCGACTGGCCGGAAGTGCGCGCCCGCGTCACCGTCGACGGCGTGGTCACCGTGCTGGATGGCGACGCCGTGCTGGATGGCCGCTTCGCCACAGACCCGGAACTGCTGGCCGCCCAGCGCGCCGCCGACCCGACCCTGGATCACGACAATCCGCTGGAAGAACTCTACGAAGACCAACTGGCCTGCGCCGATCTGGTGGTGGTCAGCAAGGCCGACCTGCTGGACGAGCACGGCTTCGAAGCGGTCAAGGAAGAGATCGGGGTCCATCTGCGCGCCGGCGTCGGAGTCATTCCGGCCCGCTTCGGCGCCGTGCCGCCCGAGGTGCTGCTGGGCCTGGGAGCCGCCGCCGAGGACGATGTGAACTCCCGCAAATCGGTGCATGACGGCGAGCCCGAGCATGACCATGACGATTTCGACAGCTTCTGGGTCAAACTGCCGCCGGTGTCCGATGTGGCGGCGATGGTCGAGCGCCTGACGGAAATCTCGCGCGCCCACGACATCCTGCGCCTCAAGGGCTTCGCCGCCGTCGAAGGCAAGCCCAGCCGCCTGGTGGTGCAGGGCGTCGGCGAGCGCTTCACCACCTATTTCGACCGCCCGTGGGGTGATGAAGCGCCGCGCGGCGCGTTGGTGGTGATCGGCCTCAAGGGTATCGACCGTCCGGCCATCGAGGCGGCTATCGCCGAAGTGTAATGCACCTTCTCAACACCACGCCCGGCGAGATTTCCGATGGCGACGAAGCCATCGATCTCAAGCAATCGCCGGGCGACCTGGTGGTTTTGTCGGCGGCGGACAGCGACCTCGCCTGCCTGTCCCGCGCGGCGGCGGGCCGGCCCGCCGGATCGCCCAGCCTGCGCCTTGCCAATCTTCTGCGCCTCAAGCACCCGTTGTCGGTCGATCTCTATGTCGAGCGCGTCATCGCGACAGCGCGCTTCGTCTGCATCCGCCTGATCGGCGGGCGCAGCTATTGGCCCTATGGGCTGGAGGAAATCCATCGATCATGCCGCGCGCGCGGCGTGCCGCTGGTCGTGCTGCTGGAGGAAAAGCAAGACCCGGACGGCATCGCCCTCTCCACGGTCTCCCCCGATGTGCGCGAGCGCGTCGGCCTCTATCTGCATCATGGCGGCATCGACAATGCCGGACAGCTGCTGGCCTATGGCGCGGCCCTCGCCGGCCTGGGCGGAGAGACCTGGCGCGAGCCGGCGCCGCTGCTGGAAGCCGGGCTGCACTGGCCGAACGACCGTTCGGTAACGTTAGAAAATCTAAGGAATCACTGGGTTCCTGAAGCGCCAGTCGCCGCGCTGCTGTTCTATCGCGCTTTGGTCGCCTCGGGCGGCACCCAGGCGGTCGATGCCATGATCGAGGCGCTGCGGGAGCGCGGACTCAACCCCCTGCCCATCCATCTGCACAGTCTCAAGAACCCGTTCGCCATCACGCTGCTCGGACATTTGTTTTCCGAAACGAAACCGGACGTGATCCTCAACGCGACAGGCTTCGCCACCTCGGCGCCGGGCGCCCGGGCCGGCGGCGGGCCGCTGGCCGAAGCCGGCGCGCCTGTCCTGCAGCTGGTGTTTGCCGCGACCACCCGCGAGGCGTGGGAGCGGAGCAGCCGGGGATTGTCGGCCCGCGATCTGGCCATGAACGTCGCCCTGCCCGAAGTGGATGGCCGCCTGTTCGCCGGCGCCGTCGCCTTCAAAGCCGAAGCCCGCTTCGATGCGGCGACGGAATGCCCGCTGGTCGGGCATGATCCCGATCCGGCCGGTATCGCCTTCGCCGCCGACATGGCCGCCAATTGGGCCCGCTTGCGCCGTACGCCGGCCAGCGAGCGCAGGGTAGCGTTGATCGTGGCCAATTATCCGAACCGCGATGGCCGCCTGGGCAATGGCGTCGGCCTCGACACGCCGGCCAGCGCCGCGGCGATGCTGAAGGCGATGCGGGAAGCGGGCTATGATGTCGGCGATGCGCCGGAGACCGGCAAAGACCTGATGGACCGCCTGCGCGCCGGCACCACCAACGCCGCGCGGCGCGGCCAGGGCGAGTTCCTGCCGCTGGCCGATCATGTGCCGCTTCCGCAGGTGAGCGAACGCTGGGGCGCGCCCGAAGCCGATCCCTTCTTCGACGCCGAAACGGGCGGGTTCCGCCTGCCGCTGCACCGCTTCGGCAATGTCGTGGTCGGGGTGCAGCCGGCGCGCGGCTACAATATCGACGCCAAATCGACCTATCACGACCCCGCACTGCCGCCGCCGCACGGCTATCTCGCTTTCTATGGCTGGCTGCGGCGGAGCTTCGGCGTGCAGGCCATGATCCATGCCGGCAAGCATGGCAATCTCGAATGGCTGCCGGGCAAGGCGCTGGCTTTGTCCGACGATTGCTTCCCGAAAGCCATCGCCGGGCCGGTGCCGCAGCTTTACCCCTTCATCGTCAACGATCCCGGCGAAGGCACCCAGGCCAAGCGCCGCATCGGCGCCGCCATCATCGACCATCTGACTCCGCCGCTGACCCGCGCGGAGAGCTATGGCCCGCTCAAGGCGCTGGAAGCCCTGGTCGACGAATATTACCTGGCGGCCGGCCTCGATCCGCGCCGGCGCGACGTGCTGCGCGACGACATCCTCGATCTGGCCCGCAGCGTGGGGCTCGATTCCGATTGCGGCATGGTCAAGGACGATGCCGAGGGCTCGCTGGCGGCGCTCGACAATTATCTGTGCGATCTTAAGGAATTGCAGATCCGCGACGGGCTGCATGTGTTCGGCGGCTCGCCGGAGGGACGGCTGCGCGCCGATCTGCTGGTCGCCCTGCTGCGCGTGCCGCGCCGGGCGGGCGTCGGCGGCGATGCGTCGCTGCTGCGGGCTTTGGCCAAGGATCTGGATCTCGGCTTCGATCCGCTCGATTGCGTGATGGCCGATCCCTGGACAGGTCCCAGGCCGGATGTGCTGGCCAAGCTGGACAATCAGCCTTGGCGCAGCAATGGCGACACGGTCGAACGGCTGGAATTGCTGGCTCAGGCCCTGGTTTCCGGCTCCCTGCGGTTCGAGGGAGCCGCCACCGCGCCGGTCCTGCAGGCGCTCGACGGGCTGATGGCCGATGTCGATGCCTGCGGCGATGAGGAGATGGCGGCGCTGCTGCGCGGCCTCGACGGACGCTTTGTCGCGCCCGGCCCGTCGGGCGCGCCGACGCGTGGAAGGCCGGAAGTGCTGCCGACCGGCCGCAATTTCTATTCGGTCGATACCCGCGCCGTGCCGACGCCCTCGGCCTGGCATCTCGGCTGGAAATCGGCGCAATTGCTGGTCGAGGAGCATTTCCAGCGCCAGGGCGACTATCCCAAGGCCATGGCTCTGACCGCCTGGGGCACCGCCAATATGCGCACCGGCGGCGACGACATCGCCCAGGCTTTGGCGCTGATGGGCACGCGCCCGACCTGGGAGAATTCGACCGGGCGCGTCACCGGATTCGAAATCCTGCCCGCCACCGTGCTGGGGCGACCGCGTGTCGATGTGACCGTGCGCATCTCGGGCTTCTTCCGCGACGCCTTCGCCGAGCAGATCGATCTGCTGGCCTCGGCCGCCGCCGCCGTCATGCGCCTCGACGAACCGCCGGAAATCAATCCCGCCGCCGCCCGCTTCCGCGCCGAGGGCGACGAATTGCGGGTGTTCGGGGCACAGCCGGGCGCGTATGGGGCGGGATTGCAGGCGATGATCGACGAGCGGCTGTGGCACCGCACCGAGGATCTGGCCGAGGCTTTCCTGATCTGGGGCGCCTATGGCTATGGCGGCGGGCGCGACGGCGACGGTGCGCGGCACAGCCTGGAGCGGCGCCTGAGTCAGGTCGATGCGGTGGTGCAGAATCAGGACAACCGCGAGCATGATCTGCTCGATTCCGACGATTACTACCAGTTCGAGGGCGGGCTGTTCGCCGCGGTGAAAACGCTGAAGGGCAGCGCTCCGGCGATCTATCACAATGATCATTCGCGCCCCGAAACGCCGAAGATCCGCAGCCTCGACGAGGAGATCGCCCGTGTGGTGCGGGCTCGCCTGGTCAATCCGAAATGGATCGCCGGCGTGATGCGCCATGGCTATAAGGGCGCCTTCGAGATCGCCGCCTCGGTCGATTATTTGTTCGCCTTCGCCGCCACCACCGGCCTGGTGCGCGACCATCATTTCGATCTGGTGTTCGACGCCTTCCTGGCCGACGAAAAAGTACGCGGCTTCCTGCGCGACGCCAACCCGGATGCGTTGCGCGAAACCGCTTCCCGCCTGGCCGAAGCCGTCGAGCGCGGCTTGTGGCGTCCGAAATCCAACAGCGCCGGCGCGATGCTGGCCGAAATACTGACTGGGCAGTGATATGAGCAACGAATTTTCCCGAAAATTCGTTGCAGGCGTGCAAGTGCACGCCCGCGCTGCCGACACCGTCGATCACACAGGCAACATAGCTTGGCGCGGTAGCCCAGCGGCTGGAAGCCGCGCCCGGCGCTTGAGGGAGAAATAAAATGACCGAAGAGACTGTCGATCCCGCCCGCCATGCCGAGAAAATGAAAAAGAAGCAGGCCGCGCGCGCCAAGATCATGGCCAACAAGACCGACCGGAAGGGCCTGGTGATCGTCCATACCGGCACCGGCAAGGGCAAGACCACCGCGGCGCTGGGGATGATCTGCCGCAGTCTGGGTCATGGCTACAAGGTGGCGCTGATCCAGTTCATCAAGGGCGCCATGCAGACCGCCGAGAAGGTGGTGTTCGACAAATTCCCCGAGCAGATGGAAATGCGCCCGATGGGCGAGGGCTTCACCTGGGATACCCAGGACCGCGAGCGCGACATCGCCAAAGCGCGGGAAGCCTGGGAAGCCGCCAAGGCGCGCATCCTCGATCCGGACTGGAAACTGGTGGTGCTGGACGAACTGAACATCGTGCTGCGCTATGATTATCTGCCGGTCGAGGAGGTGATCGAGGTGCTCAAGCAAAAGCCGGAAGACAGCCATGTGGTGATCACCGGCCGCAACGCCCCGCAGGAGCTGATGGATTTCGCGGATCTGGTCACCGAGATGACCATGGTCAAGCACCCGTTCCGCTCGGGAATCAAGGCGCAGCCGGGCATAGAGTTCTAGACAAACGGCCTTGCCGGTCCTACATCAAGCGCTTGGTCCATTCCGGAGTAACAGTTAGATGAACACGGCCCATACCGCCGGCTCTCTCCTGCGCAGCATCGGCGAATCGCATCCCGTCGAGCAGCCTTTCACGCATTGGCGTCCGCGCGGGATGCTGGACGGCGAGGTTGCCGTGGCCCTGTCCACCATGGAAATCGAGATCCCGCCGGACCTGGACCTGACCACCGGCCGCCGCGAGGCCAACAACAAGACCCGCCTGTTCTTCGACACCGAAGGCCAGAAGAAGAACCCGGCCATGAAGGCCCTGGCCGAAGCGATGCAGTCGCCGGACGTGGTCGCCGCCTGGGAGAAGCTGTGCGGCATCGACCTGACCGGCACCTATCTGCGCATCGAATATTGCCGCGACACCGGCGATTTCTGGCTGGAGCCGCATACCGATATCGGCGCCAAGCGCATCACCATCATGAATTTCCTGTCGACCGGTGACGAAGCCAATACCTGGGGCACCGACATCTACGACAACGAGATGAAGTTCTATGAATCCGCCCCCGGCGACTTCAATTGCGGGCTGATCTTCATCCCCGGCACCAATTCCTATCACGGCTTCGAGAAGCGCACGATCAAGGGCATCCGCCGCTCGCTGATGCTGAATTATGTCGGCCCGGAATGGCGCGCCCGGCACGAGCTGTGCTTCCCGGAAACGCCGGTAAAATAAAGAAAAAACCCTTCTATACAGCCGTATAGAGCCCCGAGATGGGCAATTTCCCTGGGATGACCGGCGTGTTACAGTTCGCGCCGGTCTTTTTGTCTCGGGGAGAGAAACATGACGGACACTCCGTCGCGCAGGGCCGGGCATTGGCAATGGCTTCTGCTGTTGCCCTTCGTTGCCCTGCTCTGGGTGCCTTTCTACAACGACGTCGAACCGTCGATTGGTGGATTTCCGTTCTTCTACTGGTACCAGTTCCTGTGGGTGCCGCTGACCTCTCTGATCATTTACGTGGTCTATCGGAGGGTTAAGGCATGAGCAGCGAGATCAACTGGACGGCGCTGATCGTCTTCATCCTGTTCTTCGCGCTGGTCACGGTGCTGGGCTTCATGGCCTCGCGCTGGAAAGCCGGCGACCTCTCGCAGCTGCATGAATGGGGTCTGGGCGGCCGCCGCTTCGGCACCTGGATCACCTGGTTCCTGGTGGGCGGCGATTTCTACACCGCCTATACCGTGATCGCCGTGCCGGCCTTGGTGTTCGCCACCGGCGCGTACGGGTTCTTCGCCCTGCCCTACACGATCGTCGTCTATCCGATCGTGTTCACCATCATGCCGCGCCTGTGGGCCGTCGCCCGCAAGCACAATTACGTAACCAGCGCCGACTTCGTCGAAGGCCGTTACGGCAATCACTGGCTGGCCCTGGCGGTGGCGTTCACCGGCATCCTGGCCACCATGCCCTACATCGCCCTTCAGCTGGTCGGCATGCAAGTGGTGATCGCCGGCCTCGGCTTCGGCGGCGAAGGCATCCAGGGGGAAATTCCCCTGATCATCGCCTTCATCATCCTGGCGCTCTACACTTATGCGAGTGGTATCCGCGCGCCGGCCATGATCGCCTTCGTGAAAGACATCATGATCTATATCGTGGTGTTCGCGGCGGTGGCGGTGATCCCGCTCAAGCTGGGCGGCTATGCCCACGTGTTCCAGGCCGCCGCCGACGCCTTCACGGCCAAGGGCGGCAATACCGGCATCACCCTGAAGGGTGCGCAGATGGTTCCTTTCGCCACTTTGGCGCTGGGCTCCGCGATGGCGGCGTTCATGTATCCGCACACCATGACGGGCGTTCTATCGTCCTCGTCGGGTGACGTGGTGCGCAAGAACGCCATGCTGCTGCCGGCCTACACCATCCTGCTCGGCCTGATCGCCATGCTGGGCTATATGGGCATCGCCGCCGGCATATCGGTCAAGAGCAACACCGAGGTGGTGCCGGCTCTGTTCCAGGCGATCTTCCCGGATTGGTTCGTCGGCTTCTCCTTCGCCGCGATCGCGATCGGCGCTTTGGTGCCGGCCGCGATCATGTCGATCGGCGCCGCCAACCTGTTCACCCGCAATATCTGGAAGCCCTATATCGACAAGAACATCAGCCCGGAGCGGGAATCCGCCGTCGCCAAGCTGGTGTCGCTGGTCGTCAAGGTGGGCGCGCTGGCCTTCATCCTGTCGGGTGAGACCAAGTTCGCCATCGATTTGCAGCTGCTGGGCGGCGTCTGGATCATCCAGACCTTCCCGGCGATCGTCCTCGGCCTCTACCGCACCCGCTTCAATTCGTGGGCGCTGCTGGCGGGCTGGGCGGTCGGCATGGTGGTCGGCACCTGGATGGCCTATTCGACGGGCACTCCGAAGCCGGTCTATGCGATCAATTTCGGCGGCACCACCTATTCGGTCTATATCGGCATTCTCGCCGGTGCGCTGAATTTCGTGGTGTCGGTGGTGCTGAGCTTCATCCTGCGCGGTGAAGCCAAGGACCAGACCGTCGCTACCGATTACGAGCTGCATCCGCAGCCCTGATCGTTAGGGTTTGAAAACGGAAACGGCCGGATGGGAAACCCTCCGGCCGTTTTTGTTCAAACCTACAGAACCACCCGCTCCAGCAGGGGCCGGAAATGCTCGAAAGTCATGGTGCGCGCCTCGGCGACCTTGCCGCCATCGTCCCACAGGCGTACCCGCACCGCCTCGCGGTGATAGTCCAGCGATTCGAACAGCTCGATCTCGGCGGCGCTCATCGGCCCGCCCTGCAGGGCCAGGCTGTGCTGGGAAGGTCCGGAAAGCCGGTCGTAATACCCAGGATCGGTGGCGCACAAATATCGTTTGGCGGCGACATGCAGCCGCACGCTCTCGGTTACCAGCGGCGGAAAGAACCCCTCCAGCACCTTGGCGCCGGCGGCGTCGTGATAGCGGTCGACCGTATCGTCCGGCGAATAGGTGCCGAACTCGCTGGTATAGTGGCCGATGTCGTGCAGCAGCGCGGCGACGACCAGCGCGTCCTCGGCGCCTTCCGCCTCGGCCAGGGCCGCGGTCTGGAACATATGCTCGGCCATGGTGACCTCTTCGCCGAGATAGGATTCGGCGCCGCGCCGTTCCAGGATGTCGGCAATCAGGGCCAGAATATCGCTCATTGATCAGTTCCTTCCTCTTCGCCCGCGGCCAGGGCCGACAGCAGGCCGTCCCGGTCCGCGTAGCAACCCTGCAGCCAGCGGCTGCCGCTGCCGGTGATGGCGGTGCGGGCATGCAGGACCCGCAAATTATCGACGATGAACAGATCGCCCGGGGCCAGTTTGAACGTAACGGCCAGAGATGGCTCCTCGACCAGCTCCGCCATGCGCCGATAGGCCGCGTAATAGGCCGCCATCCTATCGTAAGGAATGTCGGTGAAGGCGGCGGCCGAGCGGTTATTGAAGCGGATGGCGATCAGCTCGCCATCGGCGCCCAGCTCGATCAGCGGACGCTTGGCGCGCAGCCGCACCCCCGCGGTGCCGGAATACTCGAAGCGGGCGCAATGGCGCGACAGCAGATCGAAGCCTTCCGGCGATTCCACCCGCAGTCTTTCCGCCACCGTGAAGCCGTCGACCACCACCGACTCGCCGCCCTCGACACCGTTTTCCAGGCAGGCCAGCAATTGCAGGCCGGGCGCCGGATCGCGATAGGGATTGTCGGTATGGGCCTGCAGTCCGAGATTGGTGTAGGCCAGATTGCTGGGATTGACCTCGGCGCGGACGTCGAACAGGCGGCCATAGTTGGTTTCGCGCACATAGCCGAACAAGCCGGCCACTTCGGTGACCGTTCCCGGCGCTGTCGGCACCCCGCTCAGGCGGGCGAAGCCATAGCGCCGCACCTGCTCCAGCCAGCGCAGCCGCGCCGTTTTGTCCGCAACCACGGCGCTGTAGTCTTCCGCCGGCAGCGACAGGCCGGAGTCCCAGCGGGTAACCGCATCGCCGGTCCAGCCGGCGGCGGGCGGCGGCGCTTTGTCGTAAGCGCGGGCCAGCAGCCAATCGGGATCGAACTCGATCACCTTGCCCTCGGGCTCGAAGCGCACCGCCAAGCTCTCCCCGCTCCAACCGGCCTCGGCGATGCGGGTGTCGGACGGGATCTCCAGCAGGGTGATCAGCTTCTGCCCGTTGCCCGGGCTGCGCGTCTGCGGGTCTTGAGCATTATCGCGCAGCCACATCGCATGGAAACGGCGCGGCGTGCCGCCAAGGAGCAGCTCAATGGCGGCCCCATCCTCCAGCAAGCGGGGAAAAGCATCCATGTCAGTATTCCGTTACCAGAGACGCCGCCACCGCGCGGTCGGCGGTGCGGCGATAGCAATAGAGCGCGGCCAGCACCGTCGCGGCGGCGCCGGCCAGGCCAGTCGCATAGGCGCCGAACGTGAAGAATTGCAGCCAGTTCAGCGAAGCCTTGCCGAAATTGCGCCACAGCAGCAGCGCCACGCTGCCGCTATAGCCCAGGGAATCGGCGAGATAGATCAGGAAGCCGGCATTGGCGACCAATCCGCTGGCGGCGACCAGCCGGTCGAACAGCAGCGCATTGACCGGGTTGTAGGCGGCATAGAGGCCCGAGCCCAAAAGGATCATCCAGACCAGCGGCGAGATCAGATGCGCCTGGAAGGCCAGGGTCGCCACGATCAGCAGGACGAAGCCGGCCGCAACCATGCCATGGATCACCATCAAAGCCCGGCGGTTGTCGCGAATGGTGATGACCGACGCCATGGCGATCAGCGAAACCACCGCCACCGGCAGCTCGCTGGCCGAGAAGATCGCCGCCTCGCCGCCGTAGCCCAGCGCCGCCCAGATCTCGGCGGCGAAATTGTCGCGGAAATCGCGGAAGGCGGTCAGCAGGATATAGGCGAAGATGATCGCGGCCAGCGCGGGCGCATAGGCTTTCAGGAACTCGATCCGGTCGGCGCCTGTCATCGGCGCCCGCCTCACCCGCTCCGCTTCGTCCCGCGCGCTGGGCGGCGGCAAAAGGCCCAGCACCCAGACCGAGAGCAGCAGCAGCGGCAGGAACAGCGCGCCGGTCGCCGCCGGCATCCAGAACGGGCTGACCTGCCAGTCCTGCATCAGCCAGACCCCGACCGATTTAACCACACCCGAGGAGAGTATGAAGCTGGCGCACAGCATCGAGGCCAGCACCTCGGAGATACGCCGCCCCTCCATGAAGCCATAGACCAGGCCCCAGATCATCCCCAGCGGTAGACCGTTGACGAACAGGGCGAACACATTCCAGGGCGCCGGGATCAAAGCGAAGGCGATCAGCGCCAGCCAGGCGATGCCGATCAGTCCGAGCAAAGCCGCCGTCCGGCGGCGCGGCTGGATTTCGGAAATGACCTTCACGCCGATGAATTTCGACAAGGCATAGCCGGCCACCTGGGCCACGATCAGGGCGATCTTGTAGTCGAGGGCGGAATGCCAGCCCGGGACGCCCTCGAACGTCGCCGCCGTGAAGGGCTTACGGAAGGCATACATGGCGAAATAGGCGCTGAACCCGGCCATGCCGGCGACCAGCGCAAAGATGATGGGATTGCTCCGGGCCAGCGCCCGGCGAAAACGATCGTTCACTCGATCCTCCGGGCCGGAGCATAGCCGACGGCCCGGAGCACTTCGAATGAAGGTCTTATGTCGATTTAGTCGGCGCGAATATGGGCCGAGGCCCTCCTCTCCAGCCGTTCCTGCACCCAGGACAAGGCGGTCGAGATGATCCAGTAGAGCACCGCGGCGGTGAAATACATGGTGAAGATCTGGAAGGTGCGCGCGGTGATCAGCTGGGCCTGGCGGAACAGCTCGGGCACCTGGATGGTGGCGGCCAGCGAGGTATCCTTGACCAGGCTGATGAAACTGTTGCCCAGCGGCGGCAAGGCGACGCGGGCGGCCTGGGGCATGATCACCAGCCGCATGGTCTGCGGCCAGGACAGGCCCAGCGCCTTGGCGGCTTCCCATTGGCCCTTGTCGATCGAGGCGATCGCGGCGCGCAGGATCTCGCCGGTATAACCCGCGACGTTCAGCGACAAACCGATCAGCGCCGAGGGGATCGGATCGAGGCGCAGGCCGAACTGGGCCAGGCCGTAATAGATCACGAACAGCTGAACCAGCAGCGGCGTCCCGCGGATGAAGGACACATAGGTGCGGGCGATGCCGCGCAGCAGCTTGCGCCTGGACAGGCGCATCAGCGCGATCACGAAGCCGAACGCCAGGCCGAAGATCATGCCGCCCAGGCTCAGCTCGACGGTGTAACCGGCCCCCTTCAGCAGGAAGGGGATCGATTTCACCATCAAATCGGGATCGATCAGGTTCACGGGTGAGTCACGTCCAAGGAGAACCACTTCTCCGAAATCTTCTTCATGGTTCCGTCGGCCGTCAATGCCTGCAGCGCCTGATCGATCGCCGCGACCAGTTCGGCATTGCCCTTCTTGATCGCCGCCGCCTGGCGGGTCTCGTACAGCAGCGGACCGGTGGGGAGGATGTTGCCGCCATAGATCTTCTCGGCGGCGCCGACGATCAGCCGGTCATTGAGGATGGCGTCGATACGCCCGACCAGCAGGTCCTGGTTGCGGCTGGCATCGTCCTCATAGGTGCGGATATCGGCCTTGGTGTGCTCGCGCAGCCACTGCTCGTGATTGGTGCCGAGCAGCACGCCGACCTTTTTGCCGGCCAGATCGTCGGGGCCCTTGATGTCCTTGACGTGATCCTTGCGCACCAGGATCTGCAGGCCCGAGAAGGTATAAGGCTGCGAGAAGTCGTAGACCTTCTTGCGCTCGTCCGAGATGGTGACCTGATTGAAGATCACGTCGAAGCGGCCTGTATCCAGCGCCGCCAGGATGCCTTCCCACTTGGAGGGGGTGAATTCCGCCTTCAGGCCGATCTTGCCGGCGACCGCCTTGGCCACATCGACGTCGAACCCGACGAGGGTGCCCTGTTCGTCCTGATAGCAGAAGGGCGAATAAGTGCCTTCACAGCCTATCCGCAGCACGCCGCGCTGCTTGATGGCGGCGAAATTCTCCGCCGCCGCCGGCAATGCCGCCAGCAGCACCATGGCCAGACCGAGCAGACGCAACCCCTTGTTCATTCGCTTTCCCCCCGCATGCGGATCAGTCTCTTGTTCAAGCGCGCCGACAGGCGGTCCCCCGCGCTCTGGATGGCCTGCACCATCAGGATCAGCACGATCACCACGGCGATCATCACCTCAGGCTGAAAGCGCTGATAGCCATAGCGGATGCCGAGATCGCCCAAACCGCCGCCGCCGACCGCACCGGCCATGGCCGAATAGCCGACCAGATTGACCAGGGTGATGGTGATGCCGGCGACGATGCCCGGCCAGGCTTCCGGAACCAATACCTTGGCGACGATCTGCCAGGGCGAGGCGCCCATCGCCTGGGCCGCTTCGATCAGGCCGGGATCGACCTCACGCAGGCTGCTTTCGGCCAGGCGCGCCACGAAAGGCACGGCGGCGACCGTCAGCGGCACGATGGCCGCGGTGGTGCCGATCGAGGTGCCGACCAGCAGGCGGGTCAGCGGAATGATGGCGATCATCAGGATGATGAACGGGGTCGAGCGGAAGGCGTTGACCGCCGCGCCAAGGACACGGTGTACCGCCGGGTTCGGCCAGATATGGCCACGCCCGGTGATCACCAGGATGATGCCGATCGGAACGCCGCCGATCGCCGCCAGCACGCTGGAGACCCCGACCATCCAAAGGGTTTCCCACAGGCCGTCAAGCAACAGCCCGGTCATCATCGACGACATGGCCGAGTACCTCCGCTTTCAGATCTTGGGAATGGACATAGGCGATGGCCGCTTCGATCGCCTCCGGGCGCCCGACCGCCTCGACGATTATGATGCCGAAGGGCAGACCTTTGATGTAGTCGACATTGGCCTGGAAAATGTTCAGCGACACGTCGAAGCGCTTGACCAGATCGGCGATCACCGGCTCGTTGGCGTGCGGGCCCGAGAAGGTGATGCGCAGGATCGGATTGCCGGGACCGCCCTCGTACTCGGCCATCTTCTTGGCCAACCAATCGGGCAGATCGCGGTCGATCAGGTCGTGCACCATCAGCTTGGTCACGGGTGCCTTGGGGGCGGTGAAGATGTCGAACACCGGCCCCTGCTCGACCACCACGCCCTTGTCCAGCACCGCGACCTTGTCGCAGATCGCCTTGATCACCGGCATTTCGTGGGTGATCAGCAGGATCGTGAGGTCGAGCTTCTGGTTGATGTCCTTGAGCAGCGCCAGGATCGACTGCGTCGTCTCCGGGTCGAGCGCCGAGGTCGCCTCGTCGCACAGCAGCACGGCGGGCTTGGACGCCAAAGCGCGGGCGATGGCGACGCGCTGCTTCTGGCCGCCCGACAATTGCGCCGGATAGGCGCTGCGCTTTTCCGCCAGCCCGACCAGATCGAGCAGCGGCAGAACCTCGGCCTCGATCTGGCTTTTGCTCATGCCGGCCAGTTCGAGCGGGAAGGCGACATTGTCGAACACGGTGCGCGACGACAGCAGGTTGAAGTGCTGGAAGATCATGCCGATGCGCCGCCGCGCATCGCGCAGCGCCGCACCCGACAGAGCCGTGATATCCTGGCCGTCGACGACGACGCGGCCGGCGGTGGGGCGTTCCAGCAGGTTGATGCAGCGGATCAGCGTGCTCTTGCCGGCGCCGGAGCGGCCGATGATGCCGAAGATCTCGCCCTTTTTCACCGACAGGGACAGATCCTGCAGCACCGCGGTCGCCACGCCCTCGCGCGCGAAGCTCTTCTGCAGGCCTTCGATTTCGATCATGAGCGCCCTTGAATTGAAGAACGAAAGAATTGCGGGAAAGAGACGGACCCTATTGTAGGCGTCCCGAACCGTCAATCTTCAATGAATTTTTGGGCCAGAAGAGCCCAGGATGGAACGATTTCCTGAAATCGTTCCACGGACGCTAGCGTCCGCCGCGCTGCCGACAGCCGCGGTGCTGAGTCGGTATAGCTTGGCGCGATAGCCCAGGGCGCCCTAGCGCCCGCCCGGCGCCTGAGGGGCATAAATAATGCAGTTCGTCGACAGACGAACACCGTTTAACGAAAGTCGCCAAATGAGTGTAGCAACTTTGGCCAAAATGTAGCAAAAGCCGTCACAACATCGCCACAAAGCTAAGGAATTCTGCGATCTTCAAGAGTTGGCACGCTTCGTGAAATAGAGGTCGGTATCCAGGTGAGGCACAGCGCCACACCACTAGATCGCGAAGGAAGTCACCATGTCTCAGTATCGCAGCCTCGATCGCAGCACCAATGCCGCGATCTTCTTCGCCAGCCTGTTGGTCGTCACCATGATCTTCGGCTCGGTTACGACGGCTTTCGGTCATTTCGCCCAGCCCACGCTGGTCAGCGATCAGATCGAAGAAGTGGTGGTTCAGGGCTAACACGTCCCGGGGTCCGGGACGGCATAGGGGAACGAAGATGAACATGACCACCCTTCAAAGCGAGTGGCAGAAGGACTTTCCGGCGCGGGGCGAGACCCGCGCCCGGAAGAGCTGGCTGCGGCGCCGGCGCTGGTGGATCGCCGGCCTGCTGGGCCTGGCCGTCGCCGGTGGCGGAGCTTACGTCGCCCTCAAGCCGAACGCCCCCGCCGCCCCCGTCGCAGCGGCCAAGCCGGCCACGGCCCTGACCGTCACCGCCGCCCCGGTTCAGAACGGCACCGTGCCGCGCACCCTGATGATCACCGGCTCGCTGGCCGCCCGCGACGAGCTGCCGATCGGCACCGAGACCGAAGGCCTGGCCATTTCGGACGTGCTGGTCGATATCGGCGACCGCGTCAAACAGGGCCAGGTGCTGGTCCGTTTCAACAATTCCGTCCTGAAGGCCCAGCTGCAGCAGGCCCAGGCCTCGCTCAACGAAGCCGAAGCCAACGCCGTCGAGGCGCGCGCCAATGCCAAGCGCGCCGACGAGCTGGTCAAGAGTGGCTGGATGAGCGGCCAGGACCATGACAACCGCCGCGCCATCGCCGCCACCATGGAAGCCCGCGTCGGCGTCGCCCAGGCCAATGTCGCCCTGGCCGAAGCCAAGCTGCGCCAGGCCGAAATCCGCTCGCCGGCCGACGGCACCATCTCCAGCCGCACCGCCCGCGTCGGCGCCGTGTTCTCGGCCGGCGGCGCCGAGCTGTTCCGCCTGCTGCGCGACGACCGCATCGAACTGGTCGCCGAACTGCCCGAAGCCGATCTGGCCATGATCAAGACCGGCCAGACCGTCAATCTGTCGGTCGACGGCGCCGCCAACGGCCTGTCGGCGATCGGCACCGTGCGCGTGATCGAACCGACGGTGGATGTGAAGACCCGCATCGGGCGCGTCCGCATCGACGTCGACAAGGGTTCGGGCCTGCGGCCCGGCATGTATGTCACCGGCAAGGTGGCGCTGGCCCAGACCGTCGCCCCGGTGGTTCCGGAAAAGGCCGTGATCTACATGGACGGCAAGCCGGCCCTGGTCACCGTCGACGGCGACGGCAAGGCCTCGCTGCATCAAGTGACGCTGGGCCCGCGCGGCGCCGGGACGGTCGCGGTGATGTCGGGGGTCGCCACCGGGGATACGGTCGTCGTGCGCGGCGCCGGCTATCTCAAGGAAGGCGACCACGTCACCGTCGCCCCCGATACCGCCGAAGGCAGCGGCAGTCCCGCTGCCGCCGCTCCCGCCCGCTACTGAGGTGAGCCATGGCCAGATTTAATATCTCGAGCACGGCGATCCGCCATCCGATCCCGCCGGTCGTGCTGTTCATCGTGCTGATGTTCGCCGGCATCGCCTCCTATATCGGCACCGACATCACCCAGAATCCCGACATCGACTTCCCGGTCGTCTCGATCAGCGTGTCGCGGCCGGGCGCCGCCCCGACCGAACTGGAAACCCAGGTCACCAAGAAGATCGAGACGGCGGTCGGCACCATCCAGGGGCTGGACCATATCAACTCGACCGTGGTCGACGGCCTGTCGACGACCTTCCTCGAATTCAAGATCGGCTATAACACCGACCGCGCCACCAGCGACGTGCGCGACGCGGTGGCCCGCATCCGTCCGGACCTGCCGCAGGACATCTACGAACCGCAGGTGATCCGCCGCGACACGTCGGGCGGCGAGATCCAGATCTACAACATCACCTCGTCCAAGCGCTCGATCGCCGAACTCACCTGGTTCGTCGACAATGAGCTGAGCCGCGCCCTGTCGCACGTCAATGGCGTCGGCGAGATCGAGCGCATGGGCGGCCAGGACCGTGAAATCCGCATCAATCTGAACCCGACCCGTCTGGCCGCCGCCGGCATCACCGCCGACGAGGTCAACAACCAGATGCGCACCCTCAATATCGACGTGCCCGGCGGCCGCGGCAATGTCGGCTCGGGCGAGCAGGCGATCCGCACCCTGGGCTCGGCGCGCAGCGTCGAAGCGCTGGCCGACACCCAGATCTCGCTGCCGAACGGCGCCAAGGTGCCGCTGCGATCCTTGGGCGACGTGGTCGACGGCGCCGCCGAACAGCGGCTGATCTCGCGCCTCGACAATGTCGAATCGCTCGGCTTCGGCATCCTGCGCGCGCCGCAATCCTCGGAAGTGACCGTGGCCAAGGGCGTGCAGGAGACGCTGGACAAGCTGCACAAGGAATATCCCGACATCCAGTTCAAGCTGGTGCTGGATTTCGTCAAATTCACCAAGGAAAGCTACTGGGCCTCGATCGAAGCGCTGGTACTGGGCACCGTGCTGGCGGTGGGCGTGGTGTGGTGGTTCCTGCGCGATGCGCGCGCCACCTTCATTTCCTCGGTGGCGATGCCGCTATCGACCATTCCGACCTTCCTGATCATGAAATGGCTGGGCTTCACGCTCAACAGCGTCACCATGCTGGCCCTGGCCCTGGTGGTCGGCATCCTGGTCGACGATGCGATCGTGGAAATCGAGAACATCGTCCGCCATATCCGCATGGGCAAGCGCCCCTATCAGGCCGCCATCGAGGCCGCCGACGAGATCGGCCTGGCGGTGGTCGCCACCACCATGACCATCGTCGCCGTGTTCGTGCCGGTGTCCTTCATGCCGGGCATTCCGGGCCAGTATTTCCGCTCGTTCGGCATCACCGTCGCGGTGGCCGTGCTGTTCTCGCTGCTGGTCGCCCGCCTGATCACGCCGCTGATGGCCGCCTATATGCTGAAGCCGGTCCAGCATGTCGAACACGACAAGCCGAAATGGATGGACACCTATCTCGGCCTGCTGCGCTGGGGCCTCGGCCATCGCCGCTGGACCATCCTGTTCGGCTTCCTGTTCTTCTGCGTGTCGATCGGCATGGCGGCGCTGCTGCCGTCGGGCTTCACGCCCTACGAGGATAACGGCTTCTCGCTGATCCAGTACGAGCTGCCGGCCGGCGTGACGCTGCAGGACACCGACGCCATGAATCAGCGGATCACCAACCTGCTGAAGGCCCGCCCCGAGGTCCAGACGGTGTGGACCCGCGCCGGGCGCGACAACAAGGTGCAGCTGGGCCGTATATGGGTGATCCTGACCGACCGCGACAAGCGCATGGACCGCAAGAGCTTCGAAGCCGAGATGGACAAGGAGTTCAAGAAGCTCCCCGGCGCCAAGGTCGGCTTCAACGCGATAGACGGGTGGTCGGACCACGACGTCAGCATCCTGCTGACCTCGAATGACGACGAGCTGCTGGAAAACACCGCCAACGAATTGCGCAAGCAGATGCAGGGCCTCGACTTCCTGAGCAACGTCACCACGACGGCGGCCCAGCAGCGCCCCGAGATCCTGATCAAGCCGCGCCTCGACCTCGCCGCCGAGCAGGGCGTGTCGGTGTCCTCGATCGCCCAGGTCGCCCGCATCGGCACCATCGGCGACATCGACACCACCGCGGCCAAGTTCAACCTGTCCGACCGCCAGGTGCCGATCCGGGTGCAAGTCGACCAGAAGTACCGCGACGATCTGGACATCATCTCGAACCTGCGGGTCCGTACCGCGTCGGGCTCGCTGCTGCCGCTGACCGCGGTGGCCGAGATCGGCATGGGGTCCTCGACCGCCGAGATCGACCGCTTCGACCGCGCCCGCAAGGTGGCGGTCGAGGCCGATCTGCACGGCAAGGATCTGGGCGACGCGATGAAGGAGATCAACAAGCTGCCGGCGCTGCAGGAGCTGCCTGCCGGCATCAGCCGCCCCAATTACGGCACGTCCGAACAGATGCAGATCATGTTCGTCGGCTTCGCCGTGGCGCTGGTGACCGGTATCCTGCTGAACATCGCGGTGCTGATCCTGCTGTTCCGCAACTTCTTCCAGCCCTTCACCATCATGACCGCCATCCCGCTGTCGTTCGGCGGCGCTTTCGCGGCCCTGCTGGCCTGCCATCTGTCGCTGTCGATGCCGGCGCTGATCGGCATCATCATGCTGATGGGTATCGTCACCAAGAACTCGATCCTGCTGGTCGAGTACGCGATCATGGCCCAGCGCGAGCATGGCATGTCGCGCTTCGACGCCCTGATCGACGCCGGCGCCAAGCGTGCCCGGCCGATCATCATGACCACCATCGCCATGGTGGCCGGCATGCTGCCGATCGCCATCGGGCTGGGCAACCAGGCCGAGTTCCGCCAGCCGATGGCGGTGGCGGTGATCGGCGGGCTGATCGCCTCGACCCTGCTGTCGCTGGTGTTCGTGCCGGTCGCCTTCACCATCATCGACGACATCCAGCAATGGCTGGTGCCGAAGTTCAGCCGGCTGGTGACGCCGAGGGATGCGGAAGGCGTGGAACCGCCGGCGCATCCGGCGGAGTAAAAGCCGCTAGAAAACCAGGGCCGCTCTCGTCATTCGCCGAGAGCGGCCCTTCTCTTTTCTTCGGGGAGGCTGGGCAATTCTTCGTAGGCTTCCTCGGCGGCACGCGCGTTGCGCAGCGAGATCAGCAAGGCGGCGAAAACCTGGCGGATCAGGTTCGACGCTTCCTTGAAATCTTGTTCCTCGGTCAGGCAATAATCGGCGAAGGCCAGCTTATCCAGCGCGTCGGCGGTGGTCAGGATCGACATGCCGACCAGCTTCTCGTAGATGCGGTCCATCTCGATCTGCTGGAATGTCGCCTGATCCTCGCTGCCGATCTGATAGAGGTCGATTTCGCGGAGGAGCTTGTAGCGGCTGGTGAGCGGCGTGGCGTCGATCATGCTGACCCAGGGGGATTGCGGTTATGAGGGCAATCCTACAACGCAAAAATTGAAACAACTATGTAAATTTTATTATTTCATCACGCACAAGTTGCATCGCCGCATCGTTCAGGAGCCCGCCCGCAGAGCGTCGAGAATAGTGACGAAGCGCTGATTCGTGTCGAACCGCCCCTCTTCGGTGGTCAGGCCGAGCCTGACCAGGACGGCGCGTTCCGAGGGGATGATGGCGACGACCTGGCCGTCATGGCCCTCCGCCATGAACAGATCGGCGGGGCAATCCGGCAGGCGCAGTTTCGCCCCCTCGGTCCCGTCGCTATTGAGCCAGAACTGCAACCCATAGGCCACATGCCGCCCGTCGGCCAAGGTGGCGGGACGACGGGATTGCGCCGCCCAATCCTTGGTGAACAGCCTCTGCCAGCCGACCTGCCCCTCGCTCAGATAAAGCTGTCCGAACCGGGCCCAGTCGCGCGCCGTCATGTAGAGATAGGAGCTTCCCACCGGACTGCCGCTGGCGTCGGGAGCGAAGACCGCGCTGGTCATGCCGGCCGGTTCGAACAGATGGGTCCGCATGTAATTATAAGCGCCCGCCGTCGTGCCGCCCGCCGCCGTGAAGAGCAGACGACTGACGATGTCGGTGGTGCCCGAAGAATAGCTCCATTCCGCGCCGGGGCGATGGTCGAGAGGGCGGCTGGCGGCATAGGCTCCCATATCGTCGCGGCGATACAGCATCGCGGTGATGTCGTCGCCGGGCAGATAGGTCTCGGTGAAATGCAGCCCGCTGCTCATCGTCATCAATTGACGGAGCGTGATGGTCTTGCGCCCGTCGCGGGTCTCAGCCCATTCCGGCACCGGCGCCGGGGCGTCGAGATCGGCCTTGCCTTGTGCCGCCAGGGTGCCGATCAGCGCCGAGGTGACGCTTTTCGCCATCGACCAGCCGGGGAAGCGGGTGTCTTTCGAAAAGCCCGGCGCATAGCGCTCTGCCACGATCCGTCCGTCCTGCACCACCAGCAGCGCGCGGGTGCCGGCCCCTTGGGCGAAAGCCGCGTCGAGGGCTTTGGCCAATGCAGGGCTTTCATGGGTCTCCACCAGATCGCCGGCCGGCCAGGGCGCCGGGCGGTCGCGCATTTCCATCGGCACCACGCCCTTGGCCTGGGCCTTCAGAGCGTCTTCGCCCCCGGAACCGACCAGCGTGCAGCCGAGGCCCGGACGGAACAGGGCGGTCTTGGTCGACAGATGGAACAGCTTGGCGGTGATCTTGGCATCCGAGCGCTCGACCCGGACCTCGGCATATTTCAGCAGCGGATTGACCGGCAGGATGTCGTCGGCCAGCACCTGGTCAGGATCGCGGCCCATCACGAACACGCCGCCGCACATCTGTTCCGCCGCATAGCCCGCGCCGACGGCGGGGGCGTTGGCGGCGAACGCGCCCGCCGGGGTGAAGCGCAGCACCGCGGCACCGGCGGCAACCAGCACGCCGACGGCGCCCAGCCCGATCCACAACAGCTTCGTCTTCATTTCATCTTCCTTATTATCCAACTAGGCCGTTGATAGCGTGTAACAATTATAGGAATAATGCGCTCAGGATCGCCTGCGTGCTCCAGGGAGTTTATTCGATGGTACCCCATCCTTACAGTGCTTTGGCCACGCTGCTCGCCCTCGCCGTCTTCTTCTGGACCACGGCGCTGGTCTCGCGCGCCCGCACCCGTTATGGGGTCGCGGCACCGGCCTGCACCGGCAACGCGGACTTCGAACGCGTCTTCCGCGTCCAGATGAACACGCTGGAGCAGTTGGTCCTCATGCTGCCCGCTCTGTGGCTGTGCGCCGTGTGGGTGGGCGAGCTCTATGCCGGTCTGGGCGGCCTGGTCTGGTCGATCGGCCGGGTCCTCTATGCGGTCACCTATATCAAGAATCCGAAAAGCCGCACCGCCGGCTACACGCTGACCATCACGCCGACTCTCGTCATGGCCCTGGCGGATGCCGTCTTCATTCTCAAATTCATGCTGGGCTGAACAATAAAACAATGAATCTCAAAGAGTTGGCAGCGCATCTGAGCCTGTCCAAGGCAACGGTCTCGCGCGCCCTGGCCGGACATTCCGACATCAGCGTGCAAACCCGCGAACGGGTCCGCAAAGCGGCCGACGAGGCCGGCTACATTCCCGCCGCCACCGCGCTGAAACTGCGCTCGGGCAAAAGCGGCGCGTTCGGCATCGTGCTGCCGCACGGCCCGACCCCGTTCGAGCATTCCTTCCAGGCGGAACTGGTCGGCGGCATCGCGGAACGGGTAGCCGAAGCCGGCCTCGACCTGATCGTCACCGTACCGCCGCCCCATGGCGACGAAGTGACCGCGATCAAGCGCCTGGTCGAAGGGCGCAGGGTCGACGGCATCGTCATCTCGCGCATCCGCCAGGCCGATGAGCGCGTCGATTACCTGCTGGAACGCCGGTTTCCCTTCGTCACCTTCGGGCGCACGCCGCAATCGGACCGCCATCCCTGGCTCGATGTCGACAGCCACGCCGCCGCTTTGGCCGCCGGCCGCCGCCTGATCGGATTCGGCCACAAGCAGATAGCCCATGTCGGGACGCCGCCTTCTTTCACCTTCTCGGCCTATCGGCGCACCGGCTATCGCAAAGCGCTGGCCGAAGCGGGACTGCCGCTCGATCCGGCGCTCGAACTGACGGCCGATCCGTCCGGCGACTCCGCTGCCGAACCGATCGCCGAATTACTGAAAACGCACCCTCGGATCACCGCCCTGCTGTGCGACAGCGACCCGCTGGCGATGAGCGCGATGAAGGCCGTACGCCAGCTCGGCAAGCAGCCTGGGCGGGACATCTCGGTGGTGGGATATGGCGACATGCCGTTCTCGGGGCAGATCGAGCCGGCCCTGACCACCGGCGGCTTCCGCGTGCGGGCCGCCGGCCGCCGGCTGATCGACTTGCTGATGCTCCATCTGCGCGGCGAGCCGCTGGACACGCTGCAGGAGCTGTGGCCGGCGCACCTGCAGGCGCGCCAGTCCGACGGCCCTCTTACGTGATATGCACGAATCCGGCGCCCAGCGTGCCGGATTCGATGCCCGAGATCTGAACGCCCGCGATCTCGATCACCGACACATGGCCGCCATGGTCGTTATAGGCGATCCAGCTGTTGGTGCCGTCATAGAAGCCGGCGACGCCGCTTACGCCGCTGACTCCCTGAGCCTGGGTAAGCGTCTGCACGAACGAGATGAAGTTCAGCACCGAGGCGCCGGCTTTGGTCATCATGCCGTTGGCGCCGATGGTCCACAGATTGCTGGCGTCGGCGCTGCTCAGGATGTTGGTGCTGCTGAGCCCGATCGACAGGGTATCCCCTTGCACCGTGGCGGTATCGGTCAGGAAATTATGAAAGATATCGGCGGTGACAGGGCTGACCGTCAGGGCCGAGGCCGGCCCCACCGAGAACACGAAGGTATCGCCGGTAGCACGGCCGCTCGCCAGCGTGATCGTGTCGGAACCGCCGCCCAGCGTGATGGTATCGCCGCTGCCGCTGTCGGTTAGCGTCAGAGTGAGATTGCCGGACCCGCTCTGGGTCAGCGTGGTCGCGCCCGTCGTGTGGGTAAGGTTCAGCTGGGTCCGCCCCGAACCGGACACCGTGACGGTAAGGGCGCCGGTATCGGGATCGGTCAGCGTGGCATTGATCAGGCCGGAACCGCTGTTGCTGAGCCCGATCCCGGTCACATAGGCGGTGCCGCTGGTAACGGTCAGGTTCCCGGCGGAACCGCTGATCGTCAGGTCGCCGGTATCGGTTGCCGTGGTGCCGACACTAAGCGAACTCAGCGTAACCGTGCCGCTGTCGGTGTCGGTAAGGCTGATGGTCCCGCTGGAGGCGGTGGTGGTCACGGCCGTCACGATAGAGCCGCTGCCCGAGAAAGTCAGCGCATCGAGCGCGGTGGCGCCGGTGATGCCGCTCAGAGTAAGCACGCCGTTTCCGGTATTGGTCAGAGACGCCTGTGTCAGATTGGCATCGCTCACCGCGCCGATGGTCAGCGTGCCCGCGGCGCTGTCGGTCACCGTCAGGCTGGCGGCACCGCCGGTCATGGTCGGCGTCACAGTGGCTGCACCGGTCGAAGTGCTGGCATCGGTGATGGTCAGGGACGTGGCACCGGTGGCCACCAGGGTAATCGCTTCAGTGCCGGTGCCACTGCCGGTGATCGCCAGGGTCAGGGCCGCGGCGCTGTCGGTGATGCCGCTGGCGGTCAGCGCCGCCGAGCCGGTGTTGTTGAGGGTCAGCGTGGCCGCGGCGGCGGTAAAGCCGCCGACTGTCAGCGCACCGGCGGAGCTATCCGCGACCGTCAGGGCCGTGGCATTGGGCAGCGAGGCGATCGACAGCGATGTGGCGGTCGTGCTGGTCGACGAGTCTGTAATAGTGAGCGCACCCGCCACCGCGTCGGTGATGGCTCCCAGAGAAATCCCGCCAGTGCCCGAAGCGCCGAAGGTGAAGCTGGTCATCGCATCGGCATGGATGGTGCCGAGCGTCAGGGTGCCGGCACCGCTGTTGGTCAGGGCCAGGGTCGTCAGAGCGGAATCCGTGATCGTGCCGAGGGACAGGCTGCCGGTAGCGCTGTCGGCGATGGTAATTTTCGTGGTCGCCGAGACACCGGTCAAAGGCAGTGTGACGAGGCCGGTCGAGGTGCTGCTGTCGGTGATGGTCAGGGCGGCGCTGTTCGTGTCATTCAGGGTGCCGGCGGTGATGGAGCCGGTACCGCTGCCTGTGATGGTGACCGTCGTCAGGGCTGCTGTACTGATGCCGCCGCCGCCGATGGTCATGGCGCCAGCGCCGGTATTGGCCAGGGCCAGGGTGGCCAGGGCCGAGTCCGAATAGGTGGAACTGTCGGTCAGGCTGCCCGCCGAACTGCTGTTCACCGCCAGCGTCGTGGCTGCCGACAGACCGGTCAGCACGATTACCGACGCGCTGGAAGAGGTGCTGGTGTCGTTGACGGTGAAGGTGCCGGATAAAGAATCGCTCAAGGCGCCGACATTGATCTTGCCGGTCCCGCTGCCCTTCAAATTGAGGGTGGTCAGGTTGTTGTCGGTCAAGGCCCCGGTCGCCAAAGTGTCGGCGCCGGTCATGTTGAGGGTCAGCACGCTCGGCCCACCGCTCAGAGTCAGACCCATCGTCGTGGTGCCGGTGCCGATATTGCTGTCATTGACGGTAACCGCTCCCGCGGTCGTGAGGGTCGCCGAGATGAAATAGACGTTGGTGGCCTGGCCGGACACGCCGCCCGTCAGATTGATGGTATTAAGGCTGGAACTGGTCAGGGCGGATTGTGTCATGACCGCGCCGGTCGCCGCGCTGTTGTTGTAAGTCACCGAGGTCAGTCCGTCGTCCGTGAAGGAACCGATGGTGAGGCCGGCGCTGGCGGTCGACGTGTCATTGATGATCAGGCTGTTGATATTGCTGTCGATGCCGGACATCTGGATGGTGTCGGTGCCGCTGGTAGCTTGATAATTGACGGTAAGGCCGGTCGTGGCAGCAAGACTGACAAAGGTGTCGGTGACGCCGGCGGAAGGGCCCGTCAGGGTGACCACATTGGTGCCCGCTGCCAGGGTGAGATTGGTGACGGTGCCGGCCGGAATACCGAAGCTGGCGCCGCCCAGGCCGCCGCCGGTAAAGGTCGACGCCGTGGTGCCGACGGTGACATAGCCGGACGACGCGGTCAGAGTCTGGGCCCCGATCAGCTCCACCACCGTGGTATCGGTTCCGCTCAGGGTGCCGGTGGCCGTTTCGACGATGTAGGTGTTGCCGCCATAAACGCCGTAGACGACCTTGTGAGCGCTGGTAGCCGCCGCTTCGAGCACGGCGATGGCGCCCGCAACGCTGGTGGCCGAGGTCAGGGTGGTCGCGGTCAGGGTCGACGCCGACGACAGGACGTCGTTACCGAAGGCGATGACGTCGCCCTTGGTGGCCCCGGTGACGGTGAGATTGGGCGCGCTGGCGTAATTGGTGCCGGCGGCGCCGATGACGATGGCGTTGGGCGGCGTGGCGGTGCGCGCCGCCAGGGTCACGGTGTAGACCCCCGTGGTATCGAGCGAAGCGCCGCCCAGCTCGACCAAATTGGCCCCGCTGCCCAACGAGACCGAGACCGTGCCGGCGGTGCTGGCGTCGACCACCACATTATTGCCGTTGCCCAGCGTGATGGTGTCGGTGGCGCCCTTGGCGGCGCCCTGGGTCAAATTGACCGTGACATGGGCATTATCCGCGCTGCCCGCCACGGTGACGCCGGTGGTTGCGGCATCCTGCAAGCCGTTGGTGGTCAGAGCGGTTGCCGCCTGGCCGAGGGCCACATTGTCGGCCAAGGTCAGCGAGGTCAGGCTGGCGTCGGTGATCGTGCCGACATGGTCGAGTGTCTTGCCGCTGTTCGAGATGCTGAGCGTGGTCGTGACCGCGGTCAGCGAGCTGACCGTCGTCACGCCGGCCCCCGCGAAGGCCAGGGTGGTCAGCGAGGCGCCAGAGGAAAGCGTACCGATGGTCAGGCCATAGCCATCGGTCGAGCCGTTATTGAGCGTCAGGCTGGTCGCCGTGCCGGACGAGCTCAGCGTCGTGATCGTCAGGCCCGCGGTGCCGGCGACATTGAGCGTGGACAGGCCATTATCGGTCAACGTGGTGATCGTATGGGCGGGGGTGACATCCGTCTCGCTGGCGAGAAGATTGTTCGTGATCGAAAGCGTGCCGATGCCGACGCCCTTCGCATCCTGCAGGGTGAGGCTGTTGACCGCCGAGGACATGGCGACGGCCAGGCTGTCGCTGGCGCCGGTGCTGTCGGCATTCTTGATCGTCACCGAGGCGCCGCTCGTGGTGGTGTCGAGGGTCAGCGCGGTGGCCGCCGAATTGGAGAAGGTGATGGTCCCCGCCCCCCTCACTTCGAGGCCTGTGGCGGTCGGATCGATCACCGAGAGATCCACGGTGCCGGTGACATTGGCGGCGACGCCGACGATCTGGAAATTGACGAACATGCCCTTCGAGGCCGAGGTCAGCGCATAAGCGCCCCCTTCGAACACGATTTCATTAGCCGTCGAACTGCCGGCGGTGAAGGTCTTGGTAGCGTCGGTGAGGGCGCTGACCATGATGATGTCGGCGCCGGCTCCGCTCGAGGTAAAGCTCTGCTTCGTGTCGTCCAGCGCCGCCGTGAAAGTGCCGGTCGAACTGTCGGCGATGGTCAAGGCGGCGCCCAAGGCGGCCAGGCCGGTTCCATGCGCGGTGGCGCCGTCGCTGAAGCTGGCGCCGCCGGTAACGTTCAGAGCCGTCAGCGAGCTGTTGATCGTCTCCAGGGTCAGCTGATTGGTGCCTGAGACATTGAGCGTCGTCAGGTTGGAATCCACGAAAGCCTGCAGCGTCGAGTCCGCCGTGATGGCCGAGACGTTGAGGGTCGTGACCTCCTTGTTGGTATCGGTAATGGCGTTGCTGATCGCCAACAGCCCGTTCACCGAGAGATTCAGCGTCAGCGGGCCGGACGTATTGTTGTTGATCGTCACGCTGCCGGCGGTGCCCGTCAGATCGAGGGTGGTCAGGGCATTGTCGTTGATGATCGAACCGGCGCCGGTATTGGCCAGATTGACCGTCGTCACCGTACCGGGGCCGCCCGACGCGAAGGCGTTGTCATTGACGGTCACCGCTCCGTCCGAGGCTGCCGTAACGGCGGCCTGTCCGGCCACCGGCGTAACGGCCGTAACGGCAGTCACTCCCTGCACACCGGTGGCGGCGGTGACGCCGGCTACGCCAATGACACCGGCAACTGCGGTAACCGCCGACTGCCCTGCCGTAGCAGCCGTCCCCAGCACGATGATTTCCTGGGTCAGCAATCCGCCGGTCACCGTCAGGGCGGCGCTGCCGAGATTGACGGTGGTGACGTGCGCGGTGCTGCTCAGCGGAATGACGGAAGGCGTCGTGCCATTGGCGACTTGCGAGCCGTAGGCGGCCAGGGCACCGGTGATATCACCGCCAACCTGGGTCTGATATTCCGGCGAATTGGTGAATTCCTGAACCAGCAGCGAGGGCGTGTAACCCTGGGAAATCTGGTTCTGGTAGAACGCCGCTTCGGACGCGGCCGGCGTGCGGCCGAGAATGTTGAGATAAAGCGCCGTGACCACGTCGGAACTGCCGGAAATGGTCTGGAATTCGGGCGAATTGGCGAAATCGGCGGCGATGATGTTCCACGAGGACTGAGGCACCGCGCTGGCGCCCTGGGCGATCTGCGCGGAGGTCAGTCCCGTTTCGACGATATTGACGTAATACAGGATCTCGGTGCCGCCGGGCGCGCGGCCGAGAGCGCCCTCGTAATAACGCACGACCTGCTGGACGATGGTCGCCTCGGGGCTTTGCGCCATCGCCAAAGCCAGCCCCGCCACGGTCCCCTCGCCAACGATGTTCTGCGATTTCGCCACCCAGCTCGCGGCATTGGCCTGAGCCAGGGTGGCGGACTCGAACAGGACATTTTCCAGCAGGGTAACGACCTGCGCGGTGCTGACACTCATCGAACGTCTCCAAAGGACGGCAAAAGCCCCTACTAATACGGGTCAGTTGCCGTCTTCGGGCGCCCCCTATACGTCAGATCAAGTCCGACTTGCTCATCGGCAGCTCGGTTACAGCCTTGCCGGTCAGGGCAAAAACGGCGTTGGCCAGCGCCGGCCCGAGCGGCGGCACGCCGGGTTCGCCGACGCCGCTGGGATGAACGCCCGAGGGAACGATATGCACTTCGATCTTCGGCATGTCGCTGATCCGCAGCGGCATGTAGCTGTCGAAATTGGTCTGGTCGACCTTGCCGTCGGTCAGGGTGATCTCGTCGCGCAGGATGGCGCCCAGCCCATAGCCGATGCCGCCTTCCATCTGCGCCTTGATCACGTCGGGATTGACGGCGATGCCGCAATCGACCACGCAGACGACGCGGTCGACCTTGATCTTGCCGTCCTTGTCCTTGCTGATCTCGACCACCTGGGCGACATGGCTGCCGAAGGATTCGGCCACCGCGATGCCGCGCGCATGGCCGGCCGGCAGCTTCTTGCTCCAGCCCGCCTTCTCTGCCGCCAGCTTCAGCACCGCCGCCGAGCGTTCCTGGCCCTGCATCAGCGCCAGGCGATAGGCGACCGGGTCCTGCTTGGCCTCATGCGCCAGGCGGTCGATGAAGGTCTCGACCGCATAGGCATTCTGGCTGTGCCCGACCGAGCGCCACCACAGCACCGGCACCGGCGAGGTGGCGTTATGCACGTCGATATGGATGTTGGGAACCGCATAGGGCATGTCGGCGGCGCCCTCGACCGAGGTGGCGTCGACGCCGCCCTTGACCATCACCTTCTCGAATGGCGTGCCGGTGATGATCGACTTGCCGACGATGCGGTGCTCCCAGGCCACGACCTTGCCGCTGGCGTCGAGACCGGCGCGCATCTTCTGGTACCACATCGGGCGGTAATAGCCGCCGGTGATGTCGTCCTCGCGGGTCCAGACCAGCTGGACCGGGTATTTCCCGCCGGTCGCCTTGGCCACCGACGCGGCTTCGGCGATGTAGTCGGCGGTCACGGTGGCGCGGCGGCCGAAGCTGCCGCCGGCCCAGGTGGTGTGGATCTGCACCTGCTCCGGCTTGAGGCCGAGGATCGCCGCGGCGGTGCCCTGCTCGACGGTCTGGAACTGCGAGCCCGCCCAGATTTCCGCGCCCTGCGGCGTGATCTCGACCACCGCGTTCAGGGGCTCCATCGGCGCGTGCGCCAGATAGGGGAAGACATACTCGGCTTCGACCACCTTGGCCGCCTTGGCCATCGCCGCGCCGCTGTCGCCCTTGACGTTGGCCGGCAGACCTTCCTTGGCCGCGGTCGCCTTGTAGTCGGCCAGGATCTGCGCGGTCGAGCGGGTCTCGGCGGCGCTGTCGTCCCATTCGATCTTCAGCTTTTCGCGGGCCTGCTTGGCGGTCCAGGTATCCTTGGCCAGCACCGCCACGCCGTTCGGCACCTGCACCACATCGATCACGCCCTTGACCGCCTTGGCCTCGGTGGCGTCGAACGACTTCACCTTGCCGCCGAAGCGGGGCGAGCGGGCGATCACCGCGCGCACCATGTTCGGGCGGCGGATATCGAGCGAGAATTTGGCCTGGCCGGTGGTCTTGGCCACCGAATCGACGCGCGGCAGATGGGCCGCCCCCACCAGCTTGAACTCCTTGGGGTCCTTGAGCTTGACCTCCTGCGGCACCGGCTGGGCGGCCGCCTTGGCCGACAGGGCGCCGAAATTGGACTTCTTGCCGGACTTGGCGTGCGAGATCACGCCCTTGGAGACGGTGATCTCGGAGGCCGGCACGCTCCATTCCTGGGCGGCGGCGGCGACCAGCATCTCGCGGGCGGCGGCGCCGGAATAGCGCAGCTCGTCCCAGCTATTATTGATGCCCGAGGAACCACCGGTGCCCTGGATACCGAAGGCGCGGTTGGCGTAGAGCGGCACCACGGCCGGAGCGAATTCGGTGCGGACCTGGCTCCAATCGGCGTCCAGTTCCTCGGCCACGATGGTGGCGAGGCCGGTGGCGATGCCCTGGCCCTTGTCGAGATGCTTGACCACCACGGTCACGGTGTTGTCGGGGGCGATCCGCACGAAGGCGTCGGGCTGCTTCGGGAAGGTCGGCGGCGCGGCGGGCGTCTCAGCGGCGGAAGCCGTGGTGACGGACAGCACCGAACCGACGGCGAGAACGCCGGTCGAGGCGGCCATCAGCTTGAGGAAGGTGCGGCGCGAGGGGACCGGCTGAGCGGCGGGCGGCTTGATATACATGGCTCAGGCTCCCAGCTCGGCGGAGGCGGCGTGGATCGCGGCCCGGATGCGGTGATAGGTGGCGCAGCGGCAGACATTGCCATCCATGGCATTGTCGATATCCGCATCGGTCGGCTTGGGCGTATCGGTCAGCAGCGCGATGGCCGACATGATCTGGCCCGACTGGCAATAGCCGCACTGCACGACGTCCAGCTTCTGCCAGGCCGACTGCACCGCATGCGCCACCTTGCCGTTGACGCCCTCGATGGTGGTCACCTGGCGCCCGGCCACGTCCGACAAGGCGGTCTGGCAGGCGCGCGCCGGCGAGCCGTCGATATGCACCGTACAGGCGCCGCAGGCGCCGATGCCGCAGCCGAACTTGGTGCCGGTCATGTCGAGATGGTCGCGGATCGCCCAAAGCAACGGCATGTCTGCATCCGCGTCGACAGACTTCTTCTGTCCATTGACGATGAAATCGACCATCTCGATATCCCCCTGTAAGGAAAAAAGTTAACTCAAAAAGCCTCGTCGGCCAGCCGGTCGATCAAAGCGATGTATTCGTTCATCGCATCGTCCTGGGATTTCCCCTGCTGACCTTCCCACGCCTCATACTTCGCACGGCCCACCATATCGACGAAACCGGGTTTGTCCCCCTGCACGTCGCCCTGCGTTCCCTGCTTATAGAGGGCGTAAATCTTGAGTAATGTTTGGTTGTCGGGGCGCGTCGTCAAGGTCTTGGATTTCGCGACGGCCTCTTCGAAGCGTTCAGTCAGACTCACGTTTCATTCTCCCATTGGGCATATAGTTCCCCTTAAGGATAACCTATCTTGATCATTCTCGTCATGGGCGTCTCGGGCAGCGGCAAGACCAGCGTCGGACAGACCCTCGCCGCCCGGCTGCAGTGCCCCTTCACCGACGCCGATTCGTTTCATTCGGAAGCCAACCGCGCCAAAATGGCCGCCGGCATCCCCTTGACCGACGCAGACCGCCTGCCCTGGCTGCGCGCCATCGGCGACGCCATCCGCAATGTCAGCATACGCGGAACCAGCCATGTTTTCGCCTGTTCCGCTCTGAAGGCGGACTATCGCCGCATTCTCGATCCGAGGGGTGAATGCAAGCTGGTTTACCTGCGCGGCACGCCGGAATTGCTGGCCGAACGACTGGCCGGACGGCAGGGCCATTTCTTCAATCCCGCTTTGCTGCAAAGCCAGCTCGACACCCTGGAGGAACCGCAGGATGCCGCCATCGTCGACATCGCCCTGCCTCTGCAGAGCATCGTCGATTCGCTGATGGCGTCGCTCGGGGGTTGAAAAATCCGTTCTATCTAGATATATCTTGATCACGATATATCTCGTAATAACGGAGGCACTCATGTTCCATCATCATTTCATGCACAGATTCGGGCGCCGCGACGCCCACGATCATGACCATGACGATCACCGCCATGGTTTCGGACGCGGCTTCGGCCGGGGCTTCGGGCGCGGACGCGGCCATCACCGCCATGGCGGCGGACGCGTCTTCGATCATGGCGATCTGCGCTGGGTCGTGCTCGGCCTGCTGGCGGAGAAGCCGCGCTATGGCTATGACATCATCAAGGAGCTGGAAGAGCGGGTCGGCGGCGAATACAGCCCGAGCCCGGGCGTGGTCTATCCGACCCTGACCCTGCTCGAGGAAATGGGCCTGGCCGTGGTCGGCGAGCAGACCGGCAACCGCAAGCTCTACACCCTGACCCCCGAGGGCGAGGCCGAATATCGGCGCAACAAGCCGACCATCGACGCCATCATGGCCCGCATCGGCGGCGCCCGCCGCGGCCCGCCGGCTTCGGTGATCCGCGCCCTGGAGAATCTCATGATGGCGGTCCGCCTAAAGATGCGCGGCGGCGAGACCCTGACCGACGAGCAGGTCCGCGCTCTGACCGATATCCTTGACCAGGCCGCCCGGTCCGTGGAGGAAATCTGATCATGAGCGCATCCACAGCCGACATCCGCACCGAATGGGGCAGCCGCTATCTCGGCCAGCTCTGCGCCCATTTCTCGCACAACAGCGAACTCGCGGTCAGCCTGCAGGAAAATCGCGGCATGATCCGCTTTCCGGCCGGCGATTGCGTGCTGAACGCCACGGCTTCGGTCCTGCATCTCGAACTCGACTGCCGCGACGACGCCTCGCTGGAGAAATTGCAGGACGTGATCGACAAGCATCTCAAGCGCTTCGCCTTCCGCGAGCCGCCCGAGATCGAGTGGCGGCCGGCGTGACCGACCGCACCGACATCGTCATCGCCGGGGCGGGCGTGGTCGGACTGGCCGTCGCCCGCGCCCTGGCGGCCTCGGGGCGCGAGGTGGTGATCCTGGAAAAGGCCGAATCCTTCGGCACCGGCACCTCGTCGCGCAATTCCGAGGTGATCCATGCCGGGATCTACTATCCGACCGGATCGCTCAAGGCGCGTCTGTGCGTGGAGGGCAAGCATCGACTCTACGCCTATTGCGCCAGCCACGGAGTCGAGCATCGCAGATGCGGCAAGCTGATCGTAGCACCCGGCGCCGATCAGATCCCCGGCCTCGAAGCCCTGGCCCGCCAGGCCGCCGAGAATGGCGTCGACGATATCGACCATCTGTCGGGCGCCTGCGTGCGCCATCTCGAACCCGAGCTCAAGGCCGCCGCCGGGCTCTATTCCCCCTCGACCGGCATCATCGACAGCCACGGCCTGATGCTGTCGCTGCTGGGCGAGGCCGAGGCCAATGGCGCCGTCCTGGCCTGCAACACCGAAATCACCGCCGCCCGCTTGACCGGCAATGGCGTCGAGATCTCGATCAATGGCGAAGACCGGCCCGCCCTTGCCGCCAATCTGCTGATCAACGCCGCCGGTCTCGGCGCTCCCGCCCTGGCGCGGCGCATCGAAGGCTTCCCGGCCGGACGGGTGCCGGAAAGCTGGCTGGCGCGCGGCTGCTATTTCTCGCTGAGCGGCAAATCGCCGTTCCGCCGGCTGGTCTATCCGCTGCCCGAACCGGGCGGCTTGGGCATCCATCTCACCCTCGATCTGGCCGGCCAGGCCCGCTTCGGCCCCGACGTCGAATGGATCGGCGAGATCGATTACCGCGTCGATCCTCTCCGCGCCGAGGCCTTCGCCGACTCGATCCGGCGCTATTGGCCGGGGCTCGATCCCGCGCGCCTCACCCCATCCTATTCCGGCATCCGGCCCAAGCTGTCCGGCCCCGGAATGGCCGCCGCCGATTTCCGCATCGACGGTCCCGCCGATCATGATGGCTTGCCGCTGGTCCATCTCTATGGCATCGAAAGTCCCGGCCTGACCTCCTGTCTCGCCATCGCCGACCACGTCGCCACCCTGCTGTAAGGATTTCCGCCATGACCGCCCTGCCTCTCTCCGAGTCGCCGCGCCCCCTCGGCAAGAGCGAGATCAGCGTCCATCCGCTGGCCTGGGGCATGTGGCGGATGAGCGGCGACGCCGCCGCGGCGCGCGAGCGCATCGCCGCCGCCCGCGATATCGGCATCACCCTGTTCGACACCGCCGACATTTACGGCATCGATTCCAGCCATGGCTTCGGCTCGGCCGAAGCGCTGCTGGGCGAGGTTCTGAAAGCGGATTCCGGCCTGCGCCGCGGCATGGTGATCGCCACCAAGGGCGGCATCGTGCCGGGCATTCCCTACAATTCCGGCGCCACCTATCTGCAGGAAGCGTGCAACGCCTCGCTGAAACGGCTGGGGATCGAGCGCATCGACCTCTATCAGATCCACCGCCCCGATCTCTTGACCCATCCCGCCGAGGTGGCGGAGGGGCTGATCAAGCTGAAGCGCGCCGGCAAGATCGACGCCGTCGGCGTGTCGAACTACACCGCGGCGCAGACCGCCGCGCTGCAGGCCTGGCTCGATCTGCCGGTGGTGTCGCACCAGCCGGAATTCTCGCCGCTGCATCTGGCGCCGATGACCGACGGCGTGCTGGATCAGGCGATGGAGCGCGACATGGCGGTGCTGGCCTGGTCGCCGCTGGCGGGCGGACGCCTGATCGACGCGCCCCCGGACGGAACGCCCCGCGCGGTCGTCGACGAACTCGACCGCCTGGCCCACCGCGAAGGCGTTTCGCGCGCCTGTGTGGCCCTGGCCTGGGTGATGAGCCATCCGTCCCGGCCCATCCCGATCATCGGCAGCCAGTCGCCCGATCGCATCCGCCAGTGCAAGGACGTCTTCAAAGTCCGCCTCGATCGCGCCGACTGGTACGCCGTGCTTGTCGCCGCGCGCGGCGCGCCGATGCCGTAACACGGTCGGCGCCGTGAGCAATATGCGATTCCAAGGGATCGCAAACCGCTCTCTCATGTTCGCCGTCAATAGATTTGGGCAGCCGAAAGGCTCTGGCATAGCCAGGCTTGATGTTCCGAAGATGCCCAAGGCAGGAGGCGGGACCAAGAGCGACGGTTGAGCATTCTCTCATACGCGGATTGGTTACCGCATGACCGTGGTTTCGTCTTGGGACTGCCTCAGTCTAATTGGCGAGCGTCGGCAGAGCCGGCTCATAGAGCGGCCGAGGATTTCCCACCGCGTCCCGCCTCCAGCCATGGGCATCGATGTTATTGACCTTTCTGCTGTCAGATTGCCGGGCTGACTTTAACCTGGCGCGCGATATCCCAAAGGAAGCCCAGCATTTCGCGAGCGATAGCCGTGTTAACCACGGTTTTTGGTTTGTCGGCAGCGGCAAGGCGGCGATAGCGGGCGCATAGTCGAACCTGGGCTTTCCAGGCAATGTCGCGGATATTTTGGGGCAAGTGATCGATGCGGCGGAGTAGCGTCAGGCTGACCCGCGCCTGAAGTCGATAGGTCCAGGCTCCTTCGATCAGGGCTCGTCGTGCCAGAGCATTGCCAGCCTTGGTGATCCCACCGCGTCGGACGGTAGCACCGCTCGAATGCTCTGACGGAACCAAGCCGAGGTAAGCCATCAACTGGCGTGGATTGTCAAAGCGAGAGAAGTCCCCCACCTCGGCGACAAGGGTCACTGCGACGATCAGGGCGACCCCGCGCATCGCCTGCATGGCCTCGACGACAGGCGCCATCGACCACTGCGGCACCAGCTCCTCAATCTGCGTGGTCAGCCGAACGACGCGGGCCTCGGCATCCGTGACGGCATGGATATAGTCCTGCAGCACAATCTGTTGCGCAGGATGGTCGAAGCGAACCGCGCTCAGCCACCGTCAATAAGCAAACGTCCATCCCTTCCTGCCGGTAAAAACCCGCCCATGTCGCAGGAGGAAGCCCTGTAGACGCTGACGTGCCTTGCCAAGGACCTGTACCGCCGTGGCACGCGCGCGGACAAGGTCACGCATCGCTTCATGGCCGCGATCTGGCACCCAAACTGCCGTCAACTCTCCGGCACGGTGCAGCTTGGCCAACATCACCGCGTCTCGACGGTCGGTCTTCACCCGATCGCCCGCCTTCATCGGTATCAGCGACGGCGCTACCACAATGCAATCGTGTCCCAGCGCCGTCAGTTGCCGATATAAGTCGTAGCCGCAAGGGCCCGCTTCGTAACAGAAGCTGAGCCGCCGCCCAGCCTTGCCAAGCTTCTCTGCCAACTTGGCGATCTGAGTTGGGTTGTGCGCAATGTTGCCCATCGCCCGCACTTCACCGCCACGCTCACCTTCTGCGGCAGCAACCGACAACGTTGCCTTGTGGACATCAAGCCCAACGAAAATGTTATTCTGCATCTGGCCCGCTCCCCAAGCTTGAGGCTCGGCACCGGCCCATCCGGCGCAATCCTCGATAGGAGCTTGCCGTGGGGCGGGCCGCCCGTCACTTCAGAGCGCGAACATACGGTCTAAAAACTCAACTTGGCTCCGAGTTGTATCTGATGGTCGACCTGCCCCGGGCTCAGCCCGTAGGACAAACGCTGGGTGCGCCAACTATCGACGCGCAGGCCTTCGAGGGTCAGTTTCAGAGAGTCGATCGGTGCCCATGACACCGCCAAGGTCTGGGCGGTGCCATGCTCGCTCAGCCGCATCGGAGCATAGTAATTCCGCGCCTCGGTAGCGAAGAAATCGGCGCGCGCCGCCACCCGCCACCGGCCCAGGCGATAGCCGAGCAGCAGATAGGCGGCCTGGAAGTCGGTGTCGTAATCCTCGTCGCCCTCGGGATTGATGGTGGTGGTGCCGCTCATCACCTGGGCCAGGATGGTCACCGGCCCGACGCCGGTGGTGGTGCCGGCGCTGATGAAGCGGGTATGCCAGGCATATTCCTGGTCGAAGGCGCTGGGGTTCGCCTCGTTGTCGTAATAGAGCAGATCCAGCTTGCCCCAATCCTCATGCTTCCAGGACACGCCCGCATACCAGCCCGGGGAATTGTCGATCTCGCTGAACGGCTCGCGCCACACGGCGCCTTTGCCGCCGGTCGACAAGGCATTGGGCAGGCGCAGGCGGTCGAACACGCCGGTGATGCGGTCGGTCATCGCCCAGCCGCGATCGGCCAATGCGACGCCGGCGGTGTCGTTCCAGCCGAACACCGCCACCTCGGCCTCGATGCGGTCGGATTCGCCGCGCCATTCGACCTTGCCTTCGGCGCCGATGGTGCGCAGCTCTTCGCCGACCCAGCTGTTGATCGCCGACGGCGTCAGGGTCCAGGGGCTGGTCCAGCCCGGCGACGTGTTCTCTTCGGAAACCGGCGGGAAGAAGGCGCCGGCCTTGACCGACCAGCGCCAGGGCGACAGCGACAAGGGCCGGTAGCGCACATAGGATTCGATCAGATCGACCGCCGTGCGCTGGCTCGGCTCATAGCGCACATCGGCAAAGACCAGGATGTCCTCGGTCAGCTGCAGATTGCCGTAGAGGGCCGCTTCGGCCAGATGCACCACCGTGCCATCGTCGCCATAGCGCGTCTTGCCCGGCCCGCCATCGACCGGGGCCCGTTCCGACCCGGTATTGACCATCCGCAAATCGAGATAGCCGCCGCCGCTGAGATCCTGTCCCCTGCCCGGCCCCGCGACCAGAAGCCCAGCCACGACCAGAGATAGAGCAAGGCGTCTCATGGCGCCGTTTCCCTCAGGCGCGCCGACCAGCGCCCCTCGGTGACGAAGCGGTCGAAGCCGTCGGATGGCAGCGCTTTCGAGATGTAATAGCCCTGGGCGTAATCGCAGCCGATCTCGCGCAGGAAGGAGAAGCTGCCTTCGTCCTCGACGCCTTCGGCGGTGACCTTGTAGCCGAGGTTGTGGCCCAGCTCGACGATCGAACGGACGATGGTGGCATCCTCGGGACTGTCGCCCAGCTTGAGGACGAAGGATTTGTCGATCTTGATCTCGCGCACCGGCAGCCGGCGCAGATAGGCGAAGGAGGATTGGCCGACGCCGAAATCGTCGATCGACAGATCGATGCCCTGATCGGCAAGATTGCGCAGCATGCGGATGGCGGCATCGGGTTCGCCCATGATCGCGCTCTCGGTGATTTCCAGAACCACGTCCGACGGGTCGACCGAGTGCTCTTTCAACAGGCCCAGCACGCGCTCGGCCAGCTGGGGATCGCCCAGATCGCGCACCGATAGATTGACCGACATGCGGATGCGCATGCCGCGCCGGTTCCAATCGGCGGCCTGCCGCACGCCGCTTTCCAGAACCCAATTGGTCAGGCGGCGGATATTGCCGGTTTCCTCGGCCAGGCCGATGAAGCTGTCGGGCGACACGAAGCCGCGCACCGGATGAGTCCAGCGCACCAGGCCCTCGGCGCCGGCCACCAGATTGGAGCCGAGATCCACCTTGGGCTGGCAATGCAGATTGAGCCCGCCGACCTCCAGCGCCTCGCGCAGGTCGCGCATCAAAGATAGCCGGTCCGAGCGATGCTGGTCCTTGTCCGGATCATAGATGACGATGCGATCCTCGACCCGGGCCAGGGCGTCATGCAGGGCGATGTCGGCCCGCTGCAGCAGCAGGCCGGCCTGATTGCCATGTTCGGGCGCCAGGGCGATACCAACGGCGGCGGCGATGTCGACGGTGACGTCGCCCTCGCGATAGACGTCGCCCACCGCCGCCGACAGGGCATTGGCCCGCCTTTCCGCCTGCCGCCAGGAGGGCGACCAGGCCGCGAAGGCGATATCGGACACCCGCGCCACGTGACCATCCTCGCCCGCCGCGTCGCGCAGCCTTTCGCCGACGAAGCGCATCAGCCGGTCGCGGAAATCATGGCCCAGCGTATTGACGATCTCCTGCAGGCGCGGCACGCCGACCAACAGCATCGCCGCCTCTTTGCCGGGCCGGTCGCGCAGCACCGCATCGACCTCCTCGATCAGGCTGACGCGATTGGGCAGGCCCGTCACCGCATCGTGGCTGGCCTGAAAGCGGATGCGCTCCTCGCGCTCGCCGATCGCCACCACCATATTGCCCAGCGCGCCGTTCAGCTGGCCGATCTCGTCGGTCTGGGTGGTCGGCTCGGGCGGGGTGTAGTCGCCGCCGGCGATGCGCCGCGCCACGGCGGCCAGGACTTCGAGCGGCCGGGCGACGCTGCGGGCGATCAGGCCGGTGCCGAACAAGGCGGCGAACAGGCCGATCAGCAGCAGGCCGAGCGCGGCGAAAATCACCGGATCATAGGGCTTCAGCGCTTCGTCGAGGGACAGGCCGACCACCGCGACGATGGCCGGGCCGTGGCGGACATCGAGGGCCGATGCCATGACGATATCGCTGCGCGCGCCCTGATGCATCAGGACCGGCTTGAACAGCACCGGCGGCGCGCCATTGGGCAGCAATTGGGCCAGCACGTCCGGACCTTCGACGCTCTTCGCCAGCACTTCCCAATGCCCTTCGCCCTTGTTGGCGGCCAGCACCACTTCGGGCGGCAGCGAGGACAGGCGGCGCAGGCTGTCGATCATGGCGTCGTCGAGAGGGATATGCGCCCCGATATAGGCGATCGGAATCGGCGCGATCACCGGCACCAGCACGATCCAATAGGCCTTGCCGCCCAGGATGGAGATGCCGCGCGCCTTGCCGTCCGAGGCGGCGTCGTCGAGCATGTCGGGGAAATCGAAAGCCTTGCCGACACTGGCAGGAACCGCGGTGTCGCCGCGGATCGTCCCGTCGAGGCCGATCCATTGCATGCGGGTGGCGCCGACGCGGCGGCCGTGATTGCGCAGGGCCGACAGCACGGTCTGGTCGTTCTGCGACGCCACCGCCTGGCGCAGCGGGTAATCGAGCGACAGCACCTGGACACTGTCGGCGACACGCTGCGATACCGCTTCGAGCTGCTGGGCGAACAATTCCGCCGAGCCGATCAGCCGGTGCTCGCTCTGGGTCACCAGGGCCTGGCGGGTGACGCGATAGACGGTCAAGGCGGTGGCGCCCTGCACCACCACCAGGGTCGCCATCATGAACACCGCCAAACGGTTGCGGAAACCGAAAGCCACCCTAGTGCTCCCTAGTAATGGTCGCGGTCATCCTCGCGGGGAGGAGCCATCACGGTCATGGACAAGGACGCCGAGGCCTGGTCGCCGGCCACGGTGACGGTCTGGCTGGGCTGCGCGGCACCGGGCCGCAGGCGGGGATGCCACAACTTCACCGTATAAGTGCCGGGCGGCACGTCGGCCAGGGTCACCGAACCCTTGTCGTCCGACTTGGCCGCCCAGCGGCTGTCGGTGACGACCAGGTAATTGATCATGAAATCATGGATGTTGCAGCCGACCGGAATCACGCCCGGCTTGGTCAGATGGATCGGCGCCGAAACCTCGTTGGGCTTCAGAATGAAGTCGAAGGGCGGCGTGGCCAGCGGCGAGAAGGTATAGACGTGATGGCGCGTGCGGTCGCTGTTGCGGAAGATCACCACTTCGCCCAGAGGCACCACCTCGACCAGCGGCACGAAGGTTTCGTCCTTCTGGTCGATGAAATGGTCATGCGGCGGCATCGGCTTGCCCGGCGCCACGTCCGGCGCCTCGGGATACAGAGACGCGACGGCATCGGCCAGGGACTTTCCGCCCTGGTCGGAAATCTGCAGCTTCAGGGTTGCCGCCGCGCCGGGCAGAGACGCCGTCAGCAGCAGGAACGATAAAGCCAAATGAAATCGCACGCGGCACCTCCGTAGAGTGAACATCAAAGCATATTTCATCCGGGGCGTCCCATGTCGAAACCAAAGCGCCGGAAGACCGCGCCCGCCTCGGGGGTGGTCAGGAAATGCAGGAACCCGACCGCGGCTTCGTCATGATGGCCGGCCACCAGCGCGGCGGGATAGACCACCGGCGAGTGGCTGGAGGCCGGGAAGGTGCCGACGATCTTCACCTTGGGGTCGGACTGGGCGTCGCTGCGATAGACGATGCCCAGCGCGCAATCGCCGCGCTCGACGAACAGCAGGGCGGCCCGCACCGAACCGGCCCGGGCCAGCTTCGGCTCGACCGAGGCCCAGACCCCTAAGGATTCCAATGCCTGATGGGCGTAGATGCCGGCCGGCACATGATCGGGATCGCCGACCGCCAGCCGGCCGTCGCCCAGCACGTCGGCCAGCTTGAAGTTCGGCCCGATGGTCAGCGGCACCGCGCTGTCCGCCGGCGCCACCAGCACCAGCTCGTTGCGCAGCAGATCGAGGCGGCTGGCTTTGTCGAGCAGGCCGCGCTGATCCAGGTAATCGGCCCATTGCTGATCGGCCGAGATGAACAGATCGGCCGGCGCGCCGTGCTCGATCTGGCGGGCGAGGTCGGAACTCGACGCGAACGAGGCGATCACCTTGCCCTTGCCTTGCGCTTCATAAGCCTTGCCCAGCTCGCCCAGCGCATCGGTCAGCGACGCGGCGGCGAACACGGTGATCTGCGGCATGGCATCGGCGGCGCGCGCCAGCGGCGCCGCCAGGACCAGCGACAGAAACAGCAAGAAACGCTTCATGGCACAGCCTTTTCAACAGGTTCCGGACGGGAGCCGCATGGTAACGCAGGGTTCAAAAAAAGACGAGAAACCGGCTTTTGACCGGCCGCGCAGGCCCATGAAACGGCAAAATATTTCAATAAAGTGAAAAGTTGGCGCGAGTCGGGCCCTTAACGCCACCCAACTTCATCAAACCTTCACAAACATGCAATGCCACCGTCTCACGTTGCCTCTAGCTTCCGCACGTTCATCGCGGCTCGGTTCCGGGCTGGCGCAATTTCTTTATAAATTCGGGCGTGAGGGGTTTTTCCATGACTCTATTCAAGGACCAGGCGTTCAAGCGAACGCTTCATCTGACGACGGCGCTGATCGGCCTGTCGATGGCCGGCGCGGCCCTGGCCGATGCCGAGGCCGCCGCCGATGGCGAAATCAGCACGATCGTGGTGACCGACACCAAGGCGACCCGCTCCTCCGTCGATCTCGGCGGCGCCGAGATCCAGGCCCAGCTGCCCGGCCTGAACCCCCTCAAGGCGATCGAAACCCTGCCGGGCGTGGTCTTCATGACCGCCGATCCGTGGGGCGCCGACGAACAGAACCAGTCGCTCTATATTCACGGCTTCAACGCCCAGCAGCTGGGCTACACCCTGGACGGCGTGCCGCTGGGCGACGGTTCCTACGGCGAATGGAACGGCATGGGCGTGGGCCGCGCGGCGATCTCCGAAAACGTTTCGCGCGTGAACCTGGCCACCGGCGCCGGTTCGCTGGCCACCCCGTCGACCAGCAATCTGGGCGGCGCCATCGAGACCTTCACGTCCGACCCGCGCCATGAATTCGGCGGCCAGCTGAACCAGACCTTCGGCTCGGACGATGCCTACCGCACCTTCGCCCGCCTCGACACCGGCAATCTCGGCTTCAACAGCTACGCCTATGTGTCCTACCTGCATCAGGACGCCCAGGCCTGGGATTTCGACGGCCATCAAAAGGCGGATCAGGTCAACGCCAAGTTCGTCCATGAGGGCGACGCCGGCAAATTCACGCTGTATGGCGATTTCTCGCTGCATACCGATCCGAACGAGGACAGCATCACCCTCGGACCGGGCATCAACAATGCCCCCTATGTCCGCCCCTACGCCTATCCGAACCTGGCCGGCTACGAAGCTTATATCGCCGGCTCGCCGGGCCTCAATCCGGCCAAGGGCTCGCTCGGGAACTACTTCCCGAACTATTTCAGCGCCGAACAGCGCGAAGACGAGCTGACCTACGCCAAGTATGATTGGAACGTGAACGACGACATGAAGTGGACCAATCAGGGCTACTTCCAGAACAGCCGCGGCCGCGGCATCGTCGCCGGTCCGGCCGAAGCCTCGTTCCCGACCTATCTGCCGGCCACGGCGGGCGCTTCGTCCACCGCCTATTTCGCCGGCCTGACCCCGCAGCAGGTGGTCAATGCCTATGGCGGCAGCGGCATCGCGGTGCGCACCACCGAATACACCATCGACCGCACCGGCTATATCTCCAACTTCGACTGGGCGCTGGGCAACCACGCGATCGAAGTCGGCGCCTGGTACGAGAACAACTACGCCGACCAGATGCGCCGCTGGTACCCCTTCTCGGGCACCAACACCGACCTGACCCCGTATGACGTTCCCTCCGCTCCCAGCACCATCTCGGGCGCGGCGGCCCTTGCCCTGCTGCAGTCGGGCAAGACCCTGGGCAACACCGCCATCACCCAGTACGGCTTCCATTCGGACACCCAGGACCTGCAATACCACATTCAGGACCAGTGGCAGGCTCTGCCCGACCTGCTGATCTCGGCCGGCTTCAAGGCCAGCCAGCAGTGGGCCACCGGCGAGTTCATCGTCCAGCAGCCCGGCACCCCGCTGCCGAGCGGCTCGATCAAGACCAACAAGTTCTTCCTGCCGCAGATCGGCGCGGTCTACGACCTGACCCAGGACGATCATGTGTTCTTCAACGTGCAGGAAAACCTGCACCAGCTGATGAACTACGGCGCCGGCGGCCTGTCCGCCTGGAGCACGCAGAGCCAGTCGACCTTCAACAACTTCAAGAACGGCAGCGATCCGGAACATGCCTGGGTCTATGAAGTGGGCTACCGCTTCCACCACGACATCGGCACCCAGTTCCTGACCGGCGTCGAGGGCCAGGTCGAGTATTACCATGTCGACTTCTCGAACCGCCTGCTGAACATCACCTCGACCACCGTGGCGGGCCAGACCATTCTCGGCACCTTCACGGCGCCGCAGACCGCCCTGGTCAATGTCGGCGGCGTCACCACCAACGGTGTCGATCTGGCCGGCACGCTTCATTTCGGCGAGCATTTCAGCCTCTATGACGCGATCTCCTACAATGATTCGACCTACGATTCGAATTATTGCAGCAGCGTCGGCACCAACGGCGTCTGCGCCGCGGGCAAGATCGTCGCGACCTCGGGCAAGAATGTCGCGGCCGATCCGAAGTGGACCGACAAGGTGGTGCTGAGCGCCAATTACGGTCCGTTCGAAGGCCAGCTGACCGGCGATTATGTCGGCAGCCGCTATGCCACCTACCTCAACGACCAGTCGGTGGGCAGCACCTTCGTGATGGGCATGGAAGCCTCGTACCTGATGAAGGAGGCTCTGTGGGACAATGAGCCGCGCTCCATCAAGTTCAGCCTGAACATCACCAACCTCAACAACGAAAAGGGCTGGTCGACCATCGGCGTCACCCAGTCGGGCAACTTCACCGCCTATCCACTGGCTCCGCGCATGTTCTTCGGAACCGTCTCCGCGACGTTCTAAAGAACAGACAAAAAGAAGGCCCCGGGCAGCGATGCCCGGGGCTTTTTTCATTAGGCTCTTCGCCGATTACGGCGAAACCGGATGCCCTATCGGCAGGGTGATGCCCTTCTTCTTCGCCGCCTCGCGCAGCAGGTCCGGGCGGTCGGAGATGATGCCGTCGACGCCCATATCGATCAGGCGCTCCATGTCTTCCGGCTTGTTGACGGTCCAGGGCAGGACCTGCAGACCCAGGCGGTGCGATTCCTCGACATTCTCCTTGGTCACGTCGTAATAGAGCGGCGACCAGATGGTCCCGCCCGCCGCCTTGACCGCCGCCGGAACGCTGCCGCCATGGCTGACCGGGTCGAAACCGGCGGTCCACACCGAAGGCTTATCCAGCGGCGCAGTCGGCTGGGGTCCGACGCTCATGGAGAGGTAAGCGGTCGGAATGCCCGGCGCGCGCTTCTGCACCAGCTGCAAAGTGCGCCAATCGAAGGACTGCACGATCACGCGGTCCTCGAAATGCTCTTTCTTCAGCAGATCGAGCAGCAGGGTGACGAAACGCTCGGGATCGGGCGAATTCTCGGGATGGTTCGGATCGATCTTGGTCTCGATGTTGAGCTTGACCTGATTGTCGCCCGACTTCCTCACCAGGGCGAACACTTCGGCCAGGGTCGGAATCCTGGTGCCCGGCACCTTCTTCTGGTCGGGGAAGTTCGCGGCATATTTGCTCTCGGGATTGATCACGCCGACGTCGTACTTCTTCACTTCCGACAGCGGGATGCCGACATAAGGAATGCCGGGCGGGGCGACATACTTGCCGTCGGGACCCTTGGCCAGGTCCGGATTCAGCCAGCGCTCATGCGAGACGACGATGACGTCGTCGCTGGTGATGCCCATGTCCAGTTCTAGGGTATTCACCCCCATGCTCAGCGCGCCCGAGAACGACACCAGGGTGTTTTCCGGGAACAAGGCGCGCCCGCCGCGATGCGCCTCGATATCGAAAGCGAAGGCCGGCAGGGATATCGAGGACAGCATCGTCAAAGCGAGCAGGGAACGGCGGACTGACATGGGGACTCCGGGGGAAAAATCACAGCGAAGTCCGCATCTTAGCGCCCGCCGTCCCCGGCGGCGTTACAGTTTCACGAAACCAGTTCGATCGCGATCGCGGTGGCCTCGCCGCCGCCGATGCAGAGGCTGGCGACGCCCTTCTTCAGCCCGCGATTCTTCAAGGCATGCAGCAGGGTGACGATCAGCCGCGCGCCGGTGGCGCCGATCGGATGGCCCAGCGCGCAGGCGCCGCCATTGACGTTGAGGCGGTCGCGCGGAATGCCGATCTCCTTGGCCGCCGCCATCGCCACCACGGCGAAAGCTTCGTTGATCTCGTAAAGATCGACCTCTTCGGCCGTCCAGCCGGTCTTGGCCAGGAGCTTCCTGATCGCGGGAATCGGCGCGGTGGTGAACCAGGCCGGGTCCTGGCTGTGCGTGGCATGGCCCTTGATCTCGGCCAGGATCGGCAAACCTTCCTTCTCGGCTACCGAGCGGCGGGTCAGCAGCAGAGCCGCGGCCCCGTCGGCATTGGCGCTCGAGCTGGCCGGGGTGATGGTACCGTCCTTGCCGAAAGCGGGCTTCAGGTTCGGGATCTTGTCGGGCGAGACCTTGAGCGGATGCTCGTCCTTGTCGACCAGCACCTCGCCGCCCTTGGCCGGCACCGAAATCGGCGCGATCTCGGCGGCGAAGGCACCCCCTTCGACGGCGGCGCGGGCGCGGGTCAGCGTTTCGACCGCATAGGCATCCTGGTCGGCGCGGTCGAAACCATATTCCTTGGCGGTCGCCTCGCCGAAATCGCCCATCACCCGGCCGGTCGCATAGGCGTCCTCCAACCCGTCCAGCACCATATGATCGTAGATCGCGTCATGGCCGGCGCGGTATCCTCCGCGCGCCTTCTTCAGCAGATAGGGAGCATTGGTCATGCTCTCCATGCCGCCGGCCACCGCGATGGTGGCGGAACCGGCCAGAATCAGGTCATGGGCCAGCATCGCGGCCTTCATGCCGGAGCCGCACACCTTGTTGATGGTGGTCGCGCCCACCGCGTCGGGCAGGCCGGCGCCGCGCATCGCCTGGCGAGCGGGCGCCTGCCCCTGCCCGGCCGGCAGCACACAGCCCATCAGCACTTCGTCGACACGATCGGCGGCAAGGCCGGCGCGGTCGAGCGCGGCGCGAATGACATGCGCGCCCAATTGCGGCGTGGCCAGCGCCGACAACTCGCCCTGGAAGCGGCCCAAGGGCGTGCGGACCGCGGAAACGATGACGACGGGATCTGAGTTGCTCATGGCTGAAAAATCCGCTCTTGCGTTAATATGATGATCATCATATAAACACTCGTGGTCGAATTTGAAAGGCCTTTCACATGCGGTATGGCAGCGGACACAAGGAAGAGACGCGGCGGAAGATCCTCGATATCGCCGGGCGGCGCTTTCGCGACGAAGGGATCGAAGCGGTCGGCGTCGCCTCGCTGATGGCCGATGCCGGCCTGACCCATGGCGGCTTCTACGCCCATTTCAAATCGAAGGACGAGCTGGTCGCCACCGCCCTCGACCAGTCCATGTGCGAATCCAGCGATCGCATCTTCGACCTGGCCGAGCAGACCTCCGACAAGATCGGCACCTTCATCCGCGCCTATCTCAGCCCGACACACCGTGACACGCCCGGAAAGGGATGCACCTTCTCGGCGCTGACGCCGGAACTGGCACGCCAGGATGGCAGCGTCCGCGCCACCGCCTCGGAAGCACTGCCCCCTTATCTCGACAGGATCGGCCGGCTGCTGCCGACGACCGATCCCGCCTCGGCCCGACGCCAGGCCACCGCCTTGTTCAGCCTGCTGATGGGCAGTCTGCAGCTGGCGCGCCTGACCGAGGACCCGGCTCTTTCCGACAGCATCCTGGAGAGCGGCATCAAAGCCGCCCTCAACCTCGTTTCCGTTTTCGAAGGAGTTTGATCCAAATGAGCACCAAAAGTACCGCCCTGGTCACCGGGGCCTCGACCGGCATCGGCGCCGTCTATGCCGACCGTCTCGCCAAGCGCGGCTACGACCTGATCCTGGTCGCCCGCAACGTCCAGCGCCTGCAGGACCTCGCCGCCCGCCTTACCAAGGAAACCGGCGTCAAGGTCGAGACCGTCCAGGCCGATCTGACCGCCAAGCAGGACATCGCCAAGCTGGAAAAGCGTCTGGCCGACGATAAGACCATCACCCTGCTGGTCAACAATGCCGGCATGTCGGTGGCGGGCAACACGCTGGAAGCCGATCCCGACCAGATCGAGCAGATGCTGGTGCTGAACGTGGTGGCGCCGACCCGCCTGGCCAAGGCGGCTGCCGTGAATTTCGCCGCCCGCAAGAGCGGCGGGATCATCAATATCGCCTCGGTGACCGCCCTGATCCCCGAGATGTTCCCCGGCGCCTATGCCGGCACCAAATCCTTCGTCATCACCTTCACTCAGGGCCTGGCGACCGAACTGGCGCCCCATGGCGTCAAGGTGCAGGCCGTGCTGCCCGGCGCCACCCGTACCGAGATCTGGGAACGCGCCGGCAAGGACGTCAACGCCCTGCCGCAGGAGATGGTGATGGAAGTCGACGACATGGTCGATGCCTCGCTGGCCGGCTTCGACCAGGGCGAACTGATCACCATTCCGTCGCTCGCCGATGTCTCCCTGTGGGGCGCGCTGGAAAGTGCCCGCAAGGCGCTCGGCCCGCATCTGTCCCTGAAAAACTCAGCCGCCCGTTACAAGGCCTGAGCGAACCAGTCGCGCAATATCCCCGAGCGCGGCAGCAGCCGGCCGTCAAGGCTGGCCGCTGCCCGCAGGGAAATGCTGGTGGTCAGCAGAATATCCTCGGCCTCCATCGCCTCGTCCACCCTCAGCGGACGTTCGACGATGGGGAAGCAATCGAGCGCCAATTCGCGCCGGATGCCTGGCATCGCTCCCTCGTCGACCGGCGGGGTGACGATCTCCTCGCCGAACAAAAAGAACAGATTGGACGCGCTGGCTTCGGCGATGCGCCCCTGGCTGTTCAGCAGAATCGCGTCGTCGGCGCCGCGCCGGATCGCCTCCTGCCGCGCCAGCAATGAATCGAGCGTGCTCAGGGTCTTGATGCGGGCCAGCGGCGAATATTCGTTGCGGCGGGTCACCGTCGAGACCACCAGCTCCGCCGGAGTCTGCTGCGGCGGCAGCGGCGCCCGGGCGATCAGCACGCTCGGCGTGCCGTCGCGTGGCGGCAGGAACCCGCGCGGCGTCGGTCCGCGCGTCAGGGTCAGCCGCACCATCGCATCGCCGCCACCTTCGTCAGCCAGCAACTCCCGCACCGCCATCGACAGCGCCCCGTCGCCATAGGGCATATGCATTTCCAGCACCGCGGCACCCGTCCGCAGCCGCCTCCAATGCCGGTTGAGGTGCAGCGCCCTGCCTCCGACCGCCCGGATCGTCTCGGTCAGGCCCTCGCTGAGGCTGAACCCAAGCCCATCGAAATCCGGCAGCGCATCGGTGGTCAGCGCGCCATTGAGCCAGATCCTCATGCGCGGCCTCCGATGGCGGCGAGAGCCGGAGCGACCTTGGCCATCATCTCGGCATGTTCGGCGGCGGGATCGGAATCGGCGACGATCGCCCCGCCTGCCTGCGCCACGATGCTGTCGCCGGTCAACGCGACCGAGCGGATGGTGATCGACAGATCCATCGCTCCGTCGAAGCCGATCCAGCCGATCGCGCCGCAATAGGGGCCGCGCGGCGCCGGTTCCAACTCGTCGATGATCTCCATGGCGCGCACCTTGGGTGCCCCGGTGATCGAACCGCCGGGGAAGGTCTCGCGCAGCAGATCGACCGGCCCCAGGCCCGGCTTCAGCTGCGCCTCCACCACCGACACCAGATGATGCAGCGTGGCGTAGCTCTCCACCGCGTGCAAGGCCGGCACGCCGACGCTGCCCGGCGCCGCGACCCGGCCGATATCGTTGCGCATCAGATCGGTGATCATCAGATTCTCCGCGCGATCCTTGACCGAGGCGGCCAATTCGGCCGCGGCGAGGACGTCGGCGGCGGGATCGCTCTCGCGCCGGCGCGTGCCCTTGATCGGCCGCGCTTCGACCCGGCCCGCGCGGTCCAGACTGAGGAACCGCTCGGGCGAAGCCGTCGCCACCGTCAGCGCCCCGCCGCAATTGAGATAGGACGCGAACGGCGCCGGGTTAAGCCCGCGCAGGCGCCGATAGAGCTCGAAGGCCGAATAATCCGCCGGGCGATCGGCGAGAAAGCGCTGAGTGAAATTGGCCTGGAAGATGTCGCCGGCACTGATGTACTCGATCACCCGCGACACCCGGGCGAGATACTCCTCGCGCGACAGCTCGGGGCGCATATCGACCCGTGGTGCCGGCAGCAGCGGGCCGAGTTCGGGCGCTGCCTCGATCTCGGCAGCCAGCCCTTCGGCCCTGGGCAAAGCCTCCGGCGTGGCGGCGGTCACCCAGGCCCTGCCCTCGGCCAGGTCGAACCCAGCGATCACGTCATAGATCCCGACCGCCATCTCGCCCGGCCCGCCGGCATGGCGGCGCGGCGCCCGTTCGAGATGCCGGCCCAGCTCATAGCCGAACAGACCGACCGCCCCGCCGGTGAACGGCAGGGTGGTGCCGGCGCAGCCCGGGCGGCGCGGCCCCAGCGCATCGGCCAAAGCGGCGAAGGGATCGGCCGGATCGAACAGGGTCTGACGAGGCCGCACGGCGAGGAAGGCGTGACGCCCGCGGGCCGCATCGGCGGCGGCGCTGTCGAGCAGCATCGCCCAGGGTTCGCGCGCGAACGGCGAAAAAGCCGTGACCGGAGTCTTCCACGCGATCGGGATAGTTGAAGTCATGCGAAAAAACCGAATAACCTATTGAAAAGGCTTATTTTTTATCCGCTGTAACGCAGCCATGTCACAGGTCTTCGACAGCTTTATCACAAGTCAGCTAATGCGACATCTGTTCCAATGCACTGCAACAACGACGAGGAAACGGCCAATTCGAGCCTGGTTCGGTGAACGTGCTTCGGCTTAAGGGGCCAATCATGACTGTGACGACCCTAAATCGCACTTTGAGTGTGATTGCCTTAATGGCGCTGTGCGGTTGCGAGGACCCGGCGCCGAAACATGTTGTGTCCGCGCCCCCGCCGCAGGAGCCCGCCGCTCCGACCGGTCCGGTCGCGCTTACACCGCCGCCTACGCCGGCCGCGCCCACCAAGGCGGTGCCGGCCAAACGGCGCGACGCCACCAAGCCGGCTCCGCAGACGGCCACGGCGGCACCACCCCCGGTGCAGCTGGTTGGCATGGATGAAGGAGCGGTTCAGGCGCTGCTGGGCGCGCCCTCGACGGTCGAGGACCACGCCCCCGGCAAGACCTGGCGGTTCCGCAAACATGATTGCGTGCTGAGCGTGGCCCTTTATCCCGACGTGCAGACACGGGTTTTCCGCACTCTTTCCTATGAGGTAACGAGCGATGACCACAATGCCGGAGCCAAACAGCTTTGCGAGACAAAATTCGGCAACGTTGCCGCTGCCGACTGACCATCTCGCAGACGGGCCGATCCGCCTGATCCTGGTCGACGATGATGACGACTACCGCGAGGCGGTGGGCGGCGAATTGTCCGACTATGGGTTCGAGGTGATCGATTTCGACGACAGCCAGCCGCTCTACGATTATTTCGCCGCGGGACAGAGCGCCGACGTGATCATCCTGGACTGGAACCTGCCGACCACCAACGGCATCGACATCCTGCCGCAGCTGCGCCGCCAGGGCGTGATGATCCCGGTGATCATCCTGACCGCGATGGCCGGCACCAATTACGAGATGACCGCGCTCGACCGCGGGGCGCTCGACTTCATCGACAAATCGCGCGGCGTGCCGGTGCTGGCCAAGCGCGTGAAACTGATCGCGGAAGCCTCGAAGTCGCCGCCCGACGCCCCCACCGAGGAGGTCATCGAGGTCGGCGAGCTGACCCTGCGTCCGCGCCTGTGCCGCGCCTATTGGAAAGGCACCGACGTCAATCTGACGGTCACCGAATTCAACATCATCCGCCGGCTGGTCGACAATGCCGGCGACCATGTCAGTTATCGCGCGATCTATGATTGCGTCCACCATTGCGGCTTTATCGCGGGGAGCGGCGAAGATGGGTATAGAACAAACGTCAGATCCTCGGTCAAACGCATTCGGAACAAGTTCCGCGCCATCGACTCCGACTTCATGGAAATCGAAAATTTCCCGGCATTTGGATATTGCTGGAAAACTCGTTCTCCGGCGCTCGCCTGAGATCGGGCGCGGTCCGCGCCCGATCTCTTCGCTGACGCTCAAGCTGGCCTTGCTGGTCGGCATCTTCGTCGCCCTCCCCGTAGTTCTCTACGGGGAGTTCGAGAAGGCCGACCGGCAGGCCCGCAATCTGGTGGCCGAGAGTCTGCGCCATCGCGGCTGGCTGATAGCGCAAGCCGTCGCGCCGCTGCTCGACCATGCGGAGACGCTGCCGGGCCAGGCGCTCAACGATCAGCTGGAAAAGCTGGCCGATGACGGCACCATCCTGAAGCTGATGTTCCGGCCCAACGTCCGCAACGGCGCGGCCAGCGATTTCTATTTCATGGCCTCGGCGCCCAGGCTCTCGGCCGAGCAGACCGGCCCCAGCCTCGATTTGCTGGCCCAGCACGGTATCCTGCGCTCGCTGTCCGACAGCTGCAGCTGGGACAAGCCGGTCGAAATCCGCTATCAGCAGCGCGTCAGCGGCGCCGAGGAGGTACTGACCTCGATCGTGCCGATCACCGCCAGGCAGGGCTGCTGGGTGCTGGTCTCGGCCACCGACAGCTCGAACATCCTCAGCACCACCTATGGCAAGCCGTTCTGGCAGTCCGACAATGTCCGCATGGCCGCGGTCATCTATCTGGGGCTTGCGCTGCTGACCGTCCTGCTGGCCCTCAATATGCGCGGCGCGCTGAAGCGCTTCCGCGACGTGGCGCGCGACATCCGCCAATCCGGAGCCGGCACCGCGACTTTCGCCAGCCGCAACACCCTGCCGGAGCTGGCCGGCGCCGCCGCCGAATTCGACATGATGGTCGACGACATGCACCGCGTCGCCAACGACATCCGGCGCACCACCGAGGACCACGCCCATTCGGTCAAGGCGCCGCTGGCGGTGATCCGCTCGTCGCTGCAGACCCTGCGGCGCTCGATCCCCGAGGACGATCAGCGCGGCCAGCGCTCGGCCCAGCTGATCGATTCGGCGCTGCTGCGCCTCTCCTCGCTGGTATCGACGGCGCAAAGGCTGGGCAACGAGACGGCCGATTTCATCGAGGCGCCCAAGCTGCGGATCGAACTGACCGCGGTGGTCGCCGACGGGCTGCGCAATGCCCGCGACATCTCGTCCGAGAAGAACATCCGCTTCGTGCGCAATATCGAACCCAATGTCCATGTGCTGGCGCCGCACGGCATCATGGACGTGATCACCGAGAACATCCTCGACAACGCCATCGGCTTTTCGCCGAAGGACAGCACGATCACCACGACCCTGAAGAAATCGGGCCGCCAGATCGAACTCAGGATCGAGGATGAAGGCCCGGGCATCGATCCGGCCCGCCTCGACCATGTGTTCGAGCGGCATTATTCCTACCGCCCGGCCAAGGACGAGTCCTCCGACGGCTCCGGCCCCGCCCATGCCGGGCTGGGCCTGTGGATCGTGCAGCGCTATGTCGAGGCGCTGGGCGGCCGCGTGACCGCCAGCAACCGTCCGTCGGGCGGTCTGTGCGTGACCATTTTGCTTCCCGGCAATGTGTAAGCCTTAGGAAATCCTGGACCACAGCTTGGTCACTGGCCCCCTCCCCCCGCCGCTTTGCATAGTCGAAACACAGATTTTGCAACGCAACGGAGAGGGCATCATGTACCAGCACGGCGAAGCGCGGCGCATTCTGGTGACCGGCGGCGCGGGCTATATCGGCTCGCATGTCAGCCGGGCGCTGGCGGCTTCGGGATTCCTCCCCGTCGCCTATGACAATCTCTGCCATGGCCATGCCTGGGCGGTGCGCTGGGGGCCGCTGGAGATCGGCGACCTGCAGGATACCGCCCGCCTCGAAGTGGTGCTACGCCAGCATCGGCCGCTGGCGGTGATCCATCTCGCCGGGCTGATCGCCGCCGGCGAATCGGTCGGCGACCCAACCTCCTATTATCGCGCCAACGTCACCGGCACCCTGTCGCTGCTCGACGCCATGCGGGCCTGCTCGGTGCATGGGGTGGTGTTCTCCTCCTCGGCCGGCGTTTATGGCGAACCCGACCAGCTGCCGATCGCCGAAAGCCATCCGCACCGTCCGGTCAATCCGTACGGCGCCGGCAAGGCGATGTGCGAGCGGCTACTGTCCGACTATGCCACCGCCTATGGCATGCGTTCGGTGGCGCTGCGCTATTTCAACGCGGTGGGGGCCGCGCCCGACGCCGAAATCGGCGAAGCCCATCCTAAAGAGACCCATCTGGTGCCGCTGGTGCTCGACGTCGCCGCCGGCACCCGCCCGCATATCGACATCTATGGCGACGATTTCGACACGCCGGACGGCACCTGCATCCGCGATTACGTTCATGTCAGCGACCTGGCCGACGCTCATGTGCTGGCCCTGTCCTATCTCGATCACAGCAACGGCTTCGACGCCTTCAATCTTGGCAGCGAGCACGGCGCCAGCGTGCGCGAGGTGATCGACATGGCGGCCCGCGTCACCCGCCGTCCGATCGGCATCCAGGTCAAGGCCCGCCGCCCGGGCGATCCGGCCCGCCTGGTCGCCGACGCCTCGCGCGCCAAGCGGCTGCTGGGCTGGTGCCCGGGTTACGGCACGTTGGAGCAGCAGATCGCCACCGCCTGGCAGTGGCATGAACAATACCGGCTTGTCGATGTACGGCGGGTCGTACGGACGCGCTAAATGCGCAATATCCCGCTTCATCAGATGCAATCCCGGCCCCGCCCGCACCAAAGCCGCGCGGCACGGTCGTCGCCGAAGACGGCCTGGCCGGCCCAGGGGGGCGCTACCAACCGCCTCCTCGGCCGCCGACTGCTGACCTTGCTGGCCTGCCTCGCCGCCGGGCTGGTTCTGGCCGGCGCGGTGATCGCGGTCCTGCCCACCCTCTACGTCGCCGAGACGCGCATCCTGGTGCCGCCCGACGGCACCGATGCGGTCGGGGCGATCAACCGTTCGCCGGCCCTGGCCGAACAAGTCATCGCCGAGCTTCATCTTGACCACGACACCGACCTTACCCAGGAATCCTGGCATCCCCCCGAAGCGCTCGACCCCGCGCGGTCCTGGATCGAAACCCATACCGGCTGGAAACTGCCCTTGCCATCCTCGGCCCAGGCGCCGCAAGGCAGCCTGGTCGATCGTTTCTGGGACCAGGTCGAGATCATCCATCGCGGCCGCTCGTCACGCATGGTGGAAATCCGCGTCTCGGCGAGCGATCCGAAACAGGCGGCCGCCATCGCCAACAGCCTTGGCCGCCTCGCCTTGAGCACGGGCACCATCATCACCCCGGCGCTGCCGCCGGGCGGTGCCGCCTATCCGCCCGTCTCGGCCATTTTGTTGATCGGGGCCGCCGGCGGCGTGCTGCTCGGCCTGGCCAGCATCGTGCTGTTCGACAGCAAGCCGCGCCTGTTCGCCCGCAGCGAAGAGCTGGAAAGCGCGTCGGGCCTGCCCGTCCTGGCGGTGGTGCCCGAGTTGGAGGATGGCGGCGCCGCGATCGCCAATGTGCTGCGCGACCCCGGCTCGCCCTTTGCCGAATCCCTGCGCAAACTCTATGGCAAGCTGCATTCCCAGCGCTGGAACCAGGCGCCCAAGATCATCGCGGTCAGCTCGGCGATGCCGGGCGAAGGACGCTCGACCCTGGCAGCCTCTCTCGGCCGGCTGCTCGCCAGCGAAGGCGGGCGCGTGCTGCTGGTCGATTGCGACTGGCGCCATCCCGAGCTGCATACCCTGTTCCGCCTGAACAACGAGACCGGCCTGACCTCGCTGCTGCTCGACCCGCATATCGCGCTGGATGATGTAATCCACACCGACGCCCTGTCCGGTCTCGATATCATCACAGCCGGGCGGCGCAACCGCCAGGCCGTCCACAAGCTGATCTCCGAGCCGATGCGCAAGATCCTGTCGGCCCTGGCGGCCGGCTACGATCTGGTGCTGCTCGACATGCCGCCGGTGCTGGCCGCCGACGAAACGCTGCTGCTGTCGGGCCTGGTGGACAAGCTGATCTTCACGGTGCGCTGGCGCCATACGCCGCGCGGCAAAGCCACCGACGCCATGGACAAGATCCTGGCGGCGCGCGGCGATGTACTTGGCGTCGTCCTGACCCGTGTCGACCTGCAGCGCTACGGAAAAGATAAACTAAGCCTGAATACTGCTAAATAACGTTTTTTATCCCGCCATCACCACAGAATGGCCACACCACCCCTTCCCAGCGGGTTGCTATCCTCCAAAAGTGAGAACAATTAACGCACGGAATGTTGCGTTATTTTTACATCAATACTTTTGGACCAGCGATTTTTACACGGAGTGGCCCAATGGGATTTCAAGATTATGGCAACAGCGCGTTGCGGATTTCCGGCAGCCAAGTCGATTGGCGCCGTCTTCACGCCGCCGCCATGGACCGCGCCCTGCTCGACCGCTCGCGTCTCGCCGCTCTGAAGGAGCCTGCCCGCCGCGTCAGCAAACGGATGCTCGATATCCTCGGCGCCTCCGTTCTGCTCGCCCTTCTTTCGCCCCTGCTGCTGGCGGTCACGCTGCTGATCCTGCGCGACGGCGGAAAGGTGCTGTTCGGCCATCGCCGCGTCGGCGCCGGCGGGCGCAGCTTCAAATGCTGGAAGTTCCGCACGATGGTTCCGAACGCCGAAGCCGTACTGCGCGAATTGCTGGAACGCGATCCGGAAGCCCGCCGCGAGTGGGAAAAGGATTTCAAGCTGCGCAACGACCCGCGCATCACCCCGGTCGGCAAGTTCCTGCGCACCACCAGCCTCGACGAGCTGCCGCAGCTGATCAATGTGCTGACCGGCGAGATGAGCCTGGTCGGGCCGCGCCCCATCGTGACCGACGAGATCGTCCGCTATGGCGCGGCTTTCCATGATTACACCCTCTGCCGTCCGGGCATCACCGGCGTCTGGCAGATCAGCGGGCGCAATGACACCGGCTATCGTCAGCGCGTCCATCTCGACCAGCAATATGCCCGCCAGTCCACTCTGGGCGGCGATATCGCCATCCTGCTGCGCACCCCGGTTGCCGTGCTGCGCCGCAGTGGCGCCTACTGAAGGAACGTCCTCATGACTATCCGAGCGTTCTTCGTCTGCGCCGGCTTGGCCGGCGCAGCGATCACCCTGGGCGGCTGCGCCCAGACCGAAAGCGACCTGCCGCCCATGCCGCAGATCGCCACGCCCCAGCCGGGCGGCCCGGCCACCCTGCCCGCCTACAAGGTGCAGGTCGGCGATCTCCTCGACGTCAAGCTGTTCCTCAATCCCGAGCTGAACGAGGAGGTGGTGGTGCGTCCCGACGGCATGATCTCGACCACCCTGGCCGAAGACATCCAGGCCTACAACCACACCCCGGCGGAAATTTCCGCGGCCTTGCGCGAACGGTATCGCTCGACCCTGACCGACCCGCAGATTTCGGTGATCGTCCACACCTTCGCCCCCAACCGCATCTATGTAGCGGGTGAAGTCAACAGTCCGGGCGAATTCATCACCGTCGGCCCGAACCTGACCATCAGCCAGGCCATCGCCCGCGCCGGCGGCGTCAAGCTGTCCGCCGCCCAGGCCCGCATCTTCGTGCTGCGCCGGGGCGAAGGCGACAAGCCGCAGGCCCTGCAGGTCAGCTATCTCGATGTGATCTCGGGCAAGGACCCCGCCGCCGATGCGCGCCTGGCGCAGTACGACGTGGTCTATGTGCCGCGAACCGGCGTCTACGAGGCCTACACCTTCTGGAACCAGTTCGTGCAGCAGTTCGTCCCGTTCAATTGGGGCTTCTCCTACAACATCAACCCGGTCGCGACGACCCCGAGCAAGTAAGCCGGCCCTTACGGAGTATGACTATGTCGGCGCAATTGATTCCCTATAGCGCGGTAACCCTGCTGTCCAAGCAGTGGCGCTGCTTCATCAGCGTCTTCGCGACGGTGATGATCCTCGGCATCGGCTACCTGCTGTTCGCCACGCCGAAATATGAATCGGTCGCGGAACTGGTGGTGACGTTCGGCGACCGCAGTTCGCCGGACATCGCCCACGCCCAGACTACCGAGCTGACGCCGTCGGACCGCCGCGAGATCATCCTGTCCCACGCGGCGATCCTGCAGAGCCACGACCTGGCCCAGGCGGTGATCGAGTCCTTCGGTATCGACAAGGTCTATCCGGACATCGCCGCGGACCCGCCGTCGCAGGGCACGCCGATGGATGCCGCCGTCAAGCAGTTCCAGGGCGACCTGTCGGTCGAGGTCGGCGCCCAGGACAACATCATCAGCATCGTCATGCACCACCCGGACAAGGATCTGGTGCCGCAGCTGGTGCAGAAGATGGTCGACCTCTATATCACCCGCCAGACCACGGTCTATCGCGACCCGCACGCCAACTTCATGACGACCGAGGTCCAGCAGGCCGGCGACCGCCTGGCCAAGGCGCAGACCGAGCTCGAAGCCTTCAAGGGCCAGTGGCACATCAGCGACTACGACAAGGAGGTCGAGGATCTGCTGCAGCAGCGCGGCGATCTCGACAACGACCTGCATACCGCCAAGGCCAATCTGGCCCAGGCCCAGCTGCGGCAGAAGGAGTTGCAGCAGCTGATGGCCAAGGTGCCGGAGAAGATTCCGGATTCGGCCAGCAGCGAGAAATACCGCGCCCTCGACGATGCCCGCACCCGCCTGGCCGACCTCAAGACCAAGCAGAGCCAGATGCTGGCGACCTATGCCCCGAACAGCCCGGCCATGGCCTCGCTGAATGCCGGCATCCAGACCGCCGAGGCCGAGGTCAAGAACCGCACCGCCGAGCTGTCCAACCGCAACACCTCGCAGGAGAACACGGTCTATCAGAGCCTGCAGACCGACTTCCTGCGCACCACCGCCGACGCCAACAGCAATGCCGAACCGGTCCGCGTCCTGACCGAGCAGCTCGCGGCGCTCGACCATCGCCTGTCCGACCTGCAGAAAAACCGCGGCACCTTCAACAACCTGCAGCGGGAACACCAGATCGCCTAGGAAACGTACCACACCCTCTCGCTCCAGCTGGCGGATGCGCGGGTCAAAGGCAACCTCAACGACCAGCACATCTCTCCGGCCATGATGATCAGCGCCCCGACCCAGCCCTACAAGACTGCGCGGCCCCGCAAGCTGATCACCCTGCTGGCCTGCATGTTCGGCGGAGCCATCCTGGCCGCCGGCGCCGCCCTGCTGCGCGAAGCCCAGGACGACCGGTTCAGTTCGGCCGAGCAGGTCGCCTATCTGCTCGACCTGCCTGTGCTGGCCAGTTTCGAGAAACGTCCGAGCCGCCCCCCCCTCGAACTCATCGCCTTTGGAGGCCATGAATGAAAAAGCTGAACTTTGCCCAGGATGACTATGCGGATCTCGGCCTTCTGCGCGCCGGGCTCGCCACCCGCGAGACCGAATGGGAAGTACCGGAGGACCTGGCGGTGGTCGATCTGATCGAGCTCTATCTCGAGATCGAATCCTCGCTGGCCATGGAGCGCGGCACCGTCGTCCAGTTCATCGGCGCCTCGGGCGGGCCGGGCAGCGCCCTGATCGCCCTCGACATGGCATGGGCCGCCGTCAGCGTGCTCGGCAAGAAGGTGCTGGTGCTGAACGGCACCCGCAGCCGCTGGACCATGGAAGCCAGCCGGACCGTCGCCGAAGGGGAAGACTCGGTTCACCCCATGTCGACCCACGGCGACCTGGTGAAGGTGGCGGGCCACGAGCTCTATATGGCGGACATGCAGAACTGGCACGGCAAGACCCTGTCGCGCTCGAAGAACGAGGAGATCAGCGGGCATCTGCGCGAATTCTGCCTTGCCTTCGACATGGTGGTGGTGGTGCCGCCGCCGGCGGACAGCGATCCTTTGGGCGCCATCATGGCCCGCTGCGTCGACGGCTCGATCCTGGTGATCGAAGCGGAACATACCCGCCGCTCCTCGGCGATTCGTCTGCGCGAGATCCTGTCCCGCTCGGGCCGCCCGATCGTCGGCGCGGTTCTGCATGACCGGCAGAACCATATTCCGCCGTGGCTCGCGACGATGATGTAACGGGAGCAGCTGTGCATATTCTCGTCGTCAACAACATCTACCCGCCGATCATGGCGGGTGGAGCGGAGCGGATCGTCGCTTATTTATGCGAAGGTCTGGTCGAGCGCGGCCACCGCGTCACCGTGGTGTCGACCTGCGGACCCGAGATGGAGCCCTATCCCGTCGAGGTCCGCAACGGCGTCGAGGTGATCCGCTTCTTCCCCCCCAATGTCTATTGGTCGTTCGAACGGCCGCTGAAACCGGGGGCGAAGAAGTGGGTGTGGCATGCACGGGACGCCTGGAACCTGGCCGCGGCCAAACGGTTCCAGGCGATCCTCGACGAAGCGCGGCCCGACGTCATGAACACCCACCTGATCGACGGCTTCTCGGCGGCGATCTGGGCCCGGGCCAGGCGCGCCGGCGTGCCGGTGATGCATACGGCGCACGATTACCACCTGATGTGCCCGCGCGCCTTCATGCTGACCGGCGACTGGAAGCTGTGCACCAAACCGCGCGTCCATTGCCGCCTCTATCGCGACTGGCATCTGCGCACCACCCGCCACGTCGATCTGTTCGCCAGCCCGTCGCGTTTCCTGCTCGATCTGCATCGCCGCGCCGGCCTGCGCTCGCGCACCGAAGCCGTGGTGCATAACGGCATCCCCCTGCCCGAGGATGGCGACGAGATCCGCCGCCGGCGCGATCCCGAGGCGTCGCGCCGCTTCCTGATGCTGACCCGGCTGACCGTCGAGAAAGGCATCCAGACCGTGCTCGACGCAGCGGCGCATCTGCCCCGCCACCTGCCGTTCGAGATCGCCATCGCCGGGCGCGGCCCGCTGGAGGAAACCGTCCGCGCCGCCGCCGGCAGCGATCCGCGCATCCGCTATCTCGGCTTCCTCGACGGCAAGGCAAAGGCGGAGGCGTTGGCCAGAGCCGGCCATCTGCTGCTGCCCTCGCTGTGGTACGAAAACGCGCCGGTCACCATCGTCGAAGCGGCGGCTTATGGCCTCGGCATTGCGGGCTCCGACATCGGCGGCATTCCGGAATTCGTCGAGCCAGGCCAGACCGGTTATCTGTTCCCGCCCGGCGATCACCGCGCCCTGGCCGGCATTCTGTCGCACCTCGCCAACAACCCGGCCGCCCTGCCCGATCTGGCCGCGCGCAGCCGAGCCCTGGCCGAACGCTTTTCGGTGGAGCGGATGATCGATTCCTACGAAGCCCACTACGCCGCCCTGACCCAGGCCGGGACGACGGCGATGGCAGCGCAATGAGACGCCTGGCCCTTCTGCTGCTGGCGGCGGGGCTCACCTCGCCCGCCGGAGCCCAAACCTTCCCGAAGGATGCCGGCTATATCGACGTGCGGGCCTTCGGCGCCAAGGGCGATGGACGCGCCGACGACACCCAGGCGATCCTCAAGGCCCTGGCCGCCAGCGGCGAGGATACCGGGCCGAATTTCTGGCATGACCGGCTGGTCTATCTGCCCAACGGCACCTACAAGGTCTCGGACACCCTGCTGAAGCGCTACAAGACCGGCGCCTTCGCCTCGGGGCTCAGCCTGATCGGCGAATCCCGCGAGCACACGATCATCCGGCTGGTCGACCATGCGCCCGGCTACAACGATCCGCAGCATCCCAAGGCGGTGATCTTCACCTCGTCGAAGCTGATCGGCGGCAATGCCGCCGGCCGGGACTATGCGGGCAAGGGCGAAGGCAACGACGCCTATATGAATTTCGTCGAAAACCTGACGATCGAGGCCGGCAACGGCAATCCCGGCGCCGTCGGCCTCGATTTCCTCGGCAATAATCTCGACGCCATCCGCGACGTCACCCTCCACGCGCCGGCCAACAGCGGCGCCATCGGCCTGTCGATGACGCGCAAATGGCCCGGCCCGACGCTGGTCAGCAATCTGACGGTGGACGGCTTCGCGGTCGGGCTGGCCACCGCCCAGACCGAATATGGCCTGACTTTCGACCATATCAGACTGAAGGATCAGGGCCAGGCGGCGATCCGCAATGAACAGAACTCCCTGGCCATCCGCGACCTCGATCTGGAGGACGCCAATCCGGTCATCCTCAATGCCGGCGACAAGGCGTTCCTGGCCATCGAGGACGGCCATCTGGGCGGCGCCGACCCGGCCGCCCTGGTCCGCAACGAGGGCTATGTGACCCTGCGCAAGGTCGGCATGACCAGAGGAGAGATCAGCGGCATTCTGCATGGCCAGACCTGGCAGGGCGGCACGGTGCCCGACTGGATCACCGCCCTGGCCGAGACACCCGCCCCGCCCAAGATCGCCCCGGCCCAATGGGTCAGTCCGCTGCGCTTCGGCGCCACCGGCGATCCGGACCAGGACGCGACCGAGGCGCTGCGCGCCGCTTTCGCCAGCGGTGCCGCGGTGATCTATCTGCCGCATGGAACCTACGCCATCAGCGACGCCGTCGAGATCCCCGCCTCGGTGCAGCGCATCGTCGGCATGAATTCGACCATCCGGGTGCTGCCCAAGCGCCAGCCTACCTTCCAGCGCACCGCCGGCATGGTGCGGATCACCTCGTCCGGCGCGCCGCTGATCATCGAACGGCTGGCCTTCGACAACACCAATCAGGGCGACCAGCTTGCGGTCGAGCAGAGCGGCGACCGGCCGCTGGTGCTGCGCGACGTGGTTTCGGCCGGCACCTCGCTGCTCGACCGCAAGGCGTCGGGCGGGCCGGTCTTTCTGGAAGATGTCTGCTGCGGCAAGATCGCGGTGGCCGGGCCGAAACCGGTCACGGCCCGCCAGTTCGACACCGAAGGCAGCGGCGTGCGCATCAGCAACCGCGGCGCGCCGCTGTCGATCCTCGGCCTCAAGACCGAGGGTGTGAACGTCGTCCTGGACAATGCGGAAGGCAGCCATTCGGACATTTTCGGCGGGCTGGTCTATATGGTGCGCGACGGCGCCGACGGCACCATCCCGGCCTTCCACAACACCAATAGCTGGTTATCCGCCTCCTTCGTCGAGGAATCCCTGCGCGCGGCCAGCCGCTACCAGCTCTATATCGGCCCCGCCGCCGGCGCGCAGCGCGAGAATCTTCCCGCCACCCGCTTTCCCGAGCGGGGGTTTGGGCGGTTCGTGCCGAATTTGGTCGACGAGCCGTAACGTTCCTGGATTTAATTTCACCACGAAGACACGAAGACACGAAGAAAAAGGGAGGAAAGCGCCGCAGGCAATCATTCCTCAGACCCGCAATATTCTGGGAAAAGGAATGACTGCGCTTCGCGCTTTTCCTTCTTCGTGTCTTCGTGGTGAAAAATTAATAAGGCCGCTTCACCTGATACTCATCCACACCCGGCGCGGGTGCCGGAATAGTCGGATCGGAACTGTTGGACGGGATGCAGGCGCCTTTCAGGCGGACGCTGTCGCGGTCGCAATCGGCGCGGTCGGGATAGGTGCAGGACATGGTGTTGCCCGCCGTCACCAGGCAGAAGGCCTGGGCGCGCAGCGGCGTCTGCACCTCGTTGGGATTGGCCACGCATTGGCCGCGCTGGCGCGTCGCTTCGGCGCGGCAGGCGTTGGGATCGACATACAGGCACTGCTGCGGCAGGCCGGTGACATCGACGCAGAACGGCGCCGCCAGGGCATTCGCCGACAGGGCGGCGCTGAAAGCGGCGATCAGCAGCTTGCGAAGCATCATCATCACCTCTGCACTTGTTGGATCGAACGGGCCATCATCACCAGGAAGACGGCGCACGCCACCGCCTGGGCCGCGCTGTAGGCGGCGATCACGGCGGGGGCGGAATAATCGAGGGCGACGCCGGTTGCGAACACCCCGACCGTCAGCACCAGCCGGCCGACCTGCCAGGCCGCCGCCATGCGCTGACGCTCGAGCAGCTGAAGCGTATGGAACACCGGCAGCACCACCGCCTGGGCCAGATACGCGCCGCTGATCGCTTCCAGATAGGGCACGCCTTCCCGCCAATCTTCGCCGAACAGGGTCGGGAACAGCAGGATCGCCATCAGATTGGCCAGCACGATCCAGGCGACGGCAAGCGCGAACTGGCGCGTCACCAGCTGATAGAACCGGCGTTTGAGCAAAGCCGGGTCGCTGGCGATGGTCTTGCCGGCCTCGCCGACGAACACCTGCAGGATCGAGGTGCCGATGATCGCCAGCGGCCGCGACACGACGCGCTCGGCCAGGAAGATGAAACCGGCGACGCGGGCCGAATAGGTGGTGGTGATCAGCAGATAGAGCAACTGGCTGCCGCCGACCGCATCGATCAGCGCCGCCCAGCTGCCGACCAGCGGGAATTGCCGGAAGCGCTTCGCCTGCTCGGCCATGCGCTGCCAGGAAATCGCCTTCAGCAGGTCGGACCGGCCGGACGCCACCTTGCCGAACAGGCCGAAGGTGCCGGCCGACTGGCCGAGGATCGAGCCGACCAGCAGGCCGGGCGCGCCGGCGCCGAGCAAAGCCAGCCCGATCTGCGAGGTCGGACCGACCACCCCCTGGGCCAGCCGCGTGCGGGCGATCGCGGAATAGGCGCCGGCCCGGGTGGCGACATAAAGAGCGATGAAATAGCCGCCCAGGCAGGCATAGCCGACAACCAGCAGGGAGCGGTAGATCAGGCTGTTGGCGGGATCGAGCGGGATCGGCCAGATCCGTTCGACCAGCGCGTCCGGCGCCAGCGCCGAGATCAGCCCGACCGCGACCGTGGTACCACCCAGGGCAACCAGGCAGACCGCCATCAGATTGACGGCGTCCTCGTCGTCGCGCACCAGCGGCAGGGCCAGTTCGTAGCGCAGCGAGGCCACCACCACCAGGATCGCGGTGATCGCCGAATAGACCGAGAGGATGCCGAATTCCTGCGGTGAATAAAGCCGGGTCAACAGCGGCGACAGCAGCAGACTCACCGCCTGCCCGCCCGCCGAGCCCGTCAGCATGATCGAAACGTCCTTGAGAAACGGGCGGCTCGCCAGCATGCGGCGCAGCCGCCCCAGCAAGGAGCCAGTCTCGACCACGGCGGCGTCCTGCATCATGTCTCCTCTTGCGTCGATCTTTCTCCATTCAAGGCATAACACCGAGTTTTCCTGAAGACCCGCGCAATTCTGCGGGTCACAGCAAGGTCACGAGGCAGCCTATCTAAACAATGTCTAAATACAGTCGGGACGGCAGAGAGTCGGGACCCATAACGTTACATTATAACCGAGCAAGAAAAGCCTTCGGAAATCATGCTCTTAAACAGCATTAACCGAATATCGCCCTCCTTTGATCTTAAATCGAAGGAATCGATCAGTCCGACCCTGCTGCTGGCCGGGTCGCTGGTGCTTTATTATGCGGTCCGCTCGCTGGTGATCGATATCGCCCTCGGACCGGCCCTCGGATGCCTGTGGCTGGATGTGATGTCGTGCGCCGCCGCAGCATTGCTGGGCCGGGTCCTTTACCGCGACATTCCCGAGCCGCTGCGCCTGCTGGCGCGCGGCATCGGCATGGTGGTGCTGATCCAGGTCGCCTTCGACGGCTCGACCCTGTTCTATGCTCCGGCCTCGATGGCCACCGGCGGCGAAGGCCTTTTCTACCGCGCCGGCACCGTGCTGGCCCTGGCCGCCGGCATCGGCTCCCTCTGGCGGCCGGCCTTCCTGCTGCCCCTGATGATCCACTATGTCGCCTTCCGCCATCAGCTCAACCTTCTGACCCAGGTGGAAATCTCCGAGACCGACTATCTCAGCATGCTCGATGTCGGCGAGTTCTGCACCCTGGGCGGACTGATGCTGGCGGTGGCCGCCAAAGGGCAGGATCTGAAGGTGCGCCAGAGCGCCGCCGGGCTGATCTGGGCCTGGGCGGTGGGCGCCCATCTCGGCAATTACCTGGTATCGGCCTGGACCAAGATCCGCGTCGGCGGGCCCGATCCGCTGTTCTGGCTGCTGCACAATCCGACCCAGACCTCGATCCTGATCGGGCTCGAGCGCGGCGACAGTCCGCTGGGCGCCTGGCCCGGGGCGATGCAGATGCTGTGGAACGGGGTGACCGGGGCCGGCGTGCTGCTCAATCTGTTCGTGCTGGGCACCCAGATCAGCGCGCCGCTGGCCGCCAGCAACAAGCGGGTGCTGATGGCCCTAACCCTGCTCTACGATTTGTTCCATGTCGGGGTCTATTTCACCCTGGGCGCCCTGTTCATCTTCTGGATCGCGGTCAATCTGCTGATCTTCGAATCGGCCCGGGTGCTCGACAAGTCGGTGCCCTTCACCCGGCAGATGAAGCTGACCTTGTTGATCGCAACTTTCGCCGCGCATTATCTGTTCTATACGAGCCATCTCGGCTGGCTGGACGGCGCCAAACTGGCCAGTCCGTCCTTTTTCGCCGAAACGACGGACGGGCGGCGCGTGCCGGTGCCTTCGGTTTTCTTCGGCATCCGCTCCTATTCGATCGCGCAGACCGTGATGTATGCCCCCGACGGCCACTTCCCGGTGCGGATCGGCGGCAACAGCTACAACCAGGCCGACTGGCGCGACGCGCAGGCCTGCGGCCCCGTCGTCGCCCCGCACCAGACCACCACCACCAGCTATTCCGCGGTGGTGCAGATGGTGCGCGAAACGGACGAGGCGATGCGCGCCGCCCCCGCGGTCAAGGACGACAATTTGTATTACTTCTATCCGCATCACATGCTGGCCAATCCCCTGCTGTTCAGGGATTTCAACACCCTGTCGATGGATGACATCGTGCGCTACCACTATGTGGTCGATTCGGTGTGCCTGAGCATCAAGGACGGCAAGCTCGTCCGCGACGTGCGCAAGACCACGGATACGCCCATCGATGTCTCGCCCTGATACCAGCCAGGACGCTCTTTGGGTCGTCTATGACGGCGAATGCCCGTTCTGCAGCTCCTATGTCCGGCTCTACCGGCTGCGCGAGGTGACGGGACGCGTCCATCTGGTCGATGCCCGCGAGCCTCATCCGGTGCTCGACGAGGTGCGCGAGCGGGGCTTCGACCTCGACGAAGGCATGGTGGTCAAGGCCGCCGGACGCTTCTATCACGGCGCCGCGGCGCTGCAGATCCTGGCCATCCTCGGCTCCGGCTCCGGCCTGTTCAACACGCTGAACCGCGCGATCTTCCGACATCCCAGGCTGGCCCGCACCCTCTATCCGTGGATGGTGCGCGGCCGGCTGGCGACACTCCGGCTGCTGGGCCGGCGAACACTCCATTCAGCGCAGGGAGAGGCGTGATGGATACCCGGCCCGTCCAACTTTTGCAGGAAGATGAGGAGTGCTGGCTGACACCCTGCCGCATTCCGCCCGGCGCCGATGTCGCGGCGACGGTGATCATTCCCAGTTACGGCGCGGGCGATACCCTGCTGCGCGCCGTCCACAGCGTGCTGACCCAATCGCTGCACGACCTCGAAGTGATCATCATCGACGATGCGTCGACCGACGAATCGTGGGAGCTGATCACCGACCTGGTGCCGCGCGACGAGCGGGTGCGCGGCATACGCCACAAGACCAACAGCGGCAAGCCGATCGCCATGAATCGCGGCATCGCCATGGCGCGCGGACGCTGGCTGGCCGTGCTCGATGCCGACGACTGGTACCATTCCGACCGCCTGGCCTCGCTGATCGAGCTGGGCGAGCGGTCCGCGGCCGACATGGTCTCGGACAATCAGTTCCTCTACGACGCCTCGGCGGCCCGGGTGGTCGGCACCGCCTGGCCCGAGCGCGCGGCGGCCTGGCCGCTCGATTTCGACGATTTCCTGCGCGGCTCGAACGCCTATCACAGCTTCAATCTCGGCATGCTGAAGCCGGTGATACGCACCGTGTTCATGCGGCGGGTCGGGCTCGGCTACGAGGTCGATGCCCGGCACGGCCAGGACTTCTTCCACCTGCTGCAATTCTATCTGTCGGGCGGGCGCGCGGTGGTCAGCGACCAGCCGCTTTACTTCTATACCCAGCCCTTCGGCAAGATCTCGCGCCAATGGTCGCACCGCTCGCGCAAGCGCTACGACTTCGACAACGCGTACCGGATAAATGACCGCTATCTGCGGCGGGCGATGGAGGTCCTGCCCCCACGCCAATGGAAACGTCTGCGCGCGAGAAACAACCGTCTTCGCCTGCTCGAAAGCTATTTCCGGGCACGCGAGGCGCTGGGCCGCGGCGACTATCTGAGCGCCGCCGGACAGGCGGTCCGCCAGCCGGCCATGCTGGGCTATCTGCTGGGCCGCATGGTCGACCGGCTGCGCCGCCATCCCGGCTACTACTCCACCATCAAACATATCGCCTTGCGGTCGACCCGGCGCGCGGCGAAAGGAGGCACCGATGCCGGACAGCATGGGCGGCAGTGACATGTGCGAGCGCAGCGATTACTGGATCAGCAGCGACCCTCCCGCCCCGCAGGTGCGGGCGACGGTGGTGATCCCGACCTACAGCGCCGCCGAGACCCTGCCCCGCGCCGTCCAGAGCGCGCTGGACCAGACCCTGCGCGACATCGAGGTGATCGTCGTCGACGACGCCTCGCCGGACAATTCCTGGGATCTGATCGCCGAGCTGATGCAGGCGGACCCGCGGATACGCGCGGTGCGCAACAAGACCAACCGCGGCAAGTCGGTCTCGATGAACCGCGCCGTGTCGGTCGCCCGCGGCCGCTGGCTGGCGGTGCTCGATGCCGACGACTGGTATCATCCGGAACGGCTCGGCGCGCTGATTGCCGAGGGCGAGCGGCGCCATGTCGAGATGGTGGCCGATAACCAGTTCTTCTACGACGCCCGCGCCGGACAGCTGGTCGGCACCGCCTGGCCCGAGGGACGCAGCTCGTGGAAGCTGACCTTCGATGATTTCCTGCTCGGCTCGAATGCCTATGAGAACTTCAATCTCGGCATGCTGAAACCGGTGCTGCGCACCGACTTCATGCGCAATGTCGGGCTCGGCTACGAGGTGACGGCGCGGCAGGGCGAGGATTTCTTCCACCTGCTGCAGTTCTATCTGTCGGGCGGCGAGGCCATCGTCTGCGACACGCCCTATTACTATTACACTCAGCCCTACGGTGCGATTTCGCGCGAATGGTCGCATGCCGAACGGGTGCGCTACGACTTCCAGAACGCCTATGAGATCAACAAGCGCTATCTGCGCGAGGCAGAGCATGTGCTGACCCAGCGCCAGCGCCGGCGGCTGCTGGCCCGCAACCATGGGCTCAAGGTGCTGGAAAGCTATTTCACCGCCAAGGAAGCCGCCGCCGACCGGCGCTGGCTGCAGGTGCCGGTGGCTCTGGCCCGGCATCCCGGCTCGATCCTGCATCTGTGCCGGCGTGTCCGCGACAAGCTGCTCCGCGTTCCCGAACCCAACACCATCCCCCGCATCGCGGCCCGCGCCCGGCGGCGCGACCGCGCCCTCCCGGAGACCCCTAATGCGCAGTACTGAGGACAATAATTTCACCATCCTGCGCCTCGGCCTGGCGCTGATGGTGGTGCTCGGCCATTTCAAGGCGTTCGTCGGCATCCTCAGCCCCGACTGGCCGTTCTCCTATGCCGCCACCGCGGTGGAATGCTTCTTCGTCGTGTCGGGCTTTCTGGTCACCCATTCCTTCGACCGCGATCCCGATCTCGGCCGCTTCTTCATCCGCCGCATCTGCCGCATCTATCCGCTCTATTTCGTGGTGATCGCGGCCCAATCCTTCGTTCTGGCCGGGCTGGCGCCGGGTGGCGTTTCCGGCAATCTCGCCGCTATGGGCCGCTATCTGGCGGCCAATGCGGTCTTCGCCAATTTCGCCGACCACGACATCGGCGGCGTGATGAGCGGACTGACCGATCCCAGCCTCAATGCCAGCCTGTGGACCTTGAAGATCGAATTCGGCTTCTACCTGATCCTGCCCTTCCTGTGGAAAGCCATCCAGCGCTGGGGCCTGGCGGTGGTGGCGGTGCTGTTCGTCGCCTCGGTCGCCTTCCAGCAGGGCATGCTGATGGCGGATCAGCCGCTGATCGCCAAGCAGCTGCCGGGCCAGCTGCATTACTTCCTGCTCGGCATCCTGGGGTACAAATACCAGCATCTGTTCAAGGTCGACCGCCGTCTCGGCCTCGCCGCCGCGGTACTGTCGGGCGTGGCGATGACCCTGCTGATGCATGCGCATACGCCGGCAATCTATCCGCTGGTGGTCGCCGCTTTCGTCATGTTTGTCGCCTTCTCCGCGCCGCGCGTGCGAATGACGCTCGACATCTCCTATGGCGTCTATCTGCTGCATGCGCCGATCATCCAGCTCTCCCTGCTGTTCGGCCTTTACCGGCCGGGCTGGGACGGTGTGGCGCTGACCGTCGGCACGGTGCTGCTGCTGGCGGCCGTCGCCGAACGCTTCGTCGAGGCACCCGGCATCGCCTTCGGCCGCCTGTTGGCCAGGCGGGCCGGCACGCCGCCGAAGAAGCCGGACCCGGACGGCAAGCTGACCGTCGTGGTGCTCAATGATTTCTGCCATGTCCAGGGCGGCGCCTCGAAAGTGGCGATCGACGAGGCGGTCGGCCTGGCCAATCAAGGCGTCGATGTGATCTTCGTCGGCGCGGTCGGGCCCATCTGCGACGAGCTGGCCCAGGCGCCGCTGCGGGTCGAATGCCTCGACCAGGCCCAGCTGCTCGATGTCGGCAAGCGTCCGTCGGTGGTGCTGCAGGGCCTGTGGAACACCAAGGCCGCGTCCCGGGTGCGATCCATCCTGGCCGATCTGTCGCCGGCACGGACGGTGGTGCATCTGCACGGCTACACCAAGGCGCTGACCACCAGCCCGGTGCGCGCCGCGCAGCGCCTGGGTTTCCAGGTGGTCTGCACGCTGCATGATTTCTTCGCCGCCTGCCCCAACGGCGCCTTCTTCGATTATGGCCGCGCCATGCCTTGCCCGCGCAAGGCCCTGTCGCTGGGCTGCGTCGCCGCCCGCTGCGACAAGCGCGCCTATGCCCATAAGCTGTTCCGGGTGGTGCGCGGCTATCTGCAACGCCTGCTGGGCCACTTCCCGGCGGCGGTCGAGCATTACATCTCGCTGTCCGAGCGCTCCGCCGCGATCTTGGCGCCCTATCTGCCCAAGCGCGCCCATATGCACAAACTGGCCAATGTGGTCGGCGTGGCCGAGCGGCCCCGGGTGGCGGTGGACCGCAATGACCGCATCCTCTATGTCGGCCGGCTCGACGAGGAGAAGGGCGTGCGGCTGCTGGCCCAGGCGGCGAAGAAGCTGCGCGTGCCGGTAACCTTCGTCGGCGACGGCCCTCTGCGCGCCGAGATCGAAGCGATGCCCGGCGCGACGGTAACCGGCTGGGTCACCCCCGAACAGGTGCAGGATTATCTCGACGCGGCGCGCTGCCTGGTGTTCCCCAGCCTGTGGTACGAGACCTACGGCCTGACGGTCGCCGAAGCGGCCGCGCGCGGTGTGCCCTCGATCGTCAGCGACATCTCGGCCGCCGCCGAGCGCATCGAGGATGGCGTCACCGGCTGGCGCTTCAAGAGCGGCGACGCCGACGACCTGGCCCGCTGCCTGGCCCTGACCACCGACGATTCCGCCATCGGCATGGCCGGCGCGAAAGCCTATTTCCGCTATTGGAGCGACGCCCAGACGCTGGACACCCATGCGTCCGGGCTGTTGTCGATCTATCGCAGCGCGCTGACTTAGAGCGGTTTGCGATCCCTTGGAATCGCATACTGCTCACGGCGCCGACGGGCGCCGCGCCGGTCGTCCGGCGAAAACGCTGAGCCGGAGGCGATGCGTCATATAGGACTCTAGCGCACTGCCCCCACCAGCGCCGCGGCGGGCTCTCCGACCACGAACTGGCTCTTCCACTCGGCGATCGCTTCGACCGGGAGTTTGAGCGAGGTCGGCACGGGGTCGAGAATCCAGCGCTCCACCGCCTCGATATCGGTGCGCGAGGCGATCGGCAGGTTGGTCGAGATGCTGATCTCGGCGGCGCGGTTGTCGACCGGAATGATCAAAGCGCGGCGGCGGTGCTGCAGGGCGCGGATGCCGCCATGCAGGCGGGCGCCGACGAAGTCGACGTCGACCTCTTCCAGCAGCCGGTCATATTCCTTCACCTCGGGCGGGATCGGCACGAAGCCGGTGACGCCGATGTCATGCAGGTACTGGGTGTCCTGCGCCTGCTGCGGCCAGAAATAGACCGTTTCGTAATGGCGCTGCAGCAGGTTGAAGACGGCGCGGTCATGCTCGGGCGCCGGGCGGTAATAGGTCACCGCGAACACCGCATGGCGCGCCTTGCGCACCGGGATCTGCTGGCAGCGCTGGCGGTCCAGCATCAACATGGTCGGGCATGCCGTATAGACCACATTGGGGATCACTTCGCGCAGATGCTCGTAGGTGTGCAGGTCGCGCACCGAATGCAGCAGGGTCGGCGACAGCACCGAGCGGAAGAACAGGCGGGTGGCGAAATCGGCCGGCCCGCCATATTGCTGCCAGCCGACGCCGAGCAGCACGACATTGCGCCACGCCATGTAATCGAGCGGCGTGATGCGCCAATTGCCGCGAACCAGCATATGCGACTTCAGGATGTTGGTGCCGCCGACGATCGAGAAGGCCGCGCGCCGGCCCGCCGAGATTTCGGCCAGGCTGGCGCGCCGATGGGTCGGGGTCTGCACATAATCGGCATCGGGAAACAGCGGGCGAACCGCCTCCCACACCGCGTCCATGATGAAATGGTCACCCAGATTGTCACTTTCGATGCCGGTGTCGAACATATTGATCAGCATCCGCTCCCCGCTCCCATGTTCACTCTTGCAAGAATTTCCTGGCCGCGGGCTCCGGGCAGCAGCGTGATCCCCTGCGGCTGCAGCCGGAGGGCCATGACGCGGCGCTCCTCTTCCTTGCCGAACCAATAGACCGTGTGCGACCGCAGGATCAGCGGCAGGTCCTCGGCATGGTCGGTGAAGAACAAGATCGGCCGGCCGCCCAGGCCGCGGCGTTCGAGATAAGTGAGCACCGCATCGCGCTTGCGCACGCCGACGGTGCTGGGCGACCCCTGTTCCCGCAGCCTCGGCGTCGCCAGCACATGACGGAACCCCAGGCTGCGCCCCAGCGCCTCGGCGTAATCGGCGGCGGCGGCGGTCGCCAGCACGGCCTCCAGACGGCCGGTGGCGACCGCCGCGAGCACGCCGGCCAGTTCGGGCCGGATCAGGCGGGACAGACGGGTGGCGAGGTCTCGTTCGGCGGCGCCGTCATCGCCGCGCACGGCATCCTGCCACAGACGCTGCAGGCGCCATTTCAGACTCTCATGGCTGATGATGCCGGCCTTGCGCGCCACCAGGGTGCGGATCGCCAGCAGGGAAACGGCGGCCCTGCGCCACAACGGCAGATGCGGGAACCGGGCACGCACCATGGCCATCGCCCAGATGGGGAAGGAATTGACCGGGAGGATGGTGCCGTCGAGGTCGAACACGACCACCCCGTTGCGGGGCCCGACGGTGCCCTTAGGCATCGAGAGACCAGGGAAAGCGGCAAAGCTGCCGGCTGAACAGAGTATAGCGCGGCGTCGCCCACGGCCGGGCGGTGGTCACCGTGATCACCGCCGAGCGGATCAGCCCGCCCGGGGCGCGATGGCTGACCGCGTCCAGCACCAGCGACAGGGTCGCGCCGGTGTCCACCGCGTCATCCACCACCACGATCGAAGGATTGGGCCCCGCTTCGCGCAGCCAATCGTCGAGAATGTCCAGTTCGCCCTGGTCGAAGCTGTAATTCTCCGGCCGGGCGCGCTTGGGTTTCTTGGTCAGCATCGCGTGTTCGATCACCCGCAGCTTGTCGACCACCGGCCGCGGCAGGCTGGAGACGATCTTCTTCACCGCGCTGAATTTGGACTTGGCGGCGGACGAGGGGCGGCGGCAGGTCAGCGACATCACCGGCACCGTGAAATCGACCGCCTTGGCCATCGATTCGGCGACATAGAGGCCGCCGGTGCGGATGCCGATCAGGGCGTCGGGCCAGCCATCCTGCACGACCAGCTGCATCAGGGCGGCGCAGGCCTCGTCGAAGGAGTCGCGGTCGAAGGTGACCACGTCCCGCTGCTTCAGGTTCGGACTGTTCTGCATGATGCCTCCGCCGACGGAATGGTGCTGACTTTCGTTTCACGCCACAGCACACCGACCGCTGCGCCGAGGAACAGGGATGCCGACTGGTCTTCCACCACCGACAGGACCGTGCCGTATCCAAACGCAAAAGCGAGGACGCCCAGCGCCGGCGTCACCCGGTCGACCGAGCCGGTGACCGGCCGCAGCGCCAGGACGCTGACGAGGCCGACATAAAGGATCGCGAACACGCCGAAATAGCCGTACAGCAGCACCGCGATATTGTCGGACGGATTGAAGCTGTTGGGGGCGTAGAGGCGCTGCGGACCGCCGATGCCGCCTAAGCCCACGCCGAACCACAGCATCTGATGATGGGTGATCCATTGCCAGGCGTCCGGCCAGGTATAGGCGATGCGCAGATAGATCGATTCGGTGCTGAACACGCCGGCGCCATGCTCCATATGCAGGCCGAGGGTCAGCAGCGGCAGGCCGACCGCCAGAATGACGAAGGCCACGAAAGCCATCCGCAGCCGCGCCGGCTGGCGTTCGGGCTGGATGCACAGGATGCCGAGGACCGGGATCATCGCGACGATCGAGCCCTTCTGGGTGGTCATGATCACCGCGGCGACGGCCATCAGCGCCATCAGCATCTTCAGCAGCGCATGTCTCAGCTTGTGCATCAGCACGATGGTCAGGCAGGGCAGGATCGCCGCCACCGCGATCGAGCTGCGGGTGAAGCCGGCGACACGCTTGGCCAGCGGATCGGTGATCTCCCAATCCTTGGACACGTCGACATTGAGATCGCCGATCACCGTCTTGATGCCGGTCCAGACGAAGGTCACGCCGGCCTTTTCCAGACAGACGCCGAACACGATCAAAAGCCACAAAAAGGCCAGCCAGCGCGTCATGCGCCGGCCGGGCGCGATCAGCAGGCCGGCGGCGAAGAAGCCGAACAGCAGGTTGATCAGCACCTTGGCGCCATAAACCGCACCTTTCGGGCTGCCCACCGTGCCGATCAGCACCATGGCGTGGAAGGCCATCACCGCCGCCCACACCACGAAGCCGGCATGGAGCTGCAGGCGCAGCGACTGCGATGCCGCCAGGAAGAACAGGGGCGCCACGATCAGCGCGTCACGCACCAGGATCAGGCTGTCCTTGCCCGCCAGGAAGAGGCCATAGCGAATCGGCGCCTCCAGCGAATAGATGGACAGATAGACCGCCATGCAGACGGTGAAGAAAGCGGCGAAGGACGGGCTGTCGATATTGCTGCCCGCGACCGTTTCCGACCGGATGAAGCGCCTGCTCAGGGCAGCGCCGGAGAGTGTCCCGCTATATGCCATGAGGTTAAAAAACCACGGCCACCCGGTTCCTTGTTGTGACCTTTAAAGGATCGCAAGACGGCCGGACAACGCTGTCACGGCGATCACCGCATTGCCCCGGAAAGCCCGGTCTCAGCGGGATTCGTCGATCAGGTCGATGAATACGCTGTCCATCGCCCCGCCGATGCAGCTGGGGCCCAATTTGGGAAGGATCTCGTCGATGCGCACGGCATCCGGGCGCTGAAGGCGAATACCCGCGGACGGCCGGCGGCGCAATATCTCAGCCAGGCGTCGTAGAGCAGAAGTATCCATAGACAGTCTCCGGCGAGTCGCCGCGGAATTTCTCGCGGCCGTTCACCGTCACGTAGAAGCAACCGTCATACTGCGAATAGGCCAATTCCTTGACGCCCCCGCTGCTGGTCTTGCGGGACATGAGCGCCACCTCGTCATAAAGATCTCCGTGGCGTTTCACATGGCGCACCAACTGTTCGTCCAGCATCCTGTAAGCCCTGTTTTTTTAAGATTCGCGTCGTTAACGCCGCGTTTTCCCGTAAAGGCACGGTAGGAAAACCGCGGTTCATATTCCCGCAACAAGGTTGTGAGATTTCTGTTGTTACGGCCGGCTGGGGAGTCTTGCCGTAAAAAATGGGGGAGATTTGCCATGCCGACACTGAACGTCCGGGCCAAGATGCTGCTCGCGGTGATGATTCCGATTGCCGGAATGATCGTTTTCACTCTGGTCGGGGCCATCAGCCATCGCGACGCCCTGCTGGAAGGGCGCAAGGACCATGTGCGCCAGATGGTCGAAGCGGGCACCGCCGTCCTCGAGCATTACCGCCAGCTGGCCGATGCCGGAAAGATGAGCGTCGACGAGGCCAGGGAGCGCGCCAAGGCCGACATCCGCGACATCCGTTTCGGCAATAACGACTACATCTTCGTCTATGACGGCAAGGGCATCCTGCTGGTTCTGGGCCCCAAACCGTCGCTGGAAGGCCAGGACCGCACCCAGGAGAAGGACACCAAGGGCCGCTTCTATGTGCAGGATTTCCTCAAGGTGACCCAGACCGGCTTCGTCAGCTATACCTATCCGCATCCCGGCCAGACCGAGCCGGTCGGCAAGATCGCCGCCATCGGCCGCTTCGCGCCGTGGGACATGGTGGTGGGCTCGGGCGTCTATCTCGACGACATCGACGAAACCTTCCGCAGCGAGATCACCCGCTCGGGCATCATCCTCGGCCTGGTCACCCTGATCATTCTCGGCGTGTCGATGCGGCTGGTGAACACCATCACCCGGCCGCTGGCCGGCCTGACCGATTCGATGGACCGCCTGGCCCATGGCGATCTTTCCATCACTGTCGAGCATGCCCAGCGCCGCGATGAGATCGGCAAGCTGGCCCAGGCGCTGGAGGTGTTCCGCACCAATGCCATCGCCCTGAGCCGGCAGCAGGACGAACGCCGCTGCGCCGAAGAGGATTCCCGCGCGGCGATGGCCGCCGAGCGCGCCGCCATCGCCGGCCGGTTCGAGGAACGGGTGATGAGCCTGATCCAGCACAGCTCGCGCGCCACCGCCGACCTGCACAGCACCGCCCAGACCATGGCCTCGGTCGCCAACCAATCGATGGAGCAGGCCAATTCGGCGGCGCATGCGGCCCACGAGGCGACCGGCAATGTGCAGACCGTGTCGGCGGCCTCGGAACAGCTCTACGCGTCGATCTCGGAAATCAGCCGCCAGGTCGGCGAAGCGGCCCGCATCTCGACCGAGGCCTCGCAGGAGACCTCGCGCATCAACGAGATGATGCAGACCCTGTCGACCAC
>JAJPHO010000179.1 GCA_021325215.1 Alphaproteobacteria bacterium
CCCATGCCGCCCAGCAGGGTCATCAGCACCACCTCGCCCGAGGTATGCCAATGCACGTCGGTCAGCGAGGCGAGCTGGAACACCAGCGCCTTGGTGCCGCCGGCCAGGCCGGCCAGGCTGGCCGACAGCACGAAGGCCATCAGCTTGTAATGGCGGGTGCGATAGCCCAGCGAGGTGGCGCGCGGCTCGTTCTCGCGGATGGCGCGCAGCACCTGGCCGAACGGCGAATGCACGGCGCGCCAGACGATCCAGCAGCCGGCGGCGAACACCGCCAGCACGAAGTAGTAGAGCGTGCGCGGATCGTCGAGCGGGATCACCCCGAACAGCGCACCGCGCGGAATGGCCTGGATGCCATCCTCGCCATGGGTGAAGGGCGCCTGCAGGCAGAAGAAATAGACCATCTGCGCCAGCGCCAGGGTGACCATGGCGAAATAGATGCCCTGACGGCGGATGGCGATATAGCCGAACACCAGCCCCATCAGCCCGGCCACCACGGTGCCGGCCAGGATGGCGACCTCGGGCGTCACGCCCCATTTGGTCATGGCGTGGCCGGTGACGTAGGACGCCATGCCGAAGAAGGCGGCGTGGCCGAACGACAGCAATCCGCCATAGCCGAGCAACAGGTTGAAGGCGACGGCGAACAGGGCGAAGCACAGCGCCTTCATCAGGAAGATCGGGTAGATCCCGTAGGGCGCGGCAACGGCCACGATCAGGACCAGGGCGGCGATGGCGAGGCGGCTGCTTTTCATGTCAGCTTGCCTTTCCGAACAGGCCGGCCGGCTTGACCAGCAGCACGATGGCCATGATGACGAAGATCACGGTCGAGGAGGCTTCAGGATAGAAAACCTTGGTCAGGCCCTCGACCAAACCTAAGCCGAAGCCGGTCAGCACCGAGCCGAGGATCGAGCCCATGCCGCCGATCACCACCACGGCGAACACGATGATGATGATGTTCGAGCCCATCAGCGGATTGACCGCATAGACCGGGGCGGCCAGCACGCCGGCGATGCCGGCCAGGGCGGCGCCGAAGCCGTAGGTGGCGGTGATCATCAGGGGCACATTGACGCCGAAGGCGCGCACCAGCGACGGGTTCTCGGTGGCGGCGCGCAGCAGCGCGCCCAGCTTGGTCTTGTCGATGGCCAGCCAGGTGCCGAGGCAGATCACCAGCGAGGCGATGACGACAAACCCGCGATAGATCGGCAGGAACATGAAGCCGAGATTGATGCCGCCCTGCAGCGCCGAAGGCACCTGATAGGGTTGGCCGGACACGCCATATTGCTGGCGGAACAGACCCTCGATCACCAGCGCCAGCCCGAAGGTCAGCAGCAGGCCGTATAGCGGGTCGAGCTTGGCGAGACGGCGGAGCATGGTGCGCTCCACCGCCATGCCGAACAATCCGATCACGATCGGGCTGATGAGCAGGGCCGGCCAGAAGCCGATCCCGGTCACCGTCAGCAGCAGCCACGCCACGAAGGCGCCCATCATATATTGGGCGCCATGGGCGAAGTTGATGATGTTCAACAGCCCGAAAATCAGGGCCAGCCCCAGGCTGAGCACGGCATAGAAGGCGCCGTTGATCAGGCCCAGCAACAGCTGGCCCATCAGGACCGGAAGAGGCGGCATTATTTGGCCGCCACCAGCGGGCAGTTACCCTTGTCGAGCGGACGATAGGCCTCGTCGCCCGGGATGGTGCGCAGGATCTTGTAGTAATCCCACGGATATTTGCTCTCGGACGGCTTCTTGATCTGCACCAGCAGCATGTCGTGGACCATGCGGCCATCGGCGCGGATCTTGCCGTTCTTGGCGAACATATCGTTGATCGGCATGGTCTTCATGGTGTCGACGACCTTCTTGGCCTCGTCGGTGCCGGCCTTGTCGATCGCCTTGAGATACTGGGTCACCGCCGAATAGACGCCGGCATGCACGCTGGTCGGCATGCGCCCGCCGCCCATCTTCTCGGACCATTTCTTGGCCCAGGCGCGGGTTTCGTCGTTCAGGTCCCAGTACCAGCCGTCGGTGATGATGATGCCCTGGGCGGTTTCCAGGCCCAGGCTGTTGACGTCGGAGATGAAGGTCAACAGGCCGGTCAGCTTCTGGCCCGATTTGTCGATGCCGAATTCATGCGCCTGCTTGATCGAATTGATGGTGTCGGCGCCGGCATTGGCCAGGCCGATCACCTTGGCCTTCGAGGCCTGGGCCTGCAGCAGGAAGGACGAGAAATCGGTATTGGGGAACGGGGCGTTGACGGCGCCCAGCACCTTGCCGCCGGCGTCCTTGACCGCCGCCGAAGTGTCGTTCTCCAGCGAATGGCCGAAGGCGTAATCGGCGGTGATGAAGAACCAGCTGTCGTCACCTTGCTTGGTCAGCGCCGTGCCGGTGCCGCGCGCCTGGGCATAGGTGTCGTAGGTGTAATGGACCATGGTCGGCGAGCATTTCTCGCCGGTCAGCAGCGAGGAGCCGGCGCCCGAATTGATATGGACGCGGTCCTTGGTGCGGGTGATTTCCTGGATGGCCAGCGCGACCGACGAGGTGGGGACGTCGAAGATGGCGTCGACCTGTTCGGTGTCGATCCAGCGATTGGCGATGGCCGAGCCGACATCCGGCTTGTTCTGGTGGTCGGCCGAGACCACCACCACCGGGGCGCCCTTGACCTTGCCGCCGAAATCGGCGACCGCCATCTCGGCGGCGACCACCGAGCCCTTGCCGGCCAGGTCGGAATAGGCGCCCGACAAATCGGTCAGCACGCCGATCTTCACGACATTATCGGAAATCTGCGCGTTCGCCCCAACTCCCATAAGGGCCAGCGCGGAGACCATCATCCACTTCCTGAAGTTCATGTCTCTTCCTCCCTGTTTAATACGCGGGGTAGCCTACCCCGCACCCCCGGGGTCGTCGCTTTGCTCCTCCGAGCGGGATGATGCTCTTCGAGTTCATCATGCCATCCCGCTCTAGACTCCCAGTTGGCTCTTCAGCCGGCCGAGATCCGCGCCGGCATTGGGGACGCAATCGATCACCCGGCCATGTTCCACGACGTAGTGGCGGTCAGCGACGCTGGCCGCGAAATGAAAGTTCTGTTCCACCAGCAGGATGGTGAAACCGCGTTCCTTCAGCTGATGCAGGATGCGCCCGATATGCTGGACGATCACCGGGGCCAGGCCTTCGGTCGGCTCGTCGAGCAGCAGCAGGGGCGCGCCGGTGCGCAGGATACGGGCGATGGCCAGCATCTGCTGCTCGCCGCCCGACAGCTTGGTGCCCTGGCTGGAGGCGCGCTCCCACAGGCGCGGGAACAGCTCCTTGAGTTCGTCCATCGACAGGCCGCCCGGACGCACGACCGGCGGCAGCACCAGGTTTTCGGCCACGGTCAGGCTGGCGAAGATTCCGCGCTCTTCCGGGCAATAGGCGATGCCGGCGCGGCCGACCTTGTCGGACGGGAGGGTGATGGTCTCCCTGCCCTCGAATACCACGCTGCCGGTGCGCCGCCCGGTCAGGCCCATGATGGCGCGCAGCGTGGTGGTCTTGCCGACGCCGTTGCGGCCCAGCAGGGTGACGACTTCGCCTTTTGGAACCTCGAAATCCATGCCGTGCAGGATGTGCGATTCGCCGTACCAGGCTTGCAGGCCCGCGACCTTCAGCAGCGGCTCAGCCATGTTCGCGATCCTCCGCGGTGGCCGAACCCATATAGGCCTCGATGACCTGGGGATGCTGTGAGACGGTGGCATAATCGCCCTCGGCCAGCACCTCGCCGCGCGCCAGCACGGTGATGGTGTCGGACAAAGTGGCGACGACGCGGAGATTATGCTCGACCATCAGCACGGTGCGTCCTTCGGAGACCTTTTTGATCAGTGCGGTGATGCGTTCGATGTCTTCGCGGCCCAATCCCGCCATCGGTTCGTCGAGCAGCAGCATTTCCGGATCGAGCGCCAGGGTGGTCGCGATCTCCAGCGCCTTCTTGCGGCCATAGCTGAGCGACACCGCCTGGACGTCGAGGTGATCCTCCAGCCCGACCGCTTCGGCCAGTTCGGCGGCGCGGTCATTGAGGGCGTCGAGGCTGCTTTCCGGACGCCAGAAATGGAACGAGGTGCCGAGTTTGCGCTGAAGTGCGACGCGGATGTTCTCGCGCACCGTCATATGGAGGAAAACCGCCGAGATCTGGAAGCTGCGCACCAGCCCGAGGCGCGCCACGTCGGCCGGTTCGGTGTGGGTGATGTCGCGGCCGTTATAGACGATCTTGCCGTCGCTGGCCGGCAGGAAGCGGGTGATCAGATTGAAGCAGGTGGTCTTGCCGGCGCCGTTGGGGCCGATCAGCGCATGGATCGAGCCGCGCCGCACCTTGAGCGAAACGCCGCGAACCGCGAAGAACCCCTTGAACTCGCGGCTCAGGGATTCGGTCTCAACGATCCAATCGCTCAAGTGGTCCCCCCGTCCCAGCTCGGATTAATTCTCGTTGCGCTGAATTGTACCGGGTGTTTCGGGGGTGGCAAGCCCAGATGAAGGTTTAGGCGACGCTCTTTTGGCGTTCCACCCACTGGGCGACCTGCGGCGCCAGCGCCTTGCAGGTGATCATCGCCGATTGCAGCAGCTGGGCCTTTTCCTGGCTGACATGCTGCAGGCTCTCGACCACCTTGCGCAGCATGTCCTTGGCGAAGGCGGGATTGGACAAGGCCGGCTTGATGGCGGGACCGAACGACGCGCGCATCGCCTGGACCAGCACATCGGCCTTGTCGATGTTGAGGCGCAGAATTTCCTGAAGATTCTCGTCGGCGATGTAGCTCAGTACCTCGCCATAGATCTCGATCAGCGGCTTGTCGAGTTCGGCGCAGACATTGAAGAAATGCTTGTCGCGCGCGAAGAAATCGAAGGCCGAATCGCCCAGGACCCTGCGGTAGAACTGATACATGTCGTTGTTCCAGACGCCGACCCCGGTCAGCGCCGCCGGACGGGCGAGGAAATAGGGAAAATCCTCGCCGACCGTCTGTTTGGCCTTCTTGATGGTCGGCTGATCCAGCTGGATGAAATCGCGGATCGTTTCGAAGGTCGTCAGGCAGTGGATGTTTTCGCCCAGCTCGAACAGATGGGCGCTGTTCAGCATATTATAGGCGGGCAGCAGCGGAAGCTGCCAGTCATAGGCCATGCATTTCGAGATGTCGCGCACCTTGCGTTCGTCGAAACCGCCGGCGACCCTGCGCTCGACCTTCTCGGACTTGGTGAGCAGGCCGAACAGCACCTTCTTCTTGACGGTCTCGGTGACCATCTTGGGCGGTTCCTTGTTTTCCTGCTCGAGATAGTGGCGCGAGCAGGTCTTGACCAGCAGCTGCTGGATCTGCAGCAGAGTCACGCCGCACACCAGGGGCTCGTCTTCGGCGGTCACCGGATTGCCGGCGGCGTCCTTGACGAATTCGGCGGCCAGTTCGGTATTGGCGCGATAGGCCTTGATGAAGCGGTAAAGCTCGCGCGGATCATGGATAACCGACTTGTAGCTGGCATCCGGGGCAAGCTTGCCGTCAGTCTTGAAGATCTCGATGATCTTCTTCAGCGCATCGATGATGTTCCGCTTCGTCTCGCTGTTCATTTCGACGGGCGGCGGCAATTGAGGCAACGTCATCGCGCTAAGGTCCGATATTTGTTCAAGCCTTCTGAAGTGCGCCGGAAAATAGCACACGATCCAAGGCAGGTGTATTGCCAAACATCACGGCTGGAACAAGTAAATCATTCCGGGAGGCCGGTTCCTTCGGAGGCGGGAGTCTTGTCCTGGCTGGTGCCGCTGGCGCCGGGCATCGGCGACGAGATGCGGTCGGAACTCTGCCAGCTTGCGGTGTAGGCCTGCACGGCCAGGCGCACCGTCGAGAGCAGCGCATCGGAATCGGTGATCGATTCGGGCGCCTTGTCGGCCCAGGGCAGGTTGCCGTAACGCAGCGCGGCGCGGGCCAGGTCGGCCGGCGGCGCGGCGTGGTGGCCGGCATGGCCTGGATTTTCCATGACTTGGGCTACGCGGTCATAGAGGGCCGAAACCGACTGCGCCGAATGGTCGTGGTCATAGAACATGGTCTGATTCTTGGCGGCGGCGTGCGGCACCAGATTGGCGGCCGCCTGGTCGGGATTCTCCTCGCGCGCCTTCAGCACCTTGACCGCGCCGGCCGGTCCGAGGAAGTGGGCGAGGTAAAGCTCGGTCGAGCCGACCTTGCGGCCCAGGCTGTGTTCGAGCTTGTGCCGATTGTCGTTGGCATATTCGCCGGCGATCAGCGAGGACAAGGCCGGGTCCTTGCGCAGCGACAGGATGTGCTGGCGCTGTTCGGCGTCGGCGATGGTGTATTGGCCCTTGCCGTCTTTGTGGATCATGTCGGCGAAGGCGCCGAGGCCATATTTCTCGCCATGCAGCTTGACCAGCGACAGCCAGGTGTTCTGGGTGAACTGGAACAGGCCGGCGGCCGAGGAGTGGCGCGACTTGGCCTCGGAGGAGAGGCTGCTCTCCTTGTTGGCCTGGGCCATCAGATAATCGAAGCTGACGCCTGTCTCACGGCTGGCGCTGCGAATGTGCGAAGTGACGCCCTCGATCTCCAGCGCCCGGCTGGCGACTTGCATCAGCTTCGGTTCGTCGCTCCCCTGCATGACGCCCCTCATTGAAAAGAAGCGCCACTATCATCGCTCAGTCGTTAAGGAGTCATTTAGGCGGATTCGACGGGGGCGCGTCGATGAAGGGCGGCAGCTCCCTCATGCAATCGTCGACCATATGATCGTACTGGCCGCGCAGATTTTCGCGCTGGGCCAGCGCCATCGGGCTGGGATTGTGCTCGTCGGCGGGATCGATCGACACCGGCCCCATGGTCTCGTCCGCATTCTTGCGGCAGGCGGCGAGGTCCACGTCGTGGCGCGTGGTGGGCTTGGACGGCGCGCAGGCCGCCAGCAGGCACAGCAAGGGAATGAACGGAGAAAAGCGCATCGACGACTACTCTGGACGAAACCGGGGCCCCATATGGGCATGGAGCGCGCCGCTTCGCAAGTGCGCGGGTGCGGCGATTCTGAAGTTCCTACGATCTCGATGCGAGCGGGACACTAGCTTGCCTTCGTCGGCATAATCGACTACGCCTAACCCCCTTCAACTCGACGGAACACACTCTCTCACCATGCGCCTCTTCCGCCATTTCGCCGAACTGCCATCCGCCGTCCGTGGCGGCGTCGTTGCGCTCGGCAATTTCGATGGGGTGCATCTCGGCCATCAGGCGGTGATCGGGGCGGCGCTGGAGCTGGCGAAAAAGCTGGATGCGCCGGCCGGCGTGATGACCTTCGAGCCGCATCCGCGCTCGGTCTTCGTGCCCGACCAGCCGCCTTTCCGTCTGACGCCGTTCCGCATCAAAGCCCGCCTGATCGAGGCGCTTTCCGTCGATTTCCTGCTGATGCAGCATTTCGACAAGGCGTTCGCCGCCCATACCGCCGAGGAATTCATCGACGAGGTCCTGATCAAGGGGCTGGGCGTGCGCGGCGTGGTGACGGGCTATGATTTCTGCTTCGGCAAGGGGCGCGTCGGCTCGGTCGAGATGCTGCGCGCGCGGCCCGAATTCCAGACCGTCACCGTCAATGCGCAGACCGGCCCCGACGGCCAGACCTATTCCTCGAACCTGATCCGCCAGTCGCTGCTCGACGGCAAGCCCGACAGGGCCGCCCGCCTGCTGGGCCGCCCGTGGGAGATCGAAGGCCGGGTCGAGACCGGCGATCAGCGCGGACGCACCATCGGCTTCCCGACGGCCAATCTGCATCTGGCCGACTATATGCGTCCGGTCAAAGGCGTCTATGCGGTGCGGGCCGGCATCGACCATGGTTCAGATACCGTCTGGCATGACGGCGTCGCCAATCTCGGCAGCCGTCCGACCTTCGACAAGCAGGACGTGATCCTGGAAGCCCATCTGTTCGATTTCGACGGCGATCTCTATGGTCGCCATCTGCGCGTCGCTCTGGCCGGCTATATCCGGGCGGAGCGCAAGTTCGACGGTCTGCCGGCCTTGAAGGCCCAGATCGCCGCGGACTGCGACACCGCGCGCGCCATCCTGTCCGAGGTTGCTGATCAATGACCGCCGACTACAAGAATACCGTCTTCCTGCCCGCCACCGATTTCCCGATGAAGGCGGGTCTGCCGGACCTGGAACCCAAGCTGCTGGCCCGCTGGAAGCAGATGGACCTCTACGGCAAGATGCGCGAGCAGGCCAAGGCCGAGGGCCGTCCGCAATTCGTGCTGCATGACGGCCCCCCCTATGCCAACGGCCATCTGCATCTCGGTCACGCGCTGAACAAGATCCTCAAGGATTTCGTCGTCAAGTCGCAGCGCATGACCGGCAAGGACGCGCCTTATGTGCCGGGCTGGGACTGCCATGGCCTGCCGATCGAGTGGAAGATCGAAGAGCGCTACCGCGAGGCCGGCCGCGACAAGGACGAGGTCGACCCGGTCGAATTCCGCCGCGAGTGCCGCGAATTCGCAGCCGGCTGGATCGACGTTCAGCGCGAGGAGTTCCAGCGCCTGGGCGTGGCCGGCGAATGGAACAATCCCTACACCACCATGGCTTTCACGGCCGAAGCCCAGATCGTGCGCGAGCTGTCGAAGTTCGTCATGCAGGGCGACCTTTATAAGGGCGCCAAGCCGGTCCTGTGGTCGGTGGTCGAGAAGACCGCGCTGGCCGAAGCCGAAGTCGAATATCACGACCACACCTCGATCAGCATCTGGGTGCGCTTCCCGATCGAGACCGCCAGCCGGCCGGATCTGGCCGGCGCCTCGGTGGTGATCTGGACCACCACGCCCTGGACCATGCCCGCCAACAAGGCGGTCGCCTTCGGTCCGGAAATGGACTACGCGCTGTTCCAGGTCGACGCCGTCGCCGAGGGCAGCCTGGCCGTGCCGGGGGAAAAGCTGGTTCTGGCCGTCGCGCTGGCCGAGCAGGTGCTGGCCGACGCCAAAGTGACCGGCTTCACCAAGCTGGCCTCGTTCCCCGGCGCCGAACTGGCCGGCACCGTGGCGCGTCATCCGCTGTCGAAGCATCCGGGCAATGACGGCTATTGGGGCAAGGCCCCGCTGCTGGCCGGCGACTTCGTCACCGACGACGCCGGCACCGGCTTCGTCCATATCGCGCCGTCGCACGGCGAGGACGACTGGAAGCTCGGCATGGCGCACGGAATTCCCGTGCCCGACACCGTGATGCCCGACGGCACCTACAACCACGTCATGCCGTTGTTCGCCGGCCTCTCGGTGCTGGCCAAGGGCAAGGACGGCAAATATTACTGCCCGGCCGCCAAGCCGGTGATGGAAGCGCTGAAGGCCGAAGGCAACCTTCTGCATAACGGCAAGCTGGTTCACTCCTATCCGCACAGCTGGCGCTCGAAGGCGCCGCTGATCTTCCGCACCACGCCGCAATGGTTCATCTCGATGGAGAAGAGCGGCCTGCGCGACAAGGCGATGGCCGCCATCGAGGCGACCCGCTTCGTTCCCGCCGCCGGCCAGCGCCGCCTGGCGTCGATGGTCGAGAGCCGTCCCGATTGGTGCGTGTCGCGCCAGCGCGCCTGGGGCGTGCCGATCACCGTCTTCGTCCACAAGACCACCGGCGAGGTGCTGCGCGACCAGAATGTGCAGGACCGCATCGCCGCCGCCGTCGAGGCGGAGGGCGCCGACGCCTGGTATACCTGCCCGGCCCAGCAGTTCCTCGGCAACGACTACAAGGCCGAGGATTACGACCAGGTCACCGACATTCTCGACGTCTGGTTCGATAGCGGCTGCACCCACAGCTTCGTGCTGGAAAGCGGCCTGTGGGGCATGAAGTGGCCGGCCGACGTCTATCTCGAAGGTTCGGACCAGCATCGCGGCTGGTTCCAGTCGTCGCTGCTGGAAGGCTGCGGCACGCGCGGCGCCGCACCGTTCGGGACCGTCCTGACCCATGGCTTCCTGCTGGACGAGCAGGGCCGCAAGATGTCGAAGTCGCTCGGCAACGGCATCGAGCTGCCCGACGTGCTCGGCCAGATGGGCGCCGACATCGTGCGCCTGTGGGTCGCCTGCGCCGATTATTCCGAAGATGTCCGCGTCGGCCATGAGATTTTGAAAACCCAGGTCGACGTCTATCGCCGGCTGCGCAACACGTTGCGCTATCTGCTCGGCGCGCTCGACGGCTTCACCGAGGAAGAGCGGGTGCCGGCGCACGACATGCCGCAGCTGGAGCGCTGGGTGCTGCATCGCCTGACCGAAATGGACCGCCTGGTCCGCAAGGCGGTCGGCGATTTCCAGTTCCACAGCCTGTTCGCCGAACTGACCAATTTCTGCACGCTCGATCTGTCCGCCTTCTATTTCGACGTGCGCAAGGACAGCCTCTATTGCGACCACCCGTCCGATCCGCGCCGCCGCGCCGCCCGGACCGTGATGGATATCCTGTTCACCTGCCTGTCGCGCTGGCTGGCGCCGTTCCTGTCCTTCACCGCGGAAGAGGCCTATCTGGCCCGCCATCCCGGCACCGAGGGTAGTGTTCATCTGGAGCAGTTCCCCGACCTGCCGGAAAACTGGAAGGATGACGGTCTGGCGGCCCGCTGGGCGGTGATCCGCGATCTGCGCCGCGTCACGACGGGGGCCTTGGAGCTGGAACGCGCCGCCAAGCGCATCGGATCGAGCCTGCAGGCCGCCCCGGTTCTCTATATCAATCAGAAGCAGGCAGAATTGCTGGCCGGCCTCGATCTGGCGGAGATCTGCATCACCTCGGCGATCACCATCGAAGTGGCGCCGGTTCCCGAGGGCGCTTTCACCCTCCCCGACGTCGCCGAAGCCGGCCTGATGTTCGCGGCAGCCGAGGGCGAGAAGTGCCAGCGCTGCTGGAAGATCCTGCCCGATGTCGGCACCCATTCGCATGAGGGCCTGTGCGCCCGCTGCGACGATGCGGTGACGCGCCTATGAGCAACGAATTCCTCGAATTCGTTGCAGGCCTGCGACTGCAGGCCCGCGCTGCCGACAGCCGTTGTCACGCAGGCGGTATTGCTTGGCGCGGTAGCCCAGCGGCTGGAAGCCGCGCCCGGCGCCTGAGGGCGCAAGCACTATGAAGTTTGAACCCGGAGCCGGGCGACGTCTCTCGATCGGTCTGCCGATCGCGGCGCTGTCCACCGTGCTCGACCAGCTGTCGAAATATCTGATCCTGACCGAGCTGCCGGAAGCGCGCGAGGGCAGGGTCCAGATATTGCCGTTTCTCGATTTCGTGGTGACCTGGAATCACGGCGTCAGTTTTTCCATGGGCACCGGCACCGTCTATGACCGCTTGATCTTCGCGGTTCTGGCCATCGTCGTCAGCGCGGTTCTGGTGTTCTGGATGGCCAAGGGTGCCAAGCCGCTGGTGCTGGTCGCGCTCGGTCTGGTGGCCGGCGGCGCAGTGGGAAACTGCATCGATCGTGTAAGGCTGGGGGCGGTGGAGGATTTCATCTACGCCCATGCCGGCTCGCTGGCCTTTCCGGCGGTGTTCAACGTCGCCGATTCGGCCATTTGCGTCGGCGCCGCCTGTATGGTTTTCGACTCCTTGTTTGATCGTCCTCTTTCGCATAAGAATACGCCATGATCGCTCCTCGCACCTCCAAGGCCGGTACCGTCGCCATCGCGCTCGTGCTCGCCGCCGTTAGCTTGTCCGCCTGCTCCGACGCCCGTCGCGCGCTGGGCTACGACAAGGCTCCGCCCGACGAATTCGCCGTGATCGCGCGCGCGCCGCTGGCGCAGCCGCCGGATTACAATCTGCGCCCGCCGGCGCCGGGCGCCGCGCGTCCGCAGGAAGGCACCGCGACCGACCAGGCCCGTGCCGCCCTGACTCCCGGCAAGACCGCGCCGGCCGCCGCGCCTGACGGCACCAAGGGCGAGCAGTTCCTGCTGGCCAAGTCCGGTGGCGACAAGGCGCC
>JAJPHO010000150.1 GCA_021325215.1 Alphaproteobacteria bacterium
AAAGCGCGTGATCCGATATTGGCTTGGAGCCTATTCCGTATGGAAGTCTGATTACTGGCTAATATCCCCGCAGTTCCTGCCGTGGTCTGAAGAAGGGGGAGCAATCAAAGTGTTGACGTCGATGCGTTCTCTATGAACGCAAACAGAAGCGTCAGGGCACTAGATTAAGCATGATAATCGAAGAGGTGAACGGCCTCGTCAAAGAAGGGGAATTATACGACAGGGCGGCAAAAGCGAACTCGACGATATCGCTTTATCAGAGAAACTGGGATGCGTTCTCGGCGTGGTGCGATGGCATCCAGGTTTCAGTATTACCAGCCTCGCCCGAGATGGTTGCTCTCTATGCCGCATGGCTTGCTCGCCGCTTGAAGCCGGCGACCGTCGCTATCCATCTTTGCGCGATCCGGCATTTCCATATGGAGGCGGGGTTCGATCCGCCGACGGCCACCACCATCGTAAGAAAGAGGGTGGCCGGTATCCGCCGAAGCCGTCCAGCGCTGCCGAAGCGGAAGGCGCCCATGACGATCGAGCGAATTGACGCGGCGGTCGACCAACTGGGAGGCAGTTTGTTCGCGCTGCAGCGAAAGGCATTGCTGATGCTGGGGTTCACTGGCGGATTCCGGCGCAGCGAGTTGGTGGGTTTGGACGTTCGGCCCGGCGGGCAGGGTACCGGCTATATCGAGTTCACTGCGGAAGGCCTGGATGTCGTTCTGACAAAGTCAAAGACCGATCAGGAAGGAAAAGGTCGGCGGATCGCCATTCCCTACCGTCGGGACAGGGCGAGATGCCCGGTCCGTATGGTGAGAGATTGGCTTTTGGAGGCCAATATCGAATCCGGTCCAATTTTTCGTCGCATCGAGGAGGAGGGTGTCACCAACGATCGCCTTCGGCCGTCGGCGGTGAACCGGGCCGTGAAATGGGCGGCGCGTCGATGCGGGCTATACGCGTCCGACTTCGGAGCGCACTCGCTCAGAGCGGGGTTCGTCACCAGCGCGGCGAAGCACGGCGCGTCGATCTCGGCGATCCAGTCGACGACGGGGCATGCCCGTGTGGAAACTGTTTGGTCGTACGTTAGGGAATCCAACAAATATGCCGACTCTGCGCTCAATTTCCTGCCAGGGTGGTAGAGGGGAAGGTCGTTGAACCCGGGTTGGAGCTTTCGCCGACGGCACCTACAATGGCGAGAGGCAACTGAGGGCGGGAATGATGAGCGATTCGGACGACTATAAGGGCTACTGGCGTCTTGCTGACTGGAACCTCGAGGTGATCAGGCACTTGAGTGGTATCCGTGTTCAGCAGATCGGCTCGCGTTGCTACGAGCTCCGCTCGCAGGACAATGCCCTCTATACCGCGTTCGACGATGCGGGCCACTTGAGCATTTACGGGCAGGGCTTCGATTTCCGATTCGAGAATCTGTTGCTGGCGGGCCCGGATTCGACGGAAGAGGTGATCGGGCATCGTCTTGACCAGGTTTTGGCGGGGCGTCAGCCCGATTACAGCTTCAAGGGCGTCCTGACGCGAGAGGAGCTGGCCGCGCTCGTCGACAGCGTTGGTATCTCTGTCGAGCCGAGGCCCGAGAACGCCGTAACGACGATGCCGATCCCGAGCGTGGTCGATGAACTCTATAAGGCAGCCCTGCTGAGCGGGGCGGACGAGAAGCTGAAGCGGGACTGGGAGGAGTCGCTGCCGGTCTTGAGGAACTCGGGCGTTGCGCTCATCGCTCTGTGTCGCCTGATGCATGAATCGCCCGAAAAGACCTCGCAGGCAATGAGGGAAGCCTGGAGCGTTCTCGCCAAGGTGGGGGTTTGGGCGCCGACCGACATACTGGAGGCGAGGGAGGAAGCGGCGGCCGAGGATCTATTCGCCAATGCGCCGGCCAGGCGCCATTCGCGATAAGCGGACGTCAGGCCGCTTTGGCGGTGTCGGCCGTGTCCGTCACCGCGTCAATCTGCTTTCCAGCAATTCTCAATTGCCCTGTTTTCTCGTTGAATTCGATCGCTGGCGCTTCTGCCGGCGCGTAGACGACGCTGAATACCCTCACCGCGGCGCGGAGCCATGCCGCCTGCGCTTCAGCCGGCCAGTCTGCGCCAGGAGGTGGAAGCCTGCCGAAGAGAGATCTGATCAGGACGTCATCGATGGCGGGGATTGGTGCCTTGGCTGTCATGTTACGAAAGTTCGACTTCATGAAAGCGGTTGGATAGCCCTTCGGCGCGCCCCTTATTCTTGATCTGAACCAGGGCTGTCTTTTGCGGCTGGATGAATTTCAGCTTCCCCGTCTCCATGCCGAACGCGGCCTCGGTGGCTTTGTGAAAGCGCTCATCGACGCCGAGAATGATTTTGGTCGCGGCGCTGGAGATCACTGCTGGCGGGAAGGTGTTGATCTCTTGAGTGGCCAGCACCAGCATCACACCGAATTTCCGCGCTTCGCGAGCGATGATGTTCAGGATGTGGTCGCTGTCCTTGTCCATGAAGATTGAGGCCTCGTCGATAACGAGGGCGGTATCGGGGCCATCGGCCTCTCCGCGCTGCTTGGCGGCGGCGAAGATCTGTGCCGCCAGGCAGTCGACGAAGAACTGGGATTCCTCGCGGGAGAGCGGGGCGATGTCGTAGCGCCACACCGGCACCTTCGGATCGAAGGCCGGGGCGCGTCCCTTGAATATGCCGGACCGCTCGAGTCCGACGAGCCGGTCATGAAGGCCTTTGACCACGTCGAAGCTGTCCCAGGCGATCAGTTCCTCGAGCTCGTCGCCGGTGTCCATCTTGTCGAGAGCTTCTTGGATGGCAGTAAGGAAATTCGTCTTGGCTTTGGCGAGCGCATCCTCGACCTCGTCGCCGGCGGCGTTCTTCAGCCGCAGGCTGTGCAGCTTCTTCTGGCACTTCGCGACTTCCTCGAATTTCCGGGTCGCAGAGCCTGAGACGCCCAGTTTGAGGCTGACGCATTTTTCCCAGACCGCCTTGGTGAGGTCGGTAAGGGTTGGCTGGCGCTTCGCCACCTTGGCCCAGGTCCGGGGATCGCGAGACAAGGACCAGGTCGCCGCATCCTCCATGTAGAACCCGTAGCGCCGATACATGTCGATCAGCAGGCGGAAGAGCGCACCCTTCTGTTTTTCGCCCAGCGCCGACTGGCGCATCATCAGATTGATGAAAGCGTTAGCTTTCTTGCGTGGGCCGCCGAAGTCAGGATCCTCGCTGACCTCAAGTGGGTTCAGGCCGAATTCGGTGCTTTCCGAGAAGCGGATGGTGTGCGTCGGGCAATCCGGCATCACGTCGGAATGGACGTCGAGCAGGTGGACGCGGAGCCCCGCCGCGGCGAGGTGGCTGATGATCCTGCGCAGCTGGTGCGTCTTTCCGGTGCCGCTTCCGCCGACGAGGATCGTGTGGCCGTTCAATACCTGATGGCTGTCCCAGTTCAAGCCGAAGGTCTTGCCGGCGTGAGCGCCGGTACGCATGGTGACTTTTCCCAGCGGCACCTTTGCCTGGACGGTGGAGCGGATCGAGCGCCCGCCCTGGTGCTGGAGACCAGCAGAAAAAGCGGTGGTGGCGGAGGAGGCCTGGCTGTTCACGGTCATTGTCGCATCCGGGGTGTTCGTAATGCGCAAAAGGTACCGTCTTTGCAAGTGCGGAACAACAAGTCTTATGCCATTTGGACTTTCGGAACTGCGGATTACCGTGGGAGATCGACTGAACGAAGAGGCCAACAATGGCAGGAATAAGAAATGGAGACGATACGATGCGGGAGCTGTCGAAAGCTCCTGGCGAAGGCGCTTTTTACCCAGATTGAGATCAAGTGTCCCCGATGCGGGACCTATAATTCGTTGAGAGCCGGTTCGAGCTCCTCCCCCGAACGCCCCAGAGCGTCCCTCGAAAATGAGGAACGCTCATGTCCCCCCAAAAACACGAACTGAACTACGGAAGACGCGGCGAAAACCGCATTCTGTCGGCGGCCGGTATCTCGGCGCCACCTTCTCCCCCGAGATCGAGGGAGTCCCGCCCACCACTCACCTATGGATCGGTGTGCTCCGGAATAGAGGCTGCGAGCATGGCCTGGTCCGAGCTGGGCTGGCGCGCGTCGTTCTTCAGCGAGATCGACCCGTTCTGCCGGTCGGTGCTGCAGCAGCACTATCCCGATGTTCCGCTGCATGACGATTTCACCACTATCCAGGATGGCGACTATGAACCAATCGACCTTCTCGTCGGCGGAACCCCCTGCCAGGCATTCTCAATCGCGGGCCTTCGAATGGGCCTTGCTGACGAGCGAGGAAATCTCAGCCTCGAATTTGTCCGGTTGGCTGAAAGACTTCGATCCAGATGGTTGGTGTGGGAAAACGTCCCCGGTGTCCTGTCAGTTGATGGAGGACGGGCGTTTGGCACCTTTCTCGGGGGGCTGGCGGCGATCGGGTATGGGGTCGCCTACCGAGTTCTTGACGCTCAATTCTTCGGAGTTCCACAGCGCCGCCGCCGCGTGTTCGTTGTCGGATATCTTGGAGATTGGCGACGTGCCGCCGCGGTACTTTTTGAGCGCCAAAGCCTGTCAGGGCATCCTCCGCCGCGCCGATCGACGGGGGCGGAAACTGCCGGAACAATTATGGGGGGCACTGCTGGAGGGGGCTGGCGGATCGGCGCAGACGAAGCAGCGGCCAACCATGTCATAGCTCAAGGAGTGGCGCTCCGCGGGCGAGAAGGCGGTTGTACTGCCGAACTGACCGGGGAAATCAGCATCGCATTCTCGTGCAAGGATCATGGCGGCGACGCCCAACTGAACGCGGCCCCCACTCTGAGGGCGATGGGACATGTCGGGAGCCAGCCCAACGCCGGCGGCCAGCTGGCGGTTGCAATCCCCATCCTCGAGGCAGGAGCCAGAACAGGGCCGAGCTCGGCCGACATGCGAGCCGGAATTGGTGTCGGCCAAGCTGGAGATCCGATGTTCACGCTGCAGGCTGGCAAGCAGCACGCTGTGGCAGTGCATGAAAATCAGCGTGGCGAGATTCGGGTGGCAGATGCCCTCGGCGCTCTGAGTGCCGGCGGTGGGAAGCCGGGCCAGGGCTATCCTGCAGTCTGCGTGACTGGCGAGATCACCCACACCCTGAAAGCTGAGGGGTTTGATGGGAGCGAGGATGGCACCGGTCGCGGCCATCCGATCGTCGCGCCGCGACCTCGATATGGGGTCCGGCGACTCACGCCGAAAGAGTGCGAGCGCCTGCAGGGTTTTCCGGATGGCTTCACCTTGGTGAACTATAGGGGAAAGCCGGCGGCGGATGGCCCCAGATATCGCAGCCTCGGGAATTCGATGGCGGTGCCGGTCATGCGCTGGATCGGGGAGCGTATCGCGCTCATTGAAAGCATGACGATCGAGGCGGCGACCAGCGCCAAGCCGACCATTCACTGACCCATAAGCCGGGCTGGGCGGCGCCTGGCTCGGCTTAGCTTTTGTTAAGGCGATCTAAGAGTTCATGTCGATATTCCCGTAGTTCGCACGGTGGAAAGATGCGGAACGACAGGGAAAAATACGGTTTATGAGTAGGGCACACGAATTTGGACTCCGGTTAAAGGCAGTCCGAAAAGAAAAAAGGATTACTCAAGAGAAATTGGCCGAGCTAATCGACCGATCTGTTGATGCCATTTCGAGTATTGAGCGTGGAATAAATCTCCCGAGCTACGACACGATAGCGCGCTTGTCGGAAAAGCTGCATATTCCGATGTCGGTATTAAACAGTTGGCTGCACGATGATCTGCACCACATGGACGAGGAGAGGATGCTCCTCGAGGCGAGACTCTCCTCGCTGGTGAACAGCCTCGACACAAGGTTTCTCAAGGTGGCGGTCGAGCAGATCAGCGTGCTGGCTCATGTTGTCGGGCGAACTGATCGGCAAGGGCCGGGACAATATCGGCCGTCGGCAATCTCTCCAGAATGAGCAACTGCCGCCGTTGTGTGACGCCGCACCGGCGCCAGCCCGCGGCGATGAAGCAGCAGCCGGGATTGCAGCTGCGAATCGCTCTGGGATTGACGTAGGTGTAATGTCGTTCGGCAGGCCAGCGGCTCCACGCCAAGTCGTCGGCCGCTTTGATCAGGTCCGATGAGCGGCCTGCACCCTCATTTCGGAAAACTGCGCAATTCACGCCGACTTGGTTGTCCAGGCTGATGAACTTCCGCCAGACGAAGATTGCCCTGGCACATGGGGTGATCAGCACCATCTTCTCGCCAGGCCCGACAAAGATTTTTGGCCGTCGCCCGTCAGCGTAGCGATATCGGGAATAGTGGCGATCGAAGATGGTGCGGCAGGAATCGTTGCCGTCCTTGACCTCGATCCATCCGTCACCAAACAGGAAGGGCTGCACGGCGTTCATTGGGCCGCCCTCGCCAGAAGAGGGAGCGGCTCGAAGTTGGTCAGTATCCTCTCGCCCTTGAAAGCCTGGCCACCGCCCTGCACCTCGACGCGGTGTTCGATCCAGTTGGACAAGACCCGCGAATAGACGGTGTCGGGGTTCATCGTCAGGATGACCTTGGCTTTGCAGGCCAGCAGCCGATCAGCGAGCAGCTGATGTGCGGCTTGGTCCATCTTGACCGCATACCGCCGGCCGACTGGGCCGGGGTACGGAGGATCGACGAAAAGGATGCAGTCTGAGGTGTCGTAGTCGTCGATCAGCTTCAGCGCATCGGCATTGCGGATGCAGATCCCGCGCAACCTTTCGGCGACGGCGGCTAGCCGGGCCGGCAATTTCGCCCATGTCATCTCCGGAGCGGTGTTCTGCCCCTTCGACCAACGAAAGCCGGTCTTGTGCGCGTCGCCGCCGCGGGCGAACCAGCTTTCGATCAGAAAGCGCCGCGCCTGACCGACGGGATCGGGGTCGCGCTCGGTGTTGTAGACGTCGTATAGGACGCCTTCGCTATAGGGAGTGAGTTCGAGGGCGGCGTACAGTTCCCCGGCGCGATCTGTGCGGATGACCTCGAAGAGATTGACGACATCACGGTTGAGGTCGTTGATCGTCTCGCGCTGATGGCGAGGTTTCTTGAGGGTAACGATCGCCGATCCGCAGAACAGATCGACCCAAGTGGACGGTTCAGGCGGGATGAGCGCGTGGATCGCCGCGCACAGCTTCTCCTTGCTGCCGTAATAGTTCAGAGGACGGCCGACCGCGGTCATAGGGCACCGCCCCGAACAGCAGTCCGCCAATCCGATTTTTGGCCTTGTCCGCCATGAGTGGATCTATCTCGCAGCCGACATAACGCCGGCCGGTCATCACCGCCGCTTCGCCGGCCGCGCCGCTGCCCGCGAACCAGTCGCCGACAAGCGCCGGCGGAGCCCCTGGAATCGAGGGGGGGGGTACTGGTTTTGATTAGCACCTCTAGCAGCGCCGCAGGCTTCTCCGTGGGGTGAATCGCCCTTCCGTGGCAAGAACGCTCAAAAATTACAGAACGCATCAGGCGGGGCCCGCCGTCCTCGGAGACATAGGTCACCTCGTCCTTGCCGCCGAGGTGAGGGGGGCGCTTCTTGCGGCGAACCGTCCGTGCCACCGCGTCGGCAGTTTGCTGGGGCTGATTGAAAACGCCTGACCAGGGCGAATCGGCGCGGTAGAACTGCACCACATGCTCGTGAACGCGTCGGAACCGATCCGCGGCGAATCCGGAGCCATTGTGTTTCTCCCAGACGATGTCCTGGGCATAGCGCAGCCCCGCCGCTTCGATCGCCGCGCCGTGTGCCAGGAAGAAACGCATGGAGCCGAAGATCCAGATCGAGCCGCTGGGTTTCAGCGCTCTGCACGCGAGCGGCAACCAGCCGTCGACATGCCGATCCCATTCCAGGGAAGTATCCCCGTAGGGAGGATCGGCGATGATCATGACGAAGGGGCCTTCGTCGGGCATGACCTCGCGGCAGTCAGCGGTCAGTACGCGGGCGAGCGGCAAGGCGATATTTTGGGTGGCGTCGGTCAAATTGGTTCACCGAAGAGGAGGGGCTGGTCCGCAGCGACACTCGGGCTGCGTTTCGGCTTCGCAGTCCGCGTGCCGCGCTTGGCGAGATAGCGTTGGACCAGTCGCTGAAGGTTGGTGGTGTCGTTGTCGACCTGCTGGACGCCGACATACGGATCAACGATCTGCGAGGCTTCGCAGGCCTTGATGCCAAGAACGTCCATGATGGGGGGATCACTGCCCTCGTCCGTCACCAGAAAGAAGGCCGTCACCGGATGTTTCTGCCCGTCACGGTCGACGCGCCAAATCACCTGTTGGTGGATGCCAGGAGACCAGTCGAGCTCGCCGAAGACCACGACCGAGCAGCGGTGCTGCAGGCCGTCGAGGCCAGCACCGGAGCGGAGCGACATGATCAGCACGTCGGTTTCGCCAGCGATGAACCTGTCACTCTCCTTGTTTTTCTTGGAGGAGGTTTCCGTCCCCGTATACATGGCGGGATTTAGGTTCTCGAGCTCTTCGAGCCAGATGTCATAGACGGCCCGGTGCCAGCCCAGCAGCAGGACGGCTTCGCCGGCCTCAACCAGCAACCGGACGAACTGTGCCACGGCCTTGGCTTTGGATAGGCCTGTGGCTTGTCGAACCATCATATCGAGGTCGCGCGCCGCCTGGCCGCGTTCGATGAAGGCGCCGGTAGTCGCCTTCAGCGCCAACTGGCAGGCCAACGCCTCGATCGATTCGACGGTTTTAGCGTCATAGTCGACATATTCGATGATGCGGCTGACCTTCGGCAGTTCCAGGCCGACGTCAGATTTCAACCGTCTCAGCAGGGCGTGCTGTTCACGGAGATAAGTTCCCAAGGCCTTGGGATCGCGGATCCTGCCGTTTTCATCGACCCATTCGCGATGGAAATCGGCGGAGTCGCCCAGCACCTCATCGTCGATGAAGCGCATAATATTCCACATTTCGACGCCGTAATTATAGATTGGTGTCGCCGTAAGGCCGAGGTGATATTGCGTGTGCTCCGACAGCGTCCAAGCCGCGGAGCCTTTCGCGGTGCCGGTCCCGGTGCGGAGAGATTGGGGCTCGTCATAGATTGCGGACTTGAAGATGTCTGTGGTGAAAATGTCCACCCACCCCGCGATCTGGCTGATGCGGAACACATAGACGTCAGCCGCCGGCAGGTTGTAAGGCGTGGCCTTCTTGATCACATGGACGCGGAGATTGGTGAAGGTCTCTAACTTCTCACGCCATTGCTTCTGCATGTGGGGGTCGCACACGACGGCGGCCGGCAGTGCCTGGGGCTCTGCGCACAGGAAGCCGCCGGCGGTGTAAGTCTTGCCCAGCCCGCCTTCGTCGCCCAGCAGCAATTTCTTGCGATAACGCAGGATCTCGATGGCCTGTTGCTGGTAGTGGCGGATGATCTGGCCGGGTCGGAGTCCGAGTATCGGCGGCGGGGTATAGTCGGGCAGCAGGATGCGTTCCAACTCGGCGACGCGTTGCTCAAACCCGAGGCGTCCATCCGTCAACGCCGCTCTGTCTTGCTCGGACATGGCCAGGGGATATCTGTCTAGGAACCAATCGAGATCCGCTGCGGTGTTGAGATTGCGGGGAAGTTTGAAGGGGCCGGTGGAGTGCTTCGGCACTTTCGGGAACAATTGCTTGAAGCGGATGGCGACGTGGGGCTCGAGGCGCGCGATTTCCCAACTTTCGTCGGCCAGGCGGATGTCGCCATAGGTGCGCTGGATTCCCATCACAGCCATCCCTGGCTCAATTGAGCCGAATAGAGGGGCTTCCCATTGATTTCCTTCGGGAGCCCCATGCTGACGTTCGAGACGAAAATCAGCGCCTGGACAGTGTCGTGCTCGGAATAGCGCACGAGCTGGCGATAGACGTCCATCTTTCTGGCGCCGCGGAGCTTGCATTCCACGGCGACAGAATCCAGAACCAGGAAGTCGGGAATGTCCCGGGCCGAGAGGCGCTTTTCGCGCACGAACGGGAACCCTGAGAGCGTTAGGACACTCTCAAGGTCGGCTTGAAGCCGCTTTTCGTCCGATAGATCGAACCGATGACGCCGGACCAGCGCCATGATCGTCCTGCAGGTTTCCACCTGATCGTAGATCATAGGCAAATCTCCAACTCAGCCTCGGAGGCGTGGGATTCCGGGCTGGCGAGATCGTGGCCGACAAAGCAGCCGCAACCTCCAAACTCGGCACGGTCGAAATCACCCCCTCCCTGCAGTCGGATGCGGAAATCACGTAACGTCAGGGGGCGAGTTTCCCCGCCGCGGCGGTCCTTTAGGATCGACACGTCACCGAGGATGGCCCGAATTTCCTGTTCCTTCCCTTCGTGATAGGCGTACACCTGCGGACGGACTCGCAGCAGCAGCGCGAAGAATGCCTGACCAGCCTTCACACAGAATCCGCCGCAATTGTTATGAGGAAAGCCGAGAAGATAGAGTTCCGGGCACAGCCCGAGATCCTTTAATTCTTCGATCAGTTTGGTTTTCCAGTCGATCGGAAGCAGCGGTGCTTCGCAGAGCGGAGCCTTACACCGATATCCCATTCTGGCGTAGCGATCGCGGGCTTCCACAAACAGATGTTCCTCGGTCCAGTCCATTCCAACATAGACCGTTGTTACCGCGGGGTCGCAATGCGACCGGAGCCATTGATCAGCTATCTCGCGCTTGAGTTTGGCCGAGCATGGGTCGACCATGCTGTTGCCGAGAAACTTACGATCGAAGAAAACTTGCCAAGGATCTCGACCGTCTGCGAGCCACACGACATTTGGCGCCGCTGCCACGACCTGGTTTTTGATGGTCACCAGCTGCTGGACACGGGCAACCGGATCGTCGTGATAGTCAGGCAACGCATCGATTAATTGGAAAATTTGACTTGTTGCGGGCGCGTCGAGCAGCCCAAATGCCTCGAACGCCGTGTAGACCATCAGGCGATAGCAATCGCGATGTTCGATTAAGGTGTCGCAGAAGAGGAGCGTTAAGAGGTCGGCGCCGTGTTGAGCAACTATCCTCCGGACGCCAGCAAGCGAACCGACACCGCCGCTCGCCATAAATACATGACGATCGGTGCCGAAAATGCCCGGAAAATGAGCCTGATCCTGATGTTTCAGCGCCACAGTCATTCTCTGGCCCCCTCAAGGCCAACCCGGCGGGGCTTCTGTGCGATCAGGAAGGAGACCAGGTCTTCATTCAGGAATTTCTGGAATGCCTCCTTCACGGCGACCCTCTGTTCGGGACGGAGGGTTTGATCAGCGGGAAGGTCGATTGATGCGACGAATGAATCGGCCGACTTCATTCAGCGGCCTCTGCGAAGGCCTGCGGCACATTGGCGCGCCAGAGCAATTCGCCCATCTGGCGCGGCACGCTGTTACCGACGAGGCGGAAGGTCTCCGTCTTGGTCAGCGGCCGATCTATCCAGACCCTGCCGAACTCGTCCGGCACGGCATCCGGATCCACCAGGGTCGCGCCCCGTTTCGGTTTTTCGAAGACCCGGATCGTCGCCGGCAAATCCAGCTGATGAGCCGCCGCCGCCTCACGTCCGGTCAGCATCCGCATCAGCAGATCGATAATCACGTAGGGGCCGACCGTTACGATCTCGCCGCCATTCCACACACCGTGCGACCGCAGGAATTCAGCGACGCGCCTAGCCTTCGCATAGAGTGCGGGCGAAAGTGGCGGTGGCGACATTTCAGCCGTGGTGACCATCGCCCGGTCCACGGTAGATGTAGTGTAGGCCGGCTCGGCCGCATCGCTGTGCATGCCGCCCGAGGAATACTGGTAATGCAGGAAGGCGCCGGCGACACCGACATGGTCACCGCCTTGATCTCCGCCCGTGGTCAGGGCGCGGACCGCGTCCTCCGGCGACGACGCGGTGCTGGTGCCGCGCTGGTGCACCATGTAGGCGCCCACCAACTGCTGCTGCGCGCCGCCAAATCCGCTATCGGTGCCGCCCGACGTCATCGTCGAGAGACCATCCTCCATGGGATGGCCGACGACGCCGGTATTGTGCTGCACCATCCAGGCACCGGTGACGAAGTGGTGCGGCTTACCAGTTTGCGTCGGAGCGCCGTCTTCAACGGAGCCGCCAACCGACCTGGTGCGCATCTCCTGCATATGCACGCCAACGATCGCGTGGTCCTGGCTGCCGGTGACGACGCGCAACGCCTCCTCGGCGTCATAGGCTCGAGACCCACTTTTATGATCGTCGCCATGGGCTACCCCGACCATATGGACGCCGCAAACCGCATGCTTCACACCGCCGGCGACGATCGTTCCAAGGGAATTATCCATGTCGAGGCAGCGGGCATCCTGGCCCTCTCGCTCGCCATAACCGGCTTGGATCATATGGGCGCCCACGACGCCGAACCGCGGCGCGCCGGCCATGAGCGTGTCTATCGAGTCGGCAGCGGACTGGCCGATGCTGTTCTCGTTGAACTTGGTCAGATGGGCGCCGACCACTCCAAGCGGGATCGCGCCGCCGGGCCGATCGGTGAAACCGTTGGCAGTTACCGTAGCCAGGGATTCCTGCATGTCGCTGCCGACCTGGCCAGCGCGGAATTTTGTAACGTGCGCTGCGACCAGGATCTGGTCGGCCTTGGTGGTGGAGGTAGACATTGATTCTTCGACGGAGCGCGGCGGCGATTGGCCGGCTCGGCCTCCGCATCCCGTCAGCACGGGCGCAACCAGCGCCACCTCGCCGCGGTGTGCCCCGGTGAATGTCGGTGCAGCATCATCCCCGTCGACGGGCGGACGCTCGCCGTGATGGGTCATGTGGATCAGGAAAGGCTTTTCGGCCTCGACCACATATCGGACAGTACCGACGGCGACGCGCTTCAGCGTTGCCGCGGCGAGATCCTTGTCGCGGTCGAAGATGCTCCTCATCGGGATGGACCAGTCGATGAAAGACCAGGCCGGAACGTGTGGGAGCAGCCTGCCCTCCTTCACCGCCTGACTGTTGCGGTGGGCATGCGTCGCGACCGGCCAACGCGGCACCTGAAGGCCAGAGGTGGCGATGCCGAACAAGCGCTTCCGGATCGTCGGCACGCCGTAATCGGCGCAGCAGAGGTCGCGGTCCTCGTAATTCTTTCTGAGCCCGCGCATATGCTTGACCCAGGCGCGGTAGGTCCGGCCGAGATAGCGCTTATCGCGCACCAGCTGCTGCTGCTGGACGGGAACCCGCTCGCCTTTAGCTGCCACGGTGCCGTCGAGCTTTATTACTCGGCCAGTCGCCTTGTCGCGCTTCGCGATCAGCGGGCCCCAGCCTCTAATTTCACGGACGTTTTCGAGGAAGACGGTCCCGACGCCCTTTCCGCGCTTTTCCAGTACGCCGACCCATCGGCAGACCTGCCAGGGCATTGACCTCACCCGGGGCGATCGCGGCGCGCCGCCCTTGGCGACGGAGTGATCGCGGCAGTCAGGCGATGCCCAAAGGCCGGCCACATACCGGCCGCCGGTCGCTTCAAGAGGGCAGACCTCATAGATGTCAGCCTGGATGTGGCGGGTATGCGGGTTCAGCGCCTTATGGGCGGCGATGGCGATCCTGTCGTGATTGACAGCGACGTGCACGGGAGAACCGGTCCGCTCGATGCCTTGGCAAGCGCCGCCCATGCCGGCAAAAAGCACCACGTTGATGCCGTGCTGCAGAGGCCAAGGGTGGCAACCTTCGTCGGAAGTCTTAATTCGAGGGCGAGAGCGAGGGGGAGCCGTCAAGCGGCGCTCGAGCCTGGGCAGGTTGTCGAAGAGAAGCGCGTTCGAGCTTTCCTTCATCATAGTCTGCGTGCCGACGGCCATAGTTCCTCCAGGGTTCGTACAGAAAACAAGAAAATTCGCAAACTCATATTGCGCAAACGTAACCTACTACGCAATATGAAAGAGCAATCGTTCACCCTTGGCAGTGTCTCTTTCGAGGCTATCAGCGATAATTGAAAGTGAGGAGCTATGCTCGCAGAGAAGGTGATTCCCCGCTGGATAGCGCAACAAATGACGGGAATCGAATGGACCGACTTTTCCGGTAACGGCTGGACGGTTTGCACTCGAATGGCAGCCAGTCACGGAGCGCTGAGTGCGTGCGAGATCTGCTACGCGGCGACCTTCGCCGAGAGCCGCCTGGGCCTAGAATGGGGGCCTAGTGTTCCGCGCCACCCCTTCGCAACCTTTGCTGAGCGAATGCGGCGAATTGATCGGGCCGCTTTGCGGCTGGGCCTGCGCTTCGCGATCTTCTGCAACTCGCTGAGCGACTGGCTCGATGCTGAAGCTGATCCCGTCATGCGGGGCAAACTGATCGACGTGGTCGAGAGCTGCCCGAACGTCAACTGGCTTTTGCTCACGCACCGCCCGCATCTGGCGAAAAAGCTGTTGCCGAGTTCGTGGCGATCGGCGCCGCCGGACAACGTCTGGGCCGGCACCACCATCGAACATCCTGCGCACGCCTTCAGATGGGATCAGCATGCCGAGTATTGGGGGCATACCGGGCGAGCCTGGGTGTCGGCCGAGCCGCTGGCGAGTTCGCTGGCCGGGATCAAATTTGATGGCGCAGCAGTGATCATCATGGGCGGCGCCAGCAATACGCGAGATCCGGCCTGGGCGTTCGATTCGAAGTGGATCGAGGAGGGAGTCGAGCAGTGGGGCGAGGACAGGCTGTTCTTCAAACAGCACGGCGTCTTCCGAGATGGTGTCTATGTCGGCGACAAGAAGAAGGCCGGGCGTGATTTTGCGGGCAGGATTTACGATAATACGCCCTGGCCGCGTCACCGTGATTTGTTGTCGCAGGCGGCTTGAGAGGAACTGCTATGGGCGGTATTCACGCCTGGATCACGCTGTTTTTCATCCATCACTGGATCTGGGGAACGCTCGTCTTCGGACTGCACAAGTTCGTCCTGGGTGTGGCGGTCGCCACAGCTTTTCATGAGGTTGGACATCTCATCGCCGGCGAGATGACTCCGGTGCCGTCCAGCGGGATCTGTCTCGGCCCTTTCAGCGGCGGCTATGCTTGGTATTGGTCAGCTGAGAGGCGGACCGGAATCCTACGGGGAAAAGTGGTCAGGCCGAAGTGGAAGTGGTTTCCGCACTCCTACACCTTCCCCTATCCATCTACGGGGTGGACGCGGATAGCTAAGAGCGCTGGTGGTCCCATAGGGTCGCTGGCGGCGATGGTGGTAGTGGTAGTTTACGTCCGCTATTTCAGCTTTTACCCTTGGCCAGACCAGCATTTTTATCACGTTATGGATGCGGTCTACCACAGCGCCTTCCTGATGGGGCTTACGGCGATGGGACTGATCGGCGTTCTCAACGTCGTGCCGAGACGGGGAGAAGCTGCCTTGGTCGGGGGGCTTTACCGCTTTCTGCCCTTTAAGAGCTGGCGAGTGGAGCGCTGGTTAACTGAGCGGGCCAGGTCTCGAGTGCTAAGTGACGGTGATCGAATTTGGTCGGGCGTCGTGCGCTCGCGGCGAGGCCGCCGTTGGAATGGAAAGATTCGCTGATGTCGCTGCAGAACCCGCTCCGCGCACACCGTGTTGGTCGGGGCCTTTCTTTGTCGGACTTGGCAGAATCTGCCGGAATGGCGCGTTCTGAACTCGTGGCGGTAGAGTCCGGCGAGCGGTATCTGACGCGCGAACAGCAAATCGATTTGGCGCAACGGCTGCAGATTGATCCAACCGATCTTGCCGCCTACGTGGAATGAAAGGGGACTCATTATGAAATTGATAGTCGAGATCGACGCGCCGCCGGGGGCGGATGGAAGAAAGATAGCGAAACTCGTCAGAGACATCATTGCCGATAGGGACGGCCATTTTGTTTCCGCGTCCATGCGCGCGGCACTCGATGGCGTTCGCGTCAAAGTCTGTCCTGAGGGGGAGAGTCCGCGGATGGTCGCGCATGCCGAGTTGCCCGTCGCATGAAAGGGAGAGGAGCATGACCGCAATATACCAATTCCGCCGACCTGATGGGCAGCTAGAGGATGTATCATCGGGCTCTTATCTTCAGGCTGTTGCAGGGGTGCCTTCCAACTGGAAGTACGTTGGCGCCGGCGGTGCGGCCTCCAATCAGAAGGGCTTGAGTATCTGGCAGATCACGGGAGTATTGCTTGTCCTCCTGTGCCTCATGGCCGCTTTGATCTTTGGATGAAACGTCATGTCGAAAAAGGAATCCCTTGATGCTTACCGAGATCAGAAGAGCCAATAAATGGAATGCGACCGCCATGGCGGCGGTCGCTGTCGCGGCGGGAATCGCCGTCTGGGCGGGCGCGCATCAGCGCAACGTGATCGGCGACGTCGACAATCCTGATCATCCCGGAAATACAAAGGCGCACTGGACTGCCCAAGCTGGGGATTCTCTTCCGACCGTGTTGTGCCGGTGGCAGGCACAGACCAATGCCACCTCGCATCGCCTGCTGCTCACTGACAGCATGATGCATATGACGATCACCAAGGCGATCGACCAGAAGGGCACCATGGACCATGGACTCAACGCTCTCCGCGACGCATTGCCGGATGGCCTGCCTGACCTCACGATAGGCGGCGCATGGCGTGACGGCACGATCGGTCTGATGGGCACTGCTCCTGGAACGCCTCCCGAGGAAGTTCTCTTCCGGCCATGCCCTTAAAGATGCGGGACGGTGGCGGGTGCCCACCGGGCCCGCCACCGTCCCGCATTTTTCTGTATCAGGCAGCGAGTGTAGCGGCGCCAGCGACGATAGCGAGGTATGAGCTGGCGAGGAGCAGGACGGTATCTCGGGTGTCGAGGGCGTGCTGGATAGCGGCTCCGGCGAAGCAGGTGAGCAGATAGGCCATTATGAAATCCTTTCGGTTGGGCCGGGGCTAATCCCCCGGCTTTTTTTATTGTGGCCTATCGCTATGCAAGAGACGGTCCTGGCGTCCCACGGCTGTGGATGAGTTTGTCGGTCTGATCGAGAGCCCGCTGGACAGCTGACCTGCGCGGCGGGCGTGTGATTCGCCCTGCATATTTCCGAGCGGTTTTCGAATAATCAGCGGCTCGGCGCGCATATTCCGGGGTGGTGATCGGGTAAAGGCGGGCGGGATCTGCATAGACCGGCCCGCTTTTCGCATATCTGTGGCGCGTTTGCGCATCCTACCCCTGCTCGAGTGCATTTTTGGTCGCCGCGGCGGTGAGGGTCTTCCGGCCGCCTTGCTGCCATGCGTGGAAGACGTCGCCGATCTGGGTGTCGGAGAGGGAGAGTCCTGCGGGGACCTTGGCGATGGTGGCGGGCTGGTCGGGTCTTTCGTCGAACACCACCACCAGGTTGTTGCCGCGCTGCTCGAGGCGGGCGGACCGGTCGAGCTGTTCGGGCCGGAGGCTGGCGAGCAGCTGGTTGATGGAGGGCGCGGTGCTGGCCGGCGTCGCCGGCGGCGCGACCTGGTCGGCCCGGGTCTTCTTCCTGCTGCTGGCGGGCTTCTGGGCGGCCTTGGCTGGTCTGCCGGCGTCGAGGATTTTGCTGACGTCGTTGATGAAGAGGCGGTCGCCTTCGACCCAGGCGGTGACGATGGCGCGGGCCGCGGCTTCGGAGAGGGGCGTTCCCTTGGGGAGGCTGGCGATCGGCCAGGGCCTCCCGGGCAGAGCGTCGAACTCGACCACCAGTTGGTCCTTGCCGGCGCCGCCGCCGTGGACGGCGAGCTGGGCGCCGCCGTCGCCGAGTTGGTCGACCTGCAGACCGGCGGCGAGGGCGAGGAGTTGGTCCTCGATCTGTTCTTGCTGGCGGATCTTCTTCTTTAAATCGGCGTATTGGGCGTCGCTGCCGTCTGATTTGACGCCGGCGTGGGTGTTGGCGCTGCGACCGTCATCTCCCTGACCTCCTTTTTTCGTCTGGGCCTTCCTGCTGCTGGCCGTCGCCGGCGCGGCGGCGGGCTCGCTCGCCCGGGCGGCCGGCGCGGGCGTGGCCTTCTGGGCGGCCTGGCGCTGCGCGCCGCCGGCGTCGTCCCCATCGGCATGGTGGACCGGGCCTGTGGCTCTGGGGTGGTTTCCAGGAGCGACGATGTCCTCGATGACGATAGCGGCGTAGGACTGAGCGGTAGCGAGGTCGTTTTCGCGGTGGCCGAGGATTTTGGCCATATAGGCGGAGGGCTTCATCATCTCGTCGACGGTTCCGGTGAGGTTGAAGACGATCGAGCAGACCTCGGCATAGACGGTTCGCAGATCCTTCACGGAGATCTCGGTGGCGGCGACCTTGGACTTTCCGCGCGCCCGGGTGCCGGTGCGTTCGTCCTG
>JAJPHO010000001.1 GCA_021325215.1 Alphaproteobacteria bacterium
CAGGACGAACGCACCGGCACCCGGGCGCGCGGAAAGTCCAAGGTCGCCGCCACCGAGATCTCCGTGAAGGATCTGCGAACCGTCTATGCCGAGGTCTGCTCGATCGTATTCAACCTCACCGGAACCGTCGACGAGATGATGAAGCCCTCCGCCTATATGGCCAAAATCCTCGGTCACCGCGAAAACGACCTCGCTACCGCTCAGTCCTACGCCGCTATCGTCATCGAGGACATCGTCGCTCCTGGAAACCATCCCCGCGCAACAGGCACGGTCAATCATGACCACGGCGACGACGCCGGCGGCGCGCAGCGCCAGGCCGAGCAGAAGGCCCCGCCCGCGCCGGCGACGGCCAGCAGCAGGAAGCCCCAGACGAAAAAAGGAGGTCAGGAAGCTGACGGGCTCAGCGCCACCAAACCCGCCGTCGGCGTCAAACAGGATTCGTCCGTAGTTGAGCGCAGCCCCACTGAAAATCCGCCCAAGGCCAAGCCCCAAACTTTCCGCCAGCTGCTCGACAGCATCAATCCCGCCACGCTGCGCGCCGAGATACTCGCACAGGGCCGAACCATCAATATCGCCGACAGGGTCAAGCGCTTCCGATTCTCCAACCTAACCCTCATCGTCAAAATGCTCGGATCCGGCAACTATCTCACGGTCGAGTTCCAAGCAAGGCCCGATAAACCCCAGACCATCGCCAATCTGCAGACAGGCAGAACCCTCACCGAAGCCGAAGCCATCGACCTGCTCACCGCATGGGCCGAGCTCGGACGCAAGACGCTGCCGCTCAAGAAGGCCGACGCCGTCATCAACGCCGGAAACACCGCCAGAAAAGCCGGGACACACATCGCTACGGCCGACGCCGGAGCGAAAGGAGCCGCAACCGGGGTGGACTTCGACCAGATGGTGGCCAGGCTCGACGCACCCGCCATCCTCGCCATGATCGAAGCCCAGCAGGGCGCCCCCGAGTCCACCTCGCGCCGGCGGCGCTTCATAGAGTTCCGCGCGCCCTTCGAATTCATCATCGAGGCACGGCCCCGTAGCGCCGGCGACCAGCTCGTCATCGTCTCCAACGACATCCCCGCCAAGAAGGCCGCCATCGCGGTTTTCCCCAAGGGCATCGAGCTATCCCAGGCTCACCTCGTCGACCTGGTCGACGCCTGGGTCAAAAACGGCCGCCAAACCCTCGACCAGGCGCAGGCCGTCGATACAGTCGCCGCCACATCGAGGCGCACCGCCCCGGTCAGCGCAGCGATCGCCGGCCGCGCCGCGCCGAACGCGCTCACCGTCGACCAGATGCTCGCCAGCCTCAGACCAGAGCACCTCGGCCGGTCCGCCCGCCTCGAGCAGCGCGGCAACAACCTGGTGGTGGTGTTCGATGAAAAGCCCGACCAGCCCGCCACCATCGCCAAGGTCCCCGCTGGACTCTCCCTCTCCGACACACAGATCGGCGACGTCTTCCACGCATGGCAGCAAGGCGGCCGCAAGACCCTCACCGCCGCGGCGACCAAAAATGCACTCGAGCAGGGGTAGGATGCGCAATGGCCCGCCTCCATGCGAAAAGCGGGCCATTCTATGCAATATGAGGGGCAGGGTACCCGATCTCACGGGCTGATTATGCGATCCGAGACGCTTTCTATCCGAGAGCAAAGGGGAATTATGCGCAACACATAGCCGCGAAACGAACCTTCTCTATTCGGCCGCGCTAAATCGTGACGCCCACACTCCGGTGGCGATCCAGCCGCTCGCCAGGATTTCTTGCTGCATCTGCTCGGTCTCAGCGAAGGAGACGCCAGAGAGCACCGTCTTGGATAACGGCCCAGAAACCACACCTCCGATTAGGAGCGCGCCGAACACTAGAAATTTCAGCGTTTTCTGAAGCATGTTCTAATTCCTCTTCTTCAGTCGAGCCAGGGGTTCATGCACCATTCCTTAGGTCAATCCGCTTAGAGTTTGCTGAGCGATCGTCGCCATTCCGACCGCCCCCAACCCCAGGGCAACCGCCACCTCAAATGCGATCCCCAGAGTTGACCGCCAGCTCCAAGTCCAGGGTTTGATCAATCCAGACGATCTAACGGCAGAGTCCACACTGAAAACCATCGCGAGCAGCAGCAACGCACAGCCCATATTTTCTTGCGCGATCCAGGAGTCTTTGTAATAGCAAATATCAGCAGAGATAGATGCTAAAGAGGACGAACCGACAGGTCGAAGGCATCCAGCGGAATGAAGCTCAGTCGCGGTCCTAATGACCAAACCTCCGACGATTAATAGGCAAATGCCAACAATAACTTTGTTATGGGTGAGCTTCATTTGATGGGACTCCATCGTGTCAGGCATAACTTGCTTCTTTCCTCGCCCGTGCTCAAAAGCGGAAACTCCTATTTAGTGATGTGCGGGGAGCGGGCGGGATGCGGCGCGCACTTGCTTTCTGAGGGCGGCCCAAAGCAGGCGACGGCCCGAACGGGTCATGGTCGCCAGTGGCAGCAGCCCCAGCGCGCACCAAAGCAGAGTGGGACCACTCCAATGTCCGATGAGGATGCGCCAGAGAAACGAGAAGGCGGCGAGCGCTGCGCCTGCTGTCTGAAGCCGGGTTCGGACCGAACGGAGTGTCAAACAGCCCAAAGCACTGTGCGCATGCCGCCATTCGGCAGAGAGATTGGTGAGATGCTTTTTATTCGCTAGCCCGGCGGGCTGGATTGCGTTGATGGCGACCCGGCCCAAGGCGTCACCGATAAGGACCGCTGCTGCAATCCCGAGCGCTCCAATGCCTAGACCCAGGGGCACAGAAGTGAGGAGCATGGAGGCCAGTAGCAGGATCGGGCCGATGGCAAGGAAAGGTCCGACGATCGGCACGGCCGACGATCGGCTCGCCCCGCAAACACCCCCAACCAACAGAGGCAGGGTGTAAATCTCAGTTTTAGAAAGGACCGTGACGGCAAGCTGAATCAACTCGGGCTGGGCCAGGAGGCTTTGGCTAAGGTCAATGGTTGGCATGGATTTCCCCTATTTTAAATTCGGCTATTCGGATTTTGGGGTTGATTTGACCAGAATCGACGCCTGATCGCCGGAAAGCGTCAGGGTTGATCCGCCGGCGCCGGCGGCGTCCTATTCTTCTTCGTCGATGGCGGTCAGCATCTCAGCCAGGCCGTCGAGATCCGGCCCAAGGGTTTGGACGGGCGGCCCAAGCCGCTCCGCCATGGTTTGGCCGCCTATCATCCGCTTGAGGAACATCGGCACGTCGAGCGGCGCCTCCGCCAGTTCCAGGGCGACCTCATAGGATTCGATCAGCGGCTTGCCGCTGCCAAGGCCCTCCGGCTTCTTGAAGGGCGACTCCTTGATGAAGCGCGGCCGAGGCACCTTCGGCTTGCTATGCTTCAGCAGGATCTTGGCTCGCAGCGCCTCGAAGCTGTATCCCCGGCCCATCCGGTTGTCGATCTTCGCCAAGCCATTTCTTAATTTCAGTTAAAAAGTAGAAATCGCAGCAGAAAAGTAGACTCATACCCGCAGAGGACCGTCACGTGCGGCGCCGACCACAGCAGGGAATGAACTTTCGAGAA
>JAJPHO010000013.1 GCA_021325215.1 Alphaproteobacteria bacterium
GTCGGTCAGGATATTGACCTGGCCTGCCGGCCCGGCCAGTGTGAAGGAAACTTTTTCCAACAGAACTGACGGCTCGGCGGTGAGGGATGGGGTCATGAAGGCCTTCGGCATGCGTTGGAGGGCTCTTTCGGCATATGGCCTGCTGGCGCTGATTGTCAACCTGACCGGCTTGCCGGCCGACGCGGCACCCATCCGCCTGCTCGCCCTCGGCGACAGCCTGACCGCCGGCTACAATCTGCCGCCCGGCCAGTCCTTCGCCGACCAGCTGGAGGCAGCCCTGAAAGCCAAGGGCTATGACGTCACGGTGATCCAGGGCGGCGTCTCGGGCGACACCAGCAGCGGCGGCAAGGCGCGGCTCGACTGGGTGATGGGCGGCGCCCGCGCCGATCACGTCATCGTCGAATTGGGCGCCAACGACGCGCTGCGCGGCATCGCCCCGGAACAGACCGAAGCCAATATCGACGCCATCCTGACCAATCTGCAGGGCAGGAACGTCAAAGTGCTGCTGGCCGGCATGATGGCCCCGCCCAATCTCGGCGCCGATTACGGCAAACGCTTCAACGGCCTCTATCCGGCGCTTGCCAAGAAGCATCAGGTGCCGCTTTATCCTTTCTTCCTCGACGGCGTCGCGGCTCATCCCGATCTGCAGCTGTCCGACGGCATGCATCCCACCGTGCAGGGCGTGGGCGTGATGGTGAAGAACATGTTGCCCGCGATCACCGCCTGGCTGGGAGCGCCATGATCTCTAATACCTTTCTGCGCACGGCCCAGGCCAGCGGCGACCATTGGGGCACCACCGTCAAGGCGGCGCTGACCGCGCTGGGGCCGCTGCCCGACGATCTCAATTTCGGCATCGCCTGCGTCACCATGCCGCTGGCCGAGCATCTGCCCTCGATCATGACCTTCCTGCGCGAGACCACGCCGATCCGGCAATGGTCGATCATGGTCGGATCGGGTCTGGCCGGCCCGGTCGGCGCGGTGCGTGACCGGCCGGCGCTGGCCCTGCTGGCGGCGCGCCTTCCGCCGCAATCCTTCCGCATGATCGACAGCTGGCGCGAGCGGCGCGACACCTTCCTCGACGGCAACCGCGCCTGGCTGGCCGGGCAGGACATGCCGGTCGGGCTGATGCAGGGCGACGCCTTCGACAATGACCTGCCGTCGATGATCGCCGATCTGGCCAACACCACCCATTCCTTCCTGGTCGGCGGCATGGCGGCCGGCCAGCCGGGCGGATTGTCGGGCGCGCTGCTGGGCGCGCCGCTCAGCGTGGTAACCGGCCTGACCCAGGGCTGCCGCAAGCTGCCGGGAAATTTTCGCGTCTCCGAGGTCACCGACGAAATCCTGATGCAGCTGGACGGCAGGCCGGCGCTGGCGGCGCTGAAAGAAGCGGCCGGCCCGGAAATAGCGCAGGATTTGAACAAGGCGGCGGGTGTAATTCATCTCGCCTTGCCGATTTCCGGCACCGACCGCGCCGATTATCAGGTCCGCACCCTCTTGGGCATCGACCCGGAACAGGGCTGGCTCGCGGTCGGCTGCCAGTTGACGCCCGGCGACCGGATCGTGTTCGTGCAGCGCGACGATGACAGCGCGCGCGCGGACATGCGCCGGATGCTGGCCGATATCGCCGGCCGGATCGGCGACCGCCCGATCCTGGGCGGTGTCTATATTTCCTGCGTCGCCCGCGGCGCGCATATGTTCGGGACGGATGAAGCCGAAATCGATATGATTCGAGACTGTTTGGGAGAATTTCCGCTGATCGGCGTCATCGGACAGGGAGAATTCTGTCATGACCGCATTTATGGCTATACCGGCGTGCTGGCGCTGATCCTGTCATGATGCGCCTGTTCGTCGGCCTCGCTTTGCCGCAATCGCTGAAAGACCGGCTGGCCCCGCTGATGGCCGGCCTGCCCGGCGCCCGCTGGGTGCCGCCGGAGAATCTGCATCTGACCTTACGGTTCGTCGGCGAGGTGGATGAGCGCGAGGCGGCCCTGCTCGACGAAGCGCTGATCACCATCGAGCGCTCGCCCTTCGAGCTGCAAGTCGCCGGCTGCGGCATCTTCGCCCAACGGCGCGGTCCGGAAGCGGTGTGGATCGGCGTCCTTTCGACGCCGCCGCTGGTCGATCTGCAGGCGGCGGTCGAACGCGCCGCGGTGCGCGCGGGCCTGGCGCCGGAAGAAAAGCGCTTCCGCCCGCATATCACCCTGGCGCGCTTGAAAGACGTGCCCCAGCCGCGCCTTCAGGCCTTCGTGGCGGGGCACAATCTGTTCAAGGATACGGTCAGGATCGAGGAATTCACCCTGTTCTCGTCCAAGCTGGGCGGGGGTGATCCGATCTATGTGGAAGAGGCCGTCTATCCGCTGATAGCCGCTTGATGAGTCCAGGGCCGGCGGAGCGCGCCGCCGGCACCTGAGGGCTATATCAAGCCTGGGTATCGACGCCCGAATCACCCTGGCCGGGCTTCGGCCCGCCCTTGGAGACGCCGACCATCGCTTCGCGGATCAGGCGGCCATTGAGGGTGTAGCCGGCCTGCATCTCGACGATGATGGTGCCGGCGGTGTGGTTGGGGTCTTCGACCTCCATCATCGCCTGGTGCAGATGCGGGTTCAGCAGCTGGCCCAGGCTTTCCACCTTCTTGACGCCGTGACGCTCGAGCGCCGACAGCAGCGCGCGCTCGGTCAGCTCGACGCCTTCGATCAGCTTGACGGCCAGGGGATCGCTCTCCTTGGCGTCCGCCGGGATGCTCTCCAGCGCGCGGCGCAGATTGTCGGCGACCGGCAGCATGTCCTTGGCGAAGCCCGACACGGCGTATTTGCCGCGATCCTCGGCGGCCTGTTCCAGGCGGCGGCGGACATTCTCGGTCTCGGCCATGGCGCGCAGCAGCTTTTCGGTAACGTCGGCCAGCTGGGCCTGCAGCTCGGCCTCACGCGGGGTCGGCTCGGCCGAGGCGCTCTCGCTGCCCTGATGCTCGTCGGCCGGGGCGTTTTCGTCGGGGAGGTCGTTGGCGTCAGTCATGATGGTCCTTCGTTATCCGATCAATCGCCCGATCACCTTCGCGGTGTAATCCACCATCGGGATGATGCGGGCATAGTTCATGCGGGTGGGGCTGATAACCCCGATAGCGCCGACGATGCGGTCGGCGCTGTTTGTATAGGGCGCGACGATCATCGAACAGCCCGAAACCGAGAAAAGTTCGTTCTGCGCCCCGATGAAGATCTGCACGCCGTCGGCGTGGTTGGTGAGATCCAGCAGCTTCAGCAGCTGTTCGCGCGTTTCCAGCGCCTCGAACAGCGCGCGGATGCGGTCGAGATCGGTCAGAACGGTCACGTCTTCCAGCAGATGCGACTGGCCGCGCACGATCAATTGCCCGCCCTTGCCGCCGGCCCAGGTCGCCAATCCGGCGGCGACCACCTTCTGGGTCAGCTCGTCGAGCTGGGTGCGCTTGTTCTCGATCTCGGTGAACACCGCGGCGCGGGCATCGTCGAGCGTGCGGCCGACCAGGCGGGCATTGAGGAAATTGCCGGCCTCGACCAGCGCCGAGGGCGGCACTTCGGGCGGCAGCTCCAGCAGGCGGTTCTCGACCAGCCCATCGTCGGTGACCAGCACGACCAGCGCTCGACCCGGCCCGAGCGGCACGAATTCGACATGCTTCAGCGCCACCTGGGTTTTCGGCGCCAGCACCAGCCCGGCGCAGCGGGAGAGACCGGCCAGGGCGGACGAAGCCTCTTCCAGCACCGTCTCGACATTCTTGCCTTTGGCCCGGACCTGCTCGTCGATGCGGTCGCGCTCGGCGTCGCCCAGGGTGCCGAGTTCCAGCAGCCCGTTGACGAACATGCGCATGCCTTCTTCGGTGGGCACGCGGCCCGCCGACGTATGCGGCGCGAACAGCAGCCCGGCCTCTTCCAGGTCGGACATCACATTGCGGACGGTGGCGGGAGAAAGTTCGACCGACAGGCGACGCGACAAAGTGCGCGAGCCGACCGGTTCACCGGTCTCGACATAGGCGTCGACGATCTCGCGGAATATCTCCCGCGAGCGTTCGCTAAGCTCCATGACGTTACGGCTGCGGCTCAAAACGCTTTTTCCCTCTCGATCGGAGCTAAAATCTAGTGAGCGCAGTGCCCCTGGTCAACTTGGTGGACAGGAAGAGGCGGCTCGGACTACCTTCCGGCATCTTCAGAGAGCAGGAAAAATCGCCTTGTCCCATATCGTCCGTCCGTCCGGCCGCGCCCATAACGACCTGCGTCAGGTCCGTCTCGAACCCCATGCCGCCAAATATGCCGAAGGCTCGTGCCTGGCCAAATTCGGCGACACGCATGTTCTGTGCACCGCGTCGGTCGACGAGAAGGTTCCGCCCTTCCTGCGCAATTCCGGCAAGGGCTGGGTGACGGCGGAATATGGCATGCTGCCGCGCTCGACCCATTCACGCACCGACCGCGAGGCGGCCAAGGGCAAGCAATCCGGCCGCACTCAGGAAATCCAGCGCCTGATCGGCCGCAGCCTGCGCGCCGTCACCGACCTGGCCGCCATGGGCGAGCGCCAGATCAAGATCGATTGCGACGTGCTGCAGGCCGATGGCGGCACCCGCACCGCCGCCATCACCGGCTCCTTCGTCGCCCTGCACCTGGCCTTCGCCAAGCTGGTCAAGGATGGAGTGATCGCCAAGATCCCGCTGACCGGCCAGGTCGCCGCCATTTCCTGCGGCCTCTATCAGGGCCATGCGGTGCTCGATCTCGATTATGCCGAGGACAGCACCTGCCAGGCCGACGCCAATTTCATCCTGACCGCCGGCGGCGGCATCTGCGAGATCCAGGCGACGGCCGAGGAAGACCCCTTCACCGACGCGCAGTTCACCGAGCTGCTGGGCCTGGCCCGCCATGGCGTGTCGCAGCTGCTGGTGCTGCAGAAAGAGGCGATCGGCGGATGATCCGCAAATGGGACGGCGGCCGGCTGGTGATCGCCAGCCACAATGAAGGCAAAGTGCGGGAAATCCGCGCTTTGCTGGCCCCGTTCGGCGCCGATGTCGTTTCCGCCGGCGCGCTCGGCCTGGCCGAGCCCGACGAGACCGAGACCAGTTTCATCGGCAATGCGCTGCTGAAAGCCCACGCCGCCGCAAAAGCCGCCAACATCCCGGCTTTGGCCGACGATTCCGGCCTGGCGGTTACCGCGCTGGGCGGCGATCCTGGCATCTATTCGGCGCGCTGGGCCGGCCCATCCAAGGATTTCGCTTTCGCCATGCAGCGGGTCGAGGATGGCCTGGCCGGTAAGAGCGACCGTTCGGCCCAGTTTATCTGCGCGCTCGCTTTGGCTTGGCCGGACGGTCATGCCGAAACGGTCGAAGGCACGGTGTCGGGCGAACTGGTCTGGCCGCCGCGCGGACCGCACGGCTTCGGCTATGACCCGGTGTTCCGTCCCGAGGGTTACGACATTACCTTCGGCGAGATGGACCCGGATCAGAAACACGAGATAAGCCATCGCGCCGACGCTTTCCGCCAACTCGTGGCGCGCTGTTTCAAAAAATGAGTGAACGCTTCGGCCTCTATATCCATTGGCCGTTCTGTCTGTCGAAATGCCCCTATTGCGACTTCAATTCCCATGTCGTCGAGCGCATCGATCAGGCGGCCTGGCGCGAGGCGCTGCTGCGCGAGCTGGATGAGGGCGCGGACCGCACCCAGGGCCGCATCGTCACCAGCGTGTTCTTCGGCGGCGGCACCCCGTCGCTGATGGACCCGGCCACCACCGGCGCCCTGATCGAGCGGATCGGCCAGCGTTGGACGCTGGCGGACGACATCGAAATCACCCTGGAAGCCAATCCCGGCACCATCGACGCGGAGCGTTTCCGCGATATCCGGAGCGCGGGGGTGAACCGCCTGTCGATGGGATTGCAGGCGCTGGACGATGCCCAGCTGAAATTTCTCGGCCGCGTCCATGACAGCGCCCAGGCGATCAAGGCGGTCGAGCTGGCGCGGGCGGCTTTCCCGCGCATCTCGTTCGATTTGATCTATGCCCGGCCCGGCCAGTCGCTGGAATCCTGGCGCCAGGAACTCGACCGCGCCATCGCCATGGCCGCCGATCATCTGTCGCTCTATCAGCTGACCATCGAGCCCGGCACGCCGTTCCATCCGATGGCGGCGCGCGGCGAATTCGTCATGCCCGACGACGACCATGCCGCCGCTCTGTTCGAGCTGACCCAGGACATCACCGAAGCCGCCGGCCTTCCGGCTTATGAAATTTCCAACCACGCCCGGCCCGGCGCCGAATGCCGGCACAATCTGCTGTATTGGCAGGGCGACGATTTCCTCGGCATCGGCCCCGGCGCCCATGGCCGCCTGACCGACGAGCAGGGCCGCACCACCACCCACCGCCGCCACCGCGCGCCGGAAATCTGGCGCGGCATGGTGATGGAAAAGGGCGAGGGAACGGCGGAAGCCGGCATTCTCGACGCCGAGGACCGCACGACGGAACTGGTGCTGATGGGTCTGCGCCTGACCGAAGGGCTTTCCTTAGCCAAGTACCCTGATCTCGAAAGCTCTCTCGATTCCAAGGGCTTGGCCGAGATGATCGAGGATGGATTCCTCAAGCGGGAAAATAATTTCCTGCGCGCGACCCCGCAGGGCCGCCTGCTGCTCAACCGCGTGATCGAGCGGATCTTACCCCTCGAATGACTTCGCCGCCGGGGCGATTTCCTTGGGCTGGCCGTTGGGGATCACTTCCTTGACCGCATAAGCGCGGGTGATGGTGCCGTCGAGATTGAGGCGGAACAGCCCGTCCACGCCGGCGAAACCCTGCGGATTGGTGAGAATCCCGGCGCTGAAATCATGTCCCGACTGCTTGCCCAGCACCGCCGCGATGGCGGTGGCGTCATAGGCCAGCGACGCCAGGCGCGGCGGCTGTCCGCCGAAGGCCTTGCCATAGCGCTTGGCGAATTCGGCGAAACCGGCCGAGGGAGCGGCGGCATACCAGCCGCCGGACAGCGAGGGAATCTCGCCCGGCTTGGCATCGTCCCACAGCATGGTGCCCAGCAGGGTCACGCGGTCGGGCGGCACGCCCTGTGCGGCCCATTGCTCGCCGGCGCGGCGCAGGCGCTGGCCGTCATCGGGCAGCAGCAGCGCATCGAAACCGGCATCGTCACCCTGGCGGTTGACCAGCAGCCGCTTGAACGGACCGGCCAGGTCGAGGGCGGAGGGGTCGTAATATTCCACCGGGCCCAGCGTGACGCCCGACCCGGCCAGGCCGTTGGTCACCGCGGCGACGACGCGGCGGCCATATTCGTTCGACGGCGCCAGGATCGCCTGGCGGCTCTTGCCCTGGCTGGCGGCATATTGCGCGGCGCGCAGCGCCTGCGGGCCGGGCAGGAAGCCCATCACATAGGTTCCCCGGCCCGCCACCGACTGGTCCGCCGACAGGCTGAGCAGCGGAACATGGGCGGATTCGGCGATCGGCGAGACGGTGCGGGCCTCGGCGGCGAACACGGGACCGACGATGATGTCGGCATGCTGGGCGATCGCCTGGCGCACGCCTTCGGCGGCGCCTTCCGGCGTGCCGGCGCTGTCGAAGGGCAGCAGGGTCAGATTGGGCGAGGCCAGCTCGAACAGGGCCATCTGCGCCGCATTCAGCATGGCGTTGCCGATGGTGGCGGACGGACCGGACAGCGGCAGCACGATGCCGACCACCGTGCTGCCGGCCGGCGCGACCTGCGGAATGGCGGGAGCGGCGGGGGCGGTCGGGCGCGGCGGGGCGGGCTTGGCCTGGGCCACCGGCGGCGGAGGCGGGGGCGGCGGCGCGGCCTTCTGCGCGCAGGCGGACACCAGCGCGAACAGCGCTAAACAGGCGAAGCGAACCAGCGGACGCAAGGCGGACTCCCGACAACAAGCGGTTGAAACCACAAACCGGCGCGCCCAACTTAGCCGCATGATAAGGCGAAGTAAATTGGCCGCCCTGGCCTTCGGTAGACGGGCCGAATTTGTCGCAGCGCTGATGCTGCGCCTCAAAGGCTATGCCATTCTCGAACGCCGTGTTCCCGCCGCTTCCGGCGGACGCGGCGAGATCGACATCGTCGCCCGGCGCGGCTCGGTCATCGTCTTCATCGAGGTCAAGGCGCGCGCCGATCTGCACAGCGCCGCCGAAGCGGTTTCGCAGCGCCAGCGCGAGCGCCTGCTGCGGGGTGCCGCGGCCTATCTGGCGGCGCGGCCCCGCCTCGCCCATCTTTCGCCACGTTTCGATGCGGTACTGGCCGCTCCGGGGCATTGGCCCCGCCACGTCATCGACGCTTGGCGGGAAAGCTGATAATCCCTAAACTCTCGCCGATCCATTCCGGGGAAGGAAATCCGTCCGTGACAACCAAGCTTATGCCAGCACTGGTGCTGATGAGCACCTTCGCTTTGTCCTCCTGCGCGGTCGCCGTGGTCGGCGCCGGCGGTGCGGTCGGCATGGGCGCCGCCGAAGAGCGCGGCTTCGAATCGTCGGTCGACGATGCCAAGATCAAAGGCGCCATCTCGAGCGCTTATGTCGACAATTCCTTTGGTCTCTATCACGACATCCAGGTCGACGTCATCGAGGGCCGGGTCATGCTGACCGGCTCGGTCGACAAGCCCGAGAGCCACGAGAGCGCGGTCAAGATCGCCTGGCAGGCCTCCGGTGTGCGCGCGGTGATCGACGAGATCCAGGTCACCAGTGAGGGCGGCTTCAAATCCGGCGTCAACGACGCCTGGATCGCCAACAAGCTGCGCACCCAGCTGATGCTCAATGGCGACGTGAAGAACGTCAATTACACCGTCGAGGTCGAGAACGGCGTGGTCTATCTGTTCGGCATCGCCCAGGACCAGGCCGAGCTGGACCGGGTGATCGCCGCCGCGCGCGACATTTCCGACGTCAAGAAGGTGATCAACCACGTCATCCTCAAGGATGATCCGAGGCGCAATTCGCAATGAGCTACAAGAAACCCCTTACCGTCGCGGTCCAGATGGACCCGATCGAGCATATCAATATCGAGGCCGACAGCACCTTCGTGATGGCGCTCGAAGCGCAGGAACGCGGATATCGCCTGTTCCATTATCACCCGAGCCGGCTGTCCTTCGACGAGGGCAAGGTGACGGCCAAGGCGCGCGAACTGACGCTGAAGCGCCAGAAGGGCGATCATTACGCCCTGGGAGACTGGACCCAGCTCGACCTGGCGGGCGTGGATGTGGTGCTGATGCGCCAGGACCCGCCCTTCGACATGGCGTACATCACCGCCACCCATGTGCTGGAGCATATCCACCCGAAGACTTTGGTGGTGAACGATCCCGTATCGGTGCGCAACGCGCCCGAGAAGCTGCTGGTCACCCATTTCGCCGAGCTGATGCCGCCGACCCTGATCACCGCCGACAGGGACCGCATCCTGGCATTCCGCCAGAAGCATGGCGAGATCATCGTCAAGCCGCTTTATGGCAATGGCGGCGCCGGCGTGTTCCATCTGCGCCCCGACGATTCCAACCTCAATGCCCTGCTGGAGCTGTTCTCGGAACGCTCGCGCGAGCCGGTGATCGTTCAGCGCTACCTGCCCGAGGTCCGGCAGGGCGACAAGCGCATCATCCTGATCGACGGCAAGCCGGCCGGCGCCATCAACCGCGTTCCCGCCAAGGGCGAAGCGCGCTCGAACATGCATGTCGGCGGCCGCGCCGAAAAGTCCGAGCTGACCGCCCGCGACCGCGAAATCTGCGCCGCCATCGGCCCGACTCTGCGCGAAAAAGGCCTGATCTTCGTGGGCATCGACGTGATCGGCGATTACCTGACCGAGATCAACGTCACCTCGCCCACCGGCCTCCAGGAGATCAACCGCTTCGACGGCGTCAAGCTCGAAGCGGACATCTGGGACGCCATTGAGGCCAAGCTGGGATGAATGTCGACCGCATGCGGATGATCGACCACCGGGTCGGCGTTCCGCTCTGTTTCCTGGCCACCTTCCTGGTGCGGCTGTTCGGCCGCAGCGCGCCGGCCGGCACGCCGCCCAGGAACGTCCTGTTCATCGAATTGTCCGAGATGGGCAGCACGATCCTGGCAGATCCGGCCATGAAGAAGGCCAAAGCGCTGTGGAACGCCGAGCTGTTCTTCGTGATCTTCGCCGATAATCGCGGCTCGCTCGATTTCCTGAAAACCATCCCCGACGGCAACATCTTCACCCTGCGCGTCGACAGTTTGTGGCATCTGGGCCTCGATACGCTGAAGTTCCTGCTGTGGTGCCGGCGCCGCAAGATCGACACCGCCATCGATCTGGAGCTGTTCTCGCGCTTCACGGCGTTGCTGACCGGCCTGTCGGGCGCGCGTTTGCGCGCCGGCTATCACCGCTTCCACAATGAAGGGCTCTATCGCGGCGAAATGCTGACCCATCGGGTGGCCTACAATCCGCATATCCACATCGCCAAGAACTTTATCGCGCTGATCAACGCCCTGGCGGCGCCCAAGGCCGAAGTGCCCTATTCCAAGAGCTTCATCGGCGATGACGAGATCCGCATCGAGCCGGTCAAGATCCCACCCGCCACCCGCAAGGCGATGGCCGACAAAATCGCCGCCCTGGTCCCCGATTTCCGCCCGGATGCGCAGCGAATCGTGCTGTTCAACCCCAATGCCAGCGAGATGCTGCCCCAGCGCCGCTGGCCGGCCGCCCATTTCGCCGAGCTGGCCAGGCAGATGCTGGCGCGCTGGCCCGACATCGTCATCCTGATCACCGGCGCCCCGGCGGAGCGTGCCGAAGCGCTGGCTTTGTGCGAGGCGGTCAGCGATCCGCGCATGGTCAATTTCGCCGGCGAAAGCCGCCTCGACCAGTTGCCCGCTTTGTACGGCCTGGCCGCGCTGATGATCACCAATGATTCCGGCCCCGGCCATTTCGCCTCGGTCACCGCCATGCCGGTGCTGTCGCTGTTCGGCCCCGAGACGCCGGAGCTCTACGGCCCGCTGGGTCCCGGCCGCGCTCTCACGGCCGGTCTGGCGTGCAGCCCGTGCGTATCCGCCGCCAACCATCGCAAGACCGCCTGTAAGGAGCCGGTCTGCATGAGCGCGATCCAGCCCGAGCGGGTGACGGATGCGGCGGCGGAGTTCCTTGGCCCGCCGCAATCGTTTTAGTCCTCAAGCGAGGATAGCTGGCCTGCGCTCCACTCCGCATTCTGGGAGACGATCTCACGGAGTGGATAATGCCCTATTCGAACATGGATTGCGTCATGGCCGCGCCCGATGCGGGCATGGTGATCGCCGTGGCCGCTTTTACGGCGGACGCCGAGCGCCTGTTCGAGCTGTTGACCGATACCGTCGAAATCGGCCGCTGGTGGGGCGGACGGCGCGGCGGCTCCTCGGTCACCTGGATCGGCACGCCGGAAACCGGCGCGGCCTGGCGGGCCGAAGGAACCTTCTCGCGGAACCGGAGCTTCACGGCTTCGGGCGTTTTCCTGCAGGTCGAGCCGGCCCATCGCATCGTCCAGAGCTGGCTGGCCAGCTGGGACAATCTTTTCCACACCGAGGCCAGCCTGCGTTTCGAAAGGATTGAGGACGGTACCGTGCTGAGCGTGGTGCATAAGGGATTCGAAGGACGCGAGGCCGCGTGCCAAGCCCAGGCGCAGTTCTGGTGGAAGGTCATCAAATGGCTGCGCGCCCATCTGCTTGACGAACGGAGCGCCGCCGGTCTATAAATAGGTAACTGAAAGGTTACGTATATGGCCCGGCCACTTGCCGATTCGGACGTCTTTCACGCCATCGCCGACCCGACGCGCCGGGCGATTCTCGACCGGCTGCAGGCCGGACCGGCCCCGGTCAACAGCCTGGCCGACGGATTTCCGCAAAGCCGGCCGGCCATTTCCAAACATCTGCGCATCCTGAAGGAGGCCGGCATCGTCTCCGAACAGCGCCAAGGGCGCGAACGGGTCTATCGCCTGCATCCCGACCGCCTGGCCGAAGTCGCCGAATGGCTGCTGCGCTACCGCGACTTCTGGCAAACCAGCCTCAACCGCCTGAAACACCGCCTGGAGGAAGAGTCATGACCATTGCTCTGAAATCCGTAAATCTAAAGTCCGCCAGGGCCATCGCCGATCTCGATGCCGGCACCATCCTCGCCACCGTCGAAATCGCCGCCTCGCCCGACCGCGTCTTCAAGGCGCTGTGTTCCGAGGAGATCGCCGACTGGTGGGGATCGCCCCAGACCTATCACGTCACCCGCTGGACCGGCGATCTGCGGGTCGGTGGGCACTGGAAATCCGTCGGCAAGGGCGCCGACGGCCATGAATTCGAGGTCGGCGGCGAATTCCTCGAAATCGATCCGCCCCACCGCATCGTCCATAGCTGGAAACCGAGCTGGAGCCCGGACAGCGCCACCACCGTCTCCTACCGCCTGCAGGCCATCGAAGGCGGCACGCGGATCACCGTCGCCCATACCGGCTTCACCGAGGCGGAGTCCTGCGCCAACCACGCCAGCGGCTGGGAACATGTGTTCGGCTGGCTGGTCGCCCATATCCAGCCCAAACCGGCCAATGGCGCGGTGTTCGTCAACCGGCTGATCGGACCGCGCCCGACGTTTCCCGCCGATATGAGCGCGGCGGAACGTACCGTGATGACCGAGCACGCCGCCTATTGGGCGCCCCTGGTCGAGAACGGCACGGTGATCGTATTGGGGCCGGTCGGCGATCCGGCCGGCGCCTATGGCCTGGGTGTGGTGCGGGCCGCCGATGGCCAGGCCAACGCGACGATTTTGGCGGGCGATCCCGCCATCACGTCAGGCCTGGGCTTCCGTTACGAAACCGCACCGATGATGGCGACGCGCACCCGTTACTAAGGAAGCAGCGTCACCAGCCGCTCGCACAGCGCGCCGGCGCGCTCGACCGGCACATTGGTGACGCCGAGCAACAGGCCCGGCTTTGGCACGATCTTACGCCAGGGCGACAGCGGAACCGGGGCCAGCCCGCGCAGCACGGCGCGGCGGGCGATGTCGATATCGTCGGTTCCGTCGGGCAGGTCGAGCATGACCGCCAGCCCGCCCGGACGCACCACGCATCCGGCGGGCGCGGCCTGGCGCAGCGCCGCCACCAGCGCATCGCGGCGGGCCGTATAAAGCCGCTTCATGCGGCGCAGATGGCGCAGGAAATGGCCCTCGGCCATGAAATCCGCCACCGCGCGCTGGATCACCGCCGCCGGCGCCGGCGCCAGACAGGCCGCCGCCGTGCCGAATTGCTCGGCCAAGCCGGCCGGCACGACCAGAAAGCCGAGGCGCAGCCCCGGCGTGATGGTCTTGCTGAAGGTGCCGATATGCAGCACGCGCCCGGCCCGGTCGAGCGACGCGAGCGCCGGCGCCGCGCGGCCTTTCAGCTGCAATTCGCCGAGATAATCATCCTCGATGATCCAGCCGCCGGAGCGTTGCGCCCAGTCGAGCAAGGCGAGGCGCCGCGCCAGCGACAGGGTGACGCCGGTCGGCGCCTGCTGGCCGGCGGTCACCACCGCGAGACCGGCATCGGGCATCGATCGCAGCCCCGCCATGACGTCCAGGCCCTCTTCGTCGACCGGGACCGGGTGCGGTGCAATGCCGGTCAGTTCCAGAGCGATCCGCGTCAGCGGGAAGCCGGGGTCTTCGAACCAGGCGGAGCCTCCTTCCAGCTTCAGGGTGCGGATGGCCAGATTGAGAGCGCCGCCGAAACCGGCGGTCACGACGATCTGGGCAGGAGAGCAGGCGATGCCGCGCGCCAGCGCGAGATAGCCGGCGATCTCGCGGCGAAGCGCCGGCAGCCCGCGCGGATCGGGATAGCCGACGGGTGCTGCGGCAGCGGCGCGGGCGGCCCGCGCCATCAGCCGCGACCAATGGGCATAGGGAAAGGCGTCCTGCGCCGGGACGCCCATCTGGAAGGGCAGAGGACTGCTCTCGAAATCGCGGAAGAAGGAGGGCAGCGGCGGCGCTTCCGGTGCCGACGAGAGTCCAGGCGGCAGCGCCGGCCGGGCGGCGATCCGCGTGCCGGCGGCGCCCTGGCCGATGATCAGCTGCTCGTCGGTCAGCCTTTCATAAGCCGCCTTCACCGTGCCGCGCGCGACGCCGAGCTGGGCGGCGAGGTCGCGCCATGAGGGCAGCCGGGCACCGGCGGCCAGCCGCCCGTCGAAGATCGCGGCGCGAATCGCGGCGGCGATCTGCTCGGTGAGCGGCGGGCCGGATGCCCGGTCGAGAGCGATGGAGAAGGGCTGTACCATGCGCCGAATGGTACAATGATTTAGTCAAGTCTTGGTGCTTTTTGATGAACTGAGATGGGCCTATCGTCCGGCCATCGCTTCTTTCACCAAGGACTTTTCAAATGACTCAACGTCTCGACTACAGCAGCGCGTCCCCGGCCGGCATGAAGGCCCTGGGCGGCCTCTATGGCTATGTCTCGCAGTCCGGCCTGCCCGGCCAGCTGATCGATCTGGTGTTTCTGCGCGCTTCGCAGATCAATGGCTGCGCCTATTGCATCGATTCCCACAGCCGCGACCTGCTGAAGTCGGGCCTGCCGGTCGAGAAGCTGGTGCTGGTGCCGGCCTGGCATGAAGCCGGCGCCCTGTTCACCGCCCGCGAGCAGGCCGCCCTGCGCTGGACCGAAACCCTGCTCAAGGTCGCCCAGACCCACGTTCCCGAGGAAGAATTCGCCGCCGCCCGCGCCGAATTCTCCGAGAAGGAACTGACCGACCTCACCATCGCGGTCGGGCTGATCAACGCCTATAATTTCATCGGCGTCGGTTTCCGCCCGACCCCGGCCGCGGCCAAATAATCAGTTGGCCGACGTCGGCAGCACCATGAATTGCGGGTCGCCGTGCCGGTTCACCAGGATCAGCACGTCGCCGTCGGAAGCCGCCGCCTTCAGTTTGGCGGTGGCTTCGGCCGGATTGGCCACCGGTTCGCGGTTGACCGAGACCAGCACGTCGCCCGGCAGCAGGCCGATCGAGGCGCCGGGGCTCTTCTCGGCGATCCCGCCGACCAGCACGCCGGTCACCGTCGGCGGCAGATGCAGTTCGTGGTGCGCGTCCTCGTTCAGGGCGGCGAACCACATGCCCAGCGCCATTGGCGGTCCGGCGCGCGGCGCGTCGGGGCCGGTCAGCCAGGCATTCAGCTGCTCGGGGCTGGGCTGCTTGATCAAGGTGAGGTCCAGCTTCACCGTCTGCTCGCCGCGCAGCACGGTCAGATGCAGCACGTCGCCGATATGCGCGGTGACGATGAATTTCGAGATGTCGTGATTGACCAGCACCGGATGGCCGTCGGCCTGGGTGATCACGTCGCCGACCTGCAGGCCCGCCTTGGCGGCCGGGCTTTGCGGCACGATGTCGCTGACCAGCAGGCCCTGCGGCTTGTCGGGATCGAGATGCAGGATGCGGGCGATGTCGGGATCGATCGACTGGATGGCGAAGCCGAGGAAGCCGTGATCCGGCTGGCCGCCTTCGCGCAGCTTCTGCACGATCACCTTGGCGATGTTGGACGGAATGGCGAAGCCGATGCCGACGCTGCCGCCGCTGGGCGAATAGATCGCGGTGTTGATGCCGACCACATGGCCTTCGATGTCGAAGGTCGGACCGCCGGAATTGCCGCGATTGATCGGCGCGTCGATCTGCAGGAAATCATCGAACGGCCCCTGCTGCAGGTCGCGCCCCAGCGCCGAGACGATGCCGGCGGTAACGGTGCCGCCCAGGCCGAACGGATTGCCGACCGCCAGCACCCAGTCGCCGACCGCGACCTTGTTGCTGTCGCCCCATTGCAAAGCAGGCAGCTTGCGCTTGGTCGCGATCTTCAGCAGCGCCAGATCGATCTTCGGATCGGCGCCGACCAGATCGGCGACATGGCGCGAATTGTCCTGCAGGATCACGGTGATCTTGGTCGCACCCGCCACCACATGGTTGTTGGTGACGATATAGCCGGCCGGATCGATGATGAAAGCGGACCCCAACGACATCACCTTGCCATTGACCGCCGCACGGGTGCCGGGCGAAAGGGACTCCGATCCGCCCGGCATCTGCTGGCCGCGCTGCTCGAAATAGCGGCGCAGGAAGTCGTCGAACGATCCCGAATCGCCGGCTGCCTCATGCCCATGCGCCTGCGCCGCCGCCTCGGGGCTGATCTCGGCCGAGATATTGACCACCGCCGGCATCGCCTTCTTCACCAGCGGCGACCAGCTCGGCAGGCTGACGATCGGCGCGGTGGGCAGGCGCGACGCGTTATCCTGCTGCGCCGAAGCCGGCGCGGACAGCCCGCCGAGGATCAGGAGGGCGGTGGCGGCGAGGCCGGCCTGGAAGCTGTTCTTCATCAAGTTGGATTCCCTTCGTCTATGCCTGCCAATATCGGGCCGCTCCCGTTTCCTTACAATGGTTTACCGGATTGGGGTTTACCGGATTAGTCTTCAGGATTGCCCGGCTTCGGCGAGCAGCCAGTCCCGGAACGCCGTAAGCCTGGGCAACCCGGCGCATTCGGGCCGGTAGACGACGTAATAGGCCAGCGCCGAAGCCAGCGTGATGTCGGGAAATAGCCGCACCAGGCGGCCCGCCGCCAGATCGTCGCGCACCATGACGCTGCGGGCCAGCGCGATACCGTGCCCTTCGGACGCCGCCTGCAGGACAGCGGCGGAATTGTTGATCTGCAGTCCGCGCGTGGTGGCGTTGGTCAGGCCCGCTTTCCGCATCCAGGCGCTCCAGCCCGGAAAGCCGGCATGACCCTCCATCGAGAGGTCGTGGATCAGGGTTTCCCCGATCAGATCGCCCGGCTGGCGCAAACGCCCCTCCTGGCGCAGCAATTCCGGCGAGCAGACCGGATAGACCTCTTCCTGCATCAGCATGTCGGCCGCCAAGCCCGGCCAGTTTCCCATGCCATAGCGCACGCCGATATCGATCCGCTGAGCGACGAAATCCACCAGCTTGAGGCTGGTATCCAGCCGCACGTCGGTGTCGGGCCAGGCGGCCTGGAACCTGTCGAGGCGCGGCAGCAGCCATTTGGCGGCGAAGGCCGGGCTGACGGTCACGGTCAGCACCCCGCTGGGCGATCCTTCCTTCAGCCGCTCCAGCCCCAGGGCGAGCCGGTCGAGCCCGGCCCGGATATCCGGCAGGGCGCGTTCGGCGGCCTCGGTCAGGATAAGCCGCGTCCGCCCGCTGGGGCTGCGCAGAAACAGCGGCGAGCCCAGCCAATCCTCCAGTGTCCGCACCAGCTGGCCGACCGCGGCGGGAGTGACGTTCAGCTCGGCCGCCGCCGCAGAAAAACTCTGGTGACGAGCGCTGGCTTCGAAAGCGCGCAAGGCATTCAGATGGATCGGCAGCTTCATAGCGATCAACTTTTTCTTTCAATGATCGACACTTTATCTCGTTTGCCGGCCACGCGGAAACACCGAAAGATCCCGGCCGAACTGAACGAGGTTTTCACCATGAGCTCTCACTTCACAGGAAAGAAATTGCTGGTCGTCGGCGGCACCAGCGGCATCGGTCTGGAAACCGCCCGGATGGTGCTCGCCGAGGGCGGCAGCGCCGTGATCGTCGGCAGCAGCGCGGCAAAGGCCGAGGAGGCCCGCAAGGAACTGGCGACGCTGGGACAGGTTTGGGCGCTGGCGGCGGATTTGTCGCGCGACAAGGACGTCACCGGCCTGCTCGAGACCATCGACGCGCAACACCCGGATATCGATTTGCTGGTCAATGCCGCCGGCGTGTTCTTCCCCAAGCCCTTCCTCGACCACCAGGAGGCCGACTACGACCAATATATGACGCTGAACAAGGCGTTCTTCTTCATCACCCGGAAGGTCGCCGCCAATCTGGCCGCCCGGGGCAGGCCCGGCGCGATCGTCAATATCGGGTCCATGTGGGCCCGCCAGGCCATCGCGGCCACGCCGTCTTCCGCCTATTCGATGGCCAAGGCCGGCCTGCATTCGCTGACCCAGCATCTGGCGATGGAACTGGCCCCGAAGCAGATCCGCGTCAACGCGGTGTCGCCCGCCGTGGTGCAGACCCCGATCTATGAGGGCTTCATCCCCAAGGCCGAGGTGCACAGCGTCCTGCAGAGCTTCAACGGCTTCCACCCGATCGGCCGCGTCGGCACCCCGCGCGACGTCGCCGAAGCGGTCATCTTCCTGCTGTCCGACAAAGCTGCCTGGGTCACCGGCGCGATCTGGGACGTCGATGGCGGCGTGATGGCCGGCCGCAACTGATTTGCGCAAAAAGGGATTCGGGTTTAGGGTGGCGCAAGTTTCCATTTTGGAAAATCCGTCCCGTGCTGACCCGAATCTCCACCGTGACCTTCCACGGCGTCGAAGTGCTTCCCGTCGAGGTGCAATGCCAGCTGGCCGGCGGTCTGCCGGCCTTCACCCTGGTCGGGCTGGCGGACAAGGCGGTGACGGAGAGCCGCGAGCGGGTGCGCGCCGCCCTGTCGGCCATCGGCCTGTCGCTGCCGCCCAAGCGGATCATCGTCAATCTCGCCCCCGCCGACCGGCAAAAGGAGGGCAGCCATTTCGACCTGCCCATCGCCATGGCCCTGCTGTGCGCCATCGGCGTGCTGCCGGCGACCCTGAGCGAGACCTATGTCGCGCTGGGCGAACTGGCGCTCGATGGCGGCCTGGCGCCGGTCGGCGGCGCGCTCGCCGCCGCCATAGCCGCGCACGGCCAGGGCAAGGGACTGATCTGCCCGGCGGCGCAGGGGCCGGAAGCGGCCTGGTCGGGCGCCGAGATCCTGGCGCCGTCGAGCCTGCTGGCCCTGGTCAATCATTTCAAAGGCCGCCAGATGCTGGCCCGCCCCACTCCGCAGATCGCCGAGGATACCGCGCAGCATCTGGACTTCGCCGATGTGAAGGGGCAGGAAAGCGCCAAGCGCGCTCTCGAAATCTGCGCGGCGGGCAACCATAACGCCCTGCTGATCGGGCCGCCGGGATCGGGAAAGTCCATGCTCGCGGCCCGTCTTCCCGGCATCATGCCCCCGCTCGATCCCGACGAGGCGCTGGAGGCGTCGCTGATCCACAGCCTGGGCGAGGGGCTGCCGCAGGGAAAGCTGCTGCGCAGCCGCCCTTATCGCGCCCCCCACCATTCATCGTCGGCGGTCGCCCTGGTCGGAGGCGGATCTTAATTTCAGTTAAAAAGTAGAAATCGCAGCAGAAAAGTAGACTCATACCCGCAGAGGACCGTCACGTGCGGCGCCGACCACAGCAGGGAATGAACTTTCGAGAA
>JAJPHO010000002.1 GCA_021325215.1 Alphaproteobacteria bacterium
CAGGCCCGTGCCGCCCTGACTCCCGGCAAGACCGCGCCGGCCGCCGCGCCTGACGGCACCAAGGGCGAGCAGTTCCTGCTGGCCAAGTCCGGTGGCGACAAGGCGCCGAAGGACATCCGCCGCACCGTCAACGAGGAGACCACCCAGATGGTCGAGGCCGACGATCATTTCGTCGACCGCCTGATGTTCTGGCAGGATAAGGCTCCGCCCGGCGACATCGTCAATCCGGGCGCGGAAAGCAAGCGCCTGAAGGACAATGCCGCGGCCGGCAAGTCGCCGACCGAAGGGCAGACCGTCGTCATCGAGCGGAAGACGTCCTATTTCTGGGACAATTTCTTCTGATCTCGTTCCGATGAGCACCTTGACCGAAGCGATCGATGAGCGGCGAACCTTCGCCATCATCTCGCACCCTGACGCCGGCAAAACCACGCTGACGGAAAAGCTGCTGCTGTTCGGCGGCGCCATCCAGATGGCCGGCGCCGTCCGCGCGCGCGGCGAGCAGCGCCGTGCCCGCTCGGACTGGATGGCGATCGAACGCGAGCGCGGCATCTCGGTGACCGCGTCGGTGATGTCGTTCGAGCATGACGGGCTGTCGTTCAACCTGCTCGACACGCCGGGCCACGAAGATTTCTCGGAAGATACCTATCGCACGCTGACCGCTGTCGATTCGGCGGTGATGGTGCTCGACGCCGCCAAGGGTATCGAGAATCAGACCCGCAAGCTGTTCGAAGTGTGCCGTCTGCGCAACGTCCCGATCATCTCCTTCATCAACAAGGTCGACCGCGAGGGGCGCGAGACCTTCGACCTGCTGGATGAAATCGAGAAGAGCCTCGCGCTGGACGTCTGCCCGATGACCTGGCCGATCGGCATGGGCCGCGACTTGAAGGGCGTCTACGACCTGACCCGCAATCAGGTGCTGCTGTTCGACCAGACCCGCGGCGACACCATCCCCGAAGGCATCGATATGCCGCTCGAGGATTCGCGCCTCGACGACCTGGTCGGGGCGGAAGCCGCCGCCAAACTGCGCGAGGAAGTCGAGCTGGTGCAGGGCGCCTGTCCGGCCTGGGATCTCGAAGCCTATCGCGCCGGCCATCTGAGCCCGGTCTTCTTCGGCTCCGCGCTGCGCAATTTCGGCGTCGCCGAGCTGCTGGGCGGCATCGGCCGGCTGGCACCCCGTCCGCGTCCGCAGCCGACCCAGGGCCGCACCGTCGAGCCGACCGAGGAAAAGGTCAGTGGCTTCGTGTTCAAGATCCAGGCGAACATGGACCCGAACCACCGCGACCGCATCGCCTTCTTCCGCATGTGTTCGGGCCGCTTCAAGCGCGGCATGAAGCTGAAGCATGTGCGGTCGGGCAAGCTGATCGCCATGGTCAATCCGGTGTTCTTCCTGGCGCGCGACCGCGCGCTGGCCGAAGAGGCTTTCCCCGGCGATATTCTCGGCATCCCCAACCATGGCAGCCTTCGCATCGGTGACGCGCTGACCGAGGGCGAGGATCTGCGCTTCACCGGCATTCCCAGCTTTGCCCCGGAACTTCTGCGCCGCGTGCGCCTTGATGATCCGATGAAAGCGAAGCAACTGCGCAAAGCTCTGGAAGATTTGGCCGAAGAGGGCGTTTCGCAGCTCTTCAAGCCGATCAACGGGGCGACCTGGATCGTCGGTGTGGTCGGTCAGCTTCAGTTCGAAGTGATCGCCAACCGCATCGAGAGCGAATACAACCTCAAGGCCGGCTTCGAAGAGGCGCCGTTCGACACGGCGCGCTGGATTTCCTCGGACAATCCGGACCAGCTCAAGAAGTTCATCGAGGCGAACACTTCCTCGATGGCCGAGGATCGCGACGATGCGCCGGTGTTCCTGGCCCGCAACGCCTGGACGCTGAACCGGGCGCAGCAGGACTTCCCGGAAATCCGCTTCAGCAACACGCGCGAGCAGCACTGAAATGAGCGACGCCCTCATCCGACCTGTGATGAGGGCCGACCGCGAAAAGTGGCAGGTGCTGTGGGACGGCTATAACGAGTTTTATGGCCGTACCGGCGCCACCGCGCTCGATCCCGGCGTCACCGGCATGACCTGGGCCCGCTTCTTCGACAGCTATGAGCCCGTCCATGCTTTGGTCGCCGAGCGTGGCGAGGAGCTGCTCGGGCTGGCCCATTTCCTGTTCCACCGCAGCACCACCACCATCGAACCGTTCTGCTATCTGCAGGATCTGTTCACGACCCAAGAGGCGCGCGGCCAGGGTGTCGGCCGCGCTTTGATCGAGGCGGTCTATGACCGCGCCCAGCAGGCGGGAGCCCCGCGGGTCTATTGGCAGACCCACGAGAGCAACGAGACGGCGATGCGGCTCTATGACACGGTGGCCGAGAAGTCCGGCTTCGTCGTCTATCGCCGCCGATTTATTCCCTGACCGGCACGGCCACATTGCAGACATTGGTGAAATTGGCCTTGTAGACGTGGAAATCGTCGGGCGGGTTGCGCCGGGTTTCCAGATAGTCCTTCCAGGTCTTGCTGCCGGTTTTCAGGATCTGCAGCTTGGGCCGCTGGTCGGCCGGCAGATCGGCCATCAGCTTGACCGAGTTGATCTTCACCAACTGCTCGGGCTTGTCATACATGCCCATCGGGGCGGTGCCGCGCGGCAAAGCGGACAGATATTCCATGCCCTTCAGCACGCGCCCGACCACGGTGATGTTGAGGTCGAGCATGCGCGGGCTCTGGCCGATGATGGCGTAGAGTTCGGCGCCGGTGCTGCTGTCGACTTCCATATTGCGGCCGGCGCCGACCACGCCGTAGCAATGGGTGATCCAGGCCTTGTTCTGCTTGGGGTCGGCGGCGACCGGGAAGCCTTCGCTCCAGCCGGTCAGCGGCGCCCAGCCGTCGCGGTCGGCCAGCTTGCTGAAGGGCAGGCTGCCCTTGAACGGGATCGAGAATTCGGCCGGCAGATGGGCCGAGGCGGCGCCGAGCGGCTTGGCTTTGGCCTTGTCGTCCTCGTTCGGATCACCCCATTGGGTGACGAAATTGTCCTGCACGCGCACCACCGCCAGATTGTCGTAATACCCCTCATGGGCCAGGGTGCGGATATTGGCGACATGCTCGGGTGCAAAGCGCGGCGCCAGCTCGATGATCACCTGATGGCCGTCGAGATCCATCACCAACCCGTTCTTGGGATCGAGCGGGCGCCAGTCCGAAGCCGGCGAGTCCTTGAGGATTTCCGCCGGCGTCTTTGCCAGCGCAGGCGCGCACAGAGCCGAGAGCAACAGAAGGGCGGCAGCTCGCTTCACGGACAGTCTCCTTGCTTGGGACGGGGTGGGTTGTTAAAAGACAGGCTAACTCTGGATCATCAGGATCATCGGTAATTCCATGCAGACCGCCAACGACATTCGTCGCACGTTCCTCGATTTCTTCGCCAAGAACGGCCATGAAGTGGTGCCCTCCAGCCCGCTGGTGCCGCGCAACGACCCGACCCTGATGTTCACCAATGCCGGCATGGTGCAATTCAAGAACGTCTTCACCGGCATGGAAAAGCGCGACATCCCGCGCGCCACCTCGTCGCAGAAATGCGTGCGCGCCGGCGGCAAGCACAACGATCTCGACAATGTCGGCTATACCGCCCGTCATCACACCTTCTTCGAGATGCTCGGCAATTTCTCGTTCGGCGACTATTTCAAGGAAAACGCCATCGAATATGCCTGGAAGCTGATCACCCAGGAATTCGGCCTGGCCAAGGACAAGCTGCTGGTCACCGTCTATCACAATGACGATGTGGCCTTCGATCTGTGGAAGAAGATCGCCGGCTTCTCGGACGACCGCATCATCCGCATCCCGACCGCCGACAATTTCTGGGCGATGGGCGACACCGGCCCGTGCGGTCCCTGTTCGGAGATCTTCTACGATCACGGTCCGTCGATCCCCGGCGGCCCGCCCGGCAGCCCGGACCAGGATGGCGACCGTTTCATCGAGATCTGGAACCTGGTCTTCATGCAGTTCGAGCAGGTGACCAAGGAACAGCGCATCGATCTGCCGCGTCCCTCGATCGACACCGGCATGGGCCTCGAACGCCTGGCCGCGGTGCTGCAGGGCAAGCACGACAATTACGATATCGACCTCATGCGCGCGCTGATCGAGGCGTCGGCCGATCAGTCGAACACCGATCCGGACGGCCCGCACAAGATCTCGCACCGCGTGATCGCCGACCATCTGCGCTCCTCGTCCTTCCTGATCGCCGACGGCGTGCTGCCGTCCAATGAAGGCCGCGGCTATGTGCTGCGCCGTATCATGCGCCGCGCCATGCGCCATGCGCAGCTGATGGGCTGCACCGAGCCGCTGATGTATCGCCTGGTGTCCTCGCTGGTCGCCCAGATGGGCCAGGCCTTCCCGGAACTGGCGCGCGCCCAGAGCCTGATCACCGAGACGCTGAAGCTGGAAGAGACCCGCTTCAAGCAGACCCTCGACCGTGGTTTGAAACTGCTCGACGAAGAGACCGCCAAACTGGGCGAGAAGGGCGTGCTGGCCGGTGACGTCGCCTTCAAGCTGTACGACACCTATGGCTTCCCGCTCGATCTGACCCAGGACGCCCTGCGCGGCCGCGGCATGGAAGTGGACCTGGTCGGCTTCGACGCCGCCATGGCCAAGCAGAAGGCCGACGCCCGCAAAGCCTGGGCCGGCTCGGGCGAAGCCGCCACCGAGACCGTGTGGTTCGAGATCAAGGAATCGGTCGGGGCCAGCGAGTTCCTCGGCTACGACACCGAAAAGGCCGAAGGCAAGATCGTCGCCCTGCTGGTTGACGGCAAGCCGGCGGACAGCGCCAAGGCCGGCCAGACCGTCGCGATGATCGCCAACCAGACTCCGTTCTACGGCGAGTCGGGCGGCCAGATGGGCGACGCCGGCGAAGTCGTCGCCCCCAAGGGCAAGATGAGCGTGGCCGATTGCCAGAAGAAGCTGGGCGACCTGATCGTCCATTTCGGCAAGGTCGAAGAGGGCGAGATCAAGGTCGGCGATTTCGTCACCCTGCTGGTCGACGGCACCCGCCGCACCAATCTACGCGCCCACCATTCGGCGACCCATCTGCTGCACGAGGCGCTGCGCCGGCGCTTGGGCACCCATGTCACCCAGAAGGGATCGCTGGTCGCCCCGGACAAGCTGCGCTTCGACATCAGCCATCCCAAGCCGCTGTCGCCGGAAGAGGTTCGCGCCGTCGAGGATGACGTCAACAGCCATATCCGCGCCAATCTGGTGGTCGACACCACGCTGATGACGCCCGACGACGCCATCGCCGCCGGCGCCATGGCGCTGTTCGGCGAGAAATATGGCGAGGAGGTCCGCGTCGTCAGCATGGGCGAAGGCGGCGACAAATTCTCGGTCGAGCTGTGCGGCGGCACCCATGTGCGCCGCACCGGCGACATCGGCCTGTTCAAGCTGACCGGCGAAAGCGCGGTGGCGGCGGGCGTGCGCCGCATCGAGGCGATGGTCGGTGCGTCGGCCGAAGCTTTCGTCGACGAGCAGGAGCGTCTGCTGACCCTGGCCTCGGCCAGCCTCAAGGCGACCCCGGCCGAACTGCCGGGCCGTATCGAGGCGTTGCTGGAAGAGCGCCGCAAATTCGAAAAGGAATTGTCGGACCTGCGCCGCCAGCTCGCGACCGGCGGTGGTGCGGCCAGCGCCAACAAGCAGGTCGGCAGCGTCACCTTCGCCGGGCGTCAGCTCGACGGCGTGCCGGCCAAGGATCTCAAGGCGATGGCCGACGACATCAAGAAGCAGATCGGCTCGGGCGTCGTCGCCCTGATCAGCAATGCCGACGGCAAGGCTTCGCTGGTGGTCGGCGTCACCGACGATCTGACGGCGAAGGTGTCGGCGGTCGATCTGGTGCGCGTCGGTTCCGAGACTTTGGGCGGCAAGGGCGGCGGCGGCCGGCCCGACATGGCCCAGGCCGGCGGACCCGAGGCCGAGAAGGCCAAGGACGCGCTGGACGCCATCGAGAAAGCCATCGCGCAGGTCGCGTGATATATCGCGGTATGATGTATTGTGCAGTGCACAATAATTTGATTGAAATTTGCCGGGAAAGGGGTATCATTCATCGTGCTGCATTGCAGCAAAGTGAGTGCCCCCCTCTCTTTCAGCAAGGACAGAATCATGACCGCCAACACCACCCAGTCGCTCGATCAGTTCGTCGCGTTCGGCAAGGAAAATGTCGATGCGTTCGTCAAGAGCAGCAGCCTCGCCGTCAAGGGCATCGAAGAGCTGACCAAGGCCTACACCACCCTGGCCAACCAGCAGATCGAGCAGACCGTTTCCGCGGTCAAGGCTCTGTCGGCGGTCAAGTCCCCCTCCGAATTCCAGGCCGTGTACTCCAACCTGGCCAAGACCAGCCTGGAGACCTTGGTCGCCGAGGGCCGCAAGCTGCAGGAACTGACCAGCTCGGTCGTCACCAGCAGCGCCGCCCCGATCAACGCCCGCATCCAGGCCGTCGCCGGCAGCTTCAAGGCCGCCTGAATCCCGGCCTGACTTTCGGAACGGCCGGCGTGGCGCCCGATGGCGCTGCGCCGGCCGTTTTCATGTCATCATGCTGACGCCGCGCCAGGCGCTGGCCGTCCTGCCGGCCGAGGCCCCGCTGCTCAATGCGGCGGGCACCGCGCTGGCCGCCTCCGATCCCGCTGCCGCTTCCGACTGGTTCCGCCGCGCCGTCCGGATTACACCGGGCGAGCCCGAACCCTGGGCCAATCTCGCCGCGTCCCTGCTGGCCCTCGGCCATGACGCTGACGCGCATCACGCTGTTACTCGGGCGCTGATCCTGGCGCCGGGCAGCGCTGAGGCCTGGAACAATCTCGGCAACACCCTTTTCGAACAGCGCGCCTATGGGCCGGCGCTCGCCGCCTTCGGACGGGCGCGGCGGATCGCGCCGCTGTTCGCCGATGCCTGCCTCAATGAAGGCGGTCTGCGCCTCGATCTCGGCGAGGCGGGCGAGGGGGCAAGGCTGAGCCGTCTCGCCGTGGCGCTGTCACCCGATCTGCCGGGGGCGTGGAACAATCTCGGCAATGGCCTGCTGCTGGAATGCCGCCTGGCCGAGTCCGACGCCGCTCTCCGCTACGCCGTCCTGCTGGCGCCCGATGATGCGCAGATCCATTTCAACCGTGCCGCGCCGCTGCTGAAGATGGGCCGTTTCGAGGAAGGCTGGCGCGAATATGAATGGCGGCGCCTTACCCCTGCGGCGCTGGAGCGGCGCCGCAGGTTCGATCCGCCCGATTGGCCGGGCGGCGATCCCAAGGGCGTGACAGTGCTGCTGAGCACCGAGCAGGGCTTCGGCGACGCGCTGCAATTCAGCCGCTACGCGGTATGGATGGCCGAACGTGGCGCCCGGGTGATCCTGCGCACCAACGCTCCGCTGGTGCGGCTGATGCGAACCTTGCCGGGCGTCTCCGGCGTGGTGAGCTTCGACGAGGAGCCGCCGCCGTTCGATTTCCATCTGCCGGTGATGAGCTTGCCTAATCTCTATGGCGAGATGCCGGTTCCGGTGCCTTATCTCTTCGCCGACCCTGCGGCGGTCGATCTGCCGGGGCTCAAGGTCGGCCTGGCCTGGTCGGGCAATCCGCGTCCCCGCCAGCGTTCCGCCCATCTGCTCGATGCCCGCCGCAGCCTGACGCGTGCCCATTTCGACGATCTGGCGGCGATCCCCGATATTTCACTGGTCAGCGTGCAGAGGGATGCGGGCGATTTCGCCGATACGGCCTCCCTGATCATGGCGCTCGATCTGGTGGTTTCGGTCGACACCGCGGTGGCCCATTTGGCCGGCGCCCTGGGCAAGCCGGTCTGCATCCTGTCGCGCTTCGACGGTTGCTGGCGCTGGCTGCAGGGGCGGGACGATACGCCCTGGTATCCCAAGGCGCGCCTGTTCCGCCAGCCGGCCCCGGGCGACTGGGAGTCGCCACTCGGTGCGCTCCGTAAACATATTGTTACATTATAACGACTGGCGGAAATATCGCTGAAAGATGGAGCTCCTAGGATCAAAGAACGTCAAAGGGACTCTAGGGGAATAGTGGCATGAGCTTTTTAGGGAAAAGCTCCGGCGGGCTGGCTACGGCTCCGCAGGAGAAACCGGTGGCCTTGCCAGTCGTCGATCCCACCCGCCGCCGTTTCCTGATCGTTTCGGACGGACGAGCCGGCTCGACCCTGATTACCGCCATTCTCGGCGCCGCCGGCCTCGATCTCGGCATGCCGTCGGTCGGCGATTGGAATCCGCTGGGCGGGGCTTACGAGCATCCCGGCCTGGCCGAGCTGAACCGCGCGCTGGAGACCGCCGAGCACCTGTCCGCCCTCGACGAACGCTTCCCCGGTTTGCAGGCCATTTCCCGCTTCTATCGCAGCCGCGCCAAGCGGCGGGTGCGCAAGCTGATGAGCCTGGGGCAGTGCGTGAAATGCTCGCCGCTCGCCGCCGGCTATGTCTTCAAGATCGGGCTGATGCCGCAGATCATCACCGTCTATCGCGATTTCGGCGATCTCGCCCGCTCGAAGATGCTGCTGGAACGCATGCCTTGGCCGGCCATCGCCGATCGCGCGATCCATACCTATCGCAACGCCCTGATCGGCATCCATACCTTCGGCGGCTGCGCCATCTCCTATGACGAGATGATCGATCCGCAGCAGACCGCCTGGCTGCAGGCGCTGGCCGACTGTACCGGGCTGGATTACCAGTCGCTGGCCGAGTCGCGCGCCAAGATCGCGCGGCCCAAGCCGAAGGGGAACCGCGAGGCGCAATTGTTCCATCTCGACGAGCGCCTCGATTCGGTCGAACGCGACCTGCGCGCCTTGCACGGACGCTACACGCCGCCCAGCTGGCAATATCTCCGCGCCGCCGCCGCGGCAAAATGATTCCCGCCGCGGAAGCGGCAAAATGATTATCGTTTTCATAGTCAGCTGACAGCGCTGACGCTACTCTGGCATCGCAACCATAAAAACGAGGAAGCGATGCGGAGAATATTGTTGTGCCTGCTGGCGTTTCTGAGCGTTCGCGCCTACGCCGAGCCGGCTGTTCCTCAGGACAGGCTGGGCCTGCAGCTCTATAGCCTGCATGAGGAGCTGGCCGCCGATCTGCCCGGCACGCTGACGCAGATCGCCGGACTGGGCATCAAGAATGTCGAGATCTACGGCCTGCTGGGCCGCACGCCGGACCAGTTCAAGGCCGAGCTCGACCGCGCCGGGCTGAAGGCGGTCGGCTATCACGTCCAGCTCGCGCAATTGCAGACCGACGTGCCCGGCATCATCGCCCAGAGCAAGCTTCTCGGCATCGGCCATGTCGGCGTCGCCTGGATCAAGCCGGCCAGCGCCGGTCCCGACGAGGGCATTACCGCCCATGACGTCGATGTCGCCGCCGACGCCTTCAACAAGGCCTGTCCCGCGCTGAAGGGGGCCGGGCTGCATGTGTTCTATCACCTGCATGGCTTCGAATTCCGCAAGGATGAGACAGGTCGGACTTTACTCGACCGCTTCCTGGCCGAGACCGATCCGTCGTGCGTCGAGCTGCAGGTCGACGTGTTCTGGGTGGCCCAGGCCGGTGTCGATCCGGTCGCCCTCCTGCGCCGCTATCCCGAGCGGATCAAGCTTCTGCATCTCAAGGACATCCGCAAGGGCGCCGCCATCGGCGGGATGGCCGGTCATGCGCCGAAGGAAGATTTCGTCGCCATGGGCGAAGGCTCGGTCGACTGGCCGCATTTGTTCGCGGCAGCGCGCGAGGACGGCGTGGAGTGGTACATCCTCGAAGACGAATCGGGCGATGTGATCAATCAGCTCAAGCGGTCGCTGCGCTATCTGGCCGACCATCCGCCGATCAGGCTCAAGAGTCATGTCTCGATCTTCGACCTGAAGACCCGCAAGGCCGAAGAGTTGTTCGCCGCCGATGGCGTGTGGGAAGCGCCGAACTGGTCACCGGACGGCAAGGCGCTGCTGGTCAATTCCGGCGAAAAGCTCTATCGCCTCGATCTCGCCAGCAAGACCCCGGTGGAAATTCCGCTGGGCGGTCTGCTGCCCAACAATGACAAGGGCTATTCACCGGATGGCAAGTCGATCGCCTTTTCGGCGGCGCAGGGGCCGGGGGCGCCGTCGCTGATCTACCGGGCCGGCGCGGACGGCTCCAACCGGACACCGATCGATTCGGACGGTCCGAGCTATTTCCATGGATGGTCGCCGGACGGCAAGGCCGTCGCCCTGGTCGCGCCGCGCGGCGGTCACTTCCACCTTTATTCCCGGGCCGCCGATGGCAGCGGCAGCGATCATGCGCTGACTTCCGCCGCCGCCAATGACGACGGGCCGGATTACAGCCCCGACGGCAAATGGATCTATTTCAATTCCGACCGCTCGGGCGGCTGGGACATCTGGCGCATGCCCAAGGACGGCGCCGGCGCCGATGACGCCAAGGCCGAGCGCCTGACCTCCGACGCCTGGGAAGATTGGTTCCCCCACCCCTCGCCGGACGGCAAGCATCTGCTGCTGGTGTCCTTTCCCGCCGGCGTGAAGAGCCACAATGCCCGCCTGGACGGCATGGCGCTGCGGATGACCGGCCCGAAAGGCGGCAAGGTGGAAACGCTGCTGACCTTCTATGGCGGGCAAGGCTCGCTGAACGTCAATAGCTGGTCGCCGGATTCCACCCGCTTCGCTTTCGTGCGTTTCGAGGAGGTGCGGTAGCTCCTGGCATCTTCCTGGGGCTGACGCGGCAGATTCACCACGAAGACACGAAGGCACGAAGGAAAATGCGCCGCAGGCAATCGTTCATCCTTCCAGACAGATGCTCTGGGAATGAAATGACTGCGCTTCGCGCTTTTCTCCTTCTTCGTGTCTTCGTGTCTTCGTGGTGAAATTCCTATTTTCACCCTAATCCCAGCTTCTGGGCGAGCCCGATGCGCTGCAGTTTGCCTGTGGCGCCTTTCGGGATCTCCGGCAGGAACAGGATCTTTTTCGGCACCTTGAAATCGGCCAGCCGCCCGGCGGCGAAATCGCGCAGATCGCGCTCGGAGGAATCCATCCCCTCGCGCAGCACGACGCAGGCGCCGACTTCCTCGCCCAGCTTGTCGTGCGGAATGCCGAAGGTGACGACCTGCTGGACGGCGGGGTGATCCATCAGCACCTCGTCGACCTCGCGCGGGGAGATCTTCTCGCCGCCGCGATTGATGATCTCCTTCAGCCGCCCGGTCACCGAAATATAGCCCTCGTCATCCATCACACCCTGGTCGCCGGTGCGGAACCAGCCATCGGTGAAGGCCTCGGCGTTGGCTTTCGGATTGCTCTCATAGCCGTCGGTGACGTTGGCGCCTCGGATCACGATCTCGCCGACCTGGCCATGTTTCAGCAGCGCGCCCTTGTCGTCCATGATGGCGACCTCGGGACCGGCCGGCAGACCGACCGTGCCCGGCTTGCGTTTCAAAGGGGGAAGCGGATTGCAGGCCATCTGGTGCGCCGCTTCGGTCATGCCGTAAGCCTCGATCACCGGCGCCCCGAACGCGGCTTCGAGATCGGCCAGCACCTGGGGCGGCAGCGACGCGGAGGAGGAGCGCAGGAAGCGCAGAGGCTGGCGTTCGATCAGATCCTTGTGATGGCCGGCGCGCAGCAGAATTCCCTGATGCATGGTCGGCACGGCGGTGTACCAGCTCGCCTTGCATTCCTCCATCCAGCCGAAGAATTTCAGCGCGTTGAACCCCGGCGTGCAGAACACCGAACTGCCCGCCGACAAAGGCGCCGTCACCCCGGCGATCAGGCCGTGGATATGAAACAGCGGCATGATGTTGAGGCCGACATCCGCCGGTTCGAAGCGGGTGGTCGTGCGGATATTGTGCGCCGAGGCGCAGACATTGCGCTGGCGCAGCGGCACGATCTTGGGCCGGGATGTCGTGCCCGACGTGTGCAGCACCAGCGCCACGTCGTCGGGTTCGGCATAGCCGCCCATGCTCGGCTTGGCAGCGGGCATTCCACTGATGTCGAGGCTGAAGCGTCCGGCTCCATCCTCGCGCCGGGGCGTCAGGCGCAGCATCGGCACGTTGAGCTTTTCCGCCACGGCGATGGCCGGGGTTTCGACATCCTTTTGGACGATCAGCGCCTTGGCGCCGAGATCGGTAAGGTAGAATTCGAACTCTTCCGCACGATAGGCCGGATTGAGCGGCGCCGACGCGGCGCAGGAGGCGACGGCCAGGAAGGTGGCGGCCATTTCCGGGCCGTTGGGCAGCACGATGGCGACGCGGTCGCCGCGTCCGATCCCGACCTTGTTGAGAGCGTCCAGGGTCTCGGCGATCTGGGTCCGCAGGCCGCCGAAGCTCAGGGGCCTGGTCCCGGGCGCGCCGAGCGCCGGAGCGGCGGCGTCGAGGGGGGCCAGAAGCAGCTGCAAGGTGGCGGGAAAGCTCATGGATGTCCTCGTTCTTGTTGTGAATTCAAAGTCTGCCGCATGGGCTTCAGCATCAGCAGCGCCATCGCCGAGGCCAGCAGATTGAACCCGGCGGCGGCGGAGAAGACGCTGGTCCAGTCGCCGCTATCGGCCAGCAGGCTGGAAAACGGCACCAGCAGCGCCGCGGTTCCCTTGGCGGTATAGAGCAGGCCGGCATTGGCGGTGGCGTAGCGGGTGCCGAAGATGTCGCAGCACAGGGCGGGGAACAGGCTGTAGATCTCGCCCCAGGCGAAGAACACCAGGCCGGACAGAATGACGAAGGCGACCGGATTGCGGCCGAACAGGGCCAGCGCCATGATGCCGAACCCTTCCAGGGCGAACGCCAGTCCCATCGTGTTCTCGCGGCCCAGCTTGTCGGACAGCCAGCCGAAGAAAGGGCGGGTGACGCCGTTCAGCACCCGATCGATCGTCATGGCGAAGGTCAGGGCCGGCAGGACGATGCCGGCCAGCGAGACCGGTATGTCGGCGATGCGGAAATCATGGGCGATCGGCCCCAGCTGCGCGGTGGCCATCAGCCCGCCGGCGGCCATCATCACGAACATCGCATAGAGGGTCCAGAACACCGGGGTGGAGGCCATCCGCCAGGGCGGGTACTGGACATGCGGCACCACGGTCTCGGCACAGGGCGCCGGAATGGTCCCGATGGTCCCGTCGTCATGCGGCGGGGCGCGCAGCAGCCAGCCGAGCAGGAACACCGCCAACCCCTGGATCACCCCGAACAGCAGGAAGGTCTGGGCATAGCCGCGCATTTCGATCTGCTGGGCGATCGGCACCAGGGTCATGGCCGAGCCGGCCCCGAAGCCCATCGCCGTAATGCCCGCCGCCAGCCCGCGGCGGTCGGGGAACCATTTCAGCGCATTGCCGACGCAGGTGCCGTAGACGGCGCCGGCGCCGATCCCGCCAAGCACCGAGCCGGCATAAAGCGCCATCAGCGTGTCGGCTCTCGCATCGATCACCCAGGACAGCCCGACCAGCACGCCGCCGGCAAGGATCACCGGGCGCGGACCGAAGCGGTCGACCAGATAGCCCTCCAGCGGCACCAGCCAGGTCTCGGCCAGCACGAACAGGGTGAAAGCGACCTGGATGGCGGCGCGGCCCCAATGAAAGCGGTCGTCCAGCGGCGTGACGAACAGGGTCCAGCCATATTGCAAATTGGCGATCATCGACATGCACAGCACGCCGAACAGCAATTGCCACCATCGCCCGGCGGAGGTCCGCTCGGCGGTTTGAGAAACGGCTTGGGTAAGCTGCTCGACTGCTCCCATGACGTCCTCCCCGGTGAGGGTCGGTCAGCTGGTTGGTTGGATCTCCAGCTTTCCTTTTTTATCGGCCAGCGTTTTCGCCAGCAGGCTTGCTATCGCGTAAATGGCGTCGACATGCGGCGTCGGCGTCTCGGTCAGGCGGGCCATCTCGACCACCGACCCGACCAGCGCCTCCAGCTCCAGGGCGCGCCCGGCTTCGACATCCTGCAGCATCGAGGTCTTGTGCTCGCCCACCGCCTCGGCGCCGGCGATGCGCTTTTCGATGCTGATGCGGAACCGCACGCCCAATTTCTCGGCCACGGCCTGTGTCTCGGCCATCATCTTGGCGGCCAAGTCGCGGGTGAGGGGGAAGCCGCAGATGCCGGCCAGCGTGCCATGGGTCAGGGCGCTGACCGGATTGAAGATCACATTGCCCCACAGCTTCATCCAGATCTCGGCCCGCAGATCGGCGGCGACCGGCGCTTTGAAGCCGGCCTTGGTCAAAGCGTCGGACAGGCGCTGGACACGCTCGGACTTCGATCCGTCGGGCTCGCCCAGGGTGAAGCGGTTGCCCTCGATCACCTTGACCACGCCGGGCGCGATGAGTTCCGAGGCCGGATAGACCACGGTGCCGATGATGCGGTCATTGTCGATATGGCGGGCGATCGAGCCGTCGGGATCGGCGGCCGTCACCGGGCGTCCTTCATAGGGGCCGGGCAGCTTGTGGAAATACCACCAGGGAACGCCGTTCTGCAGGGTGACGATGGTGGTTTCAGGGCCGAGCAGGCGATGCAGGTCGGGGGCGACGGCGGCGACCTGATGTGCCTTCAGCGCCAGCAGGACCACGTCGTGCGGCGCGCCATCCTTGATCGCCGCAGCCTTTACCGAACGGGTAACTTGTTCGGAGCCGTCCTCTTCGATCAGCGTGAAGCCATTCTTCCCGATCGCCTCGAGATTGGCGCCGCGAGCGATGAAGGTAACGTCCTCTCCCGCCAAGGCGAGGCGCGCGCCCAGGAAACCGCCGATCGAACCGGCGCCGACAACCGCGAACTTCATCCTGCCCCGGTCCTCCCGCTTGCAAAGCGATTTACATCGAATGCTACGACGGGCGCTTGCCCTGGTAAACATTTGATGGATCGCCCACCTGTTTAAGCAGCGAGGCTGGGGACAAGACAAATCGAAGCAATCGATCAAAACTTCAAAATTTAATCATTTCATTCCAGACGAGTGTCCAGCCTAGGGTCATAACCATCGCTTGAGCCTTTGGAAGGAGCCCCCTGATGACTGATACACCCGACAAGAAGAAAGCCCTGACCACCGTTGCCGGCTGTCCGGTCGCGCATGACACCAACGTGATGACCGCCGGTCCGCGCGGCCCGATGCTGCTGCAGGATGTCTGGTTCCTCGAGAAGCTCGCCCATTTCGACCGCGAAGTGATCCCCGAGCGCCGCATGCACGCCAAGGGCTCGGGCGCTTTCGGCACCTTCACCGTGACCAACGACATCACCAAATATACCCGCGCCAAGATCTTCTCGAAGGTCGGCAAGAAGACCGAGATGTTCGCCCGCTTCACCACCGTCGCGGGCGAGCGCGGTGCGGCCGACGCCGAGCGCGACATCCGCGGCTTCGCCCTGAAATTCTATACCGAGGAAGGCAATTGGGATCTGGTCGGCAACAATACGCCGGTCTTCTTCCTGCGCGACCCGCTGCGCTTTCCCGATCTCAACCATGCGGTGAAGCGCGATCCGCGCACCAATATGCGCAGCGCCACCAACAATTGGGATTTCTGGACCGGCCTGCCGGAAGCGCTGCACCAGATCACCGTGGTGATGAGCGACCGCGGCATTCCCGCCAGCTATCGCCACATGCACGGCTTCGGCAGCCACACCTTCAGCCTGATCAGCGCCGACAATAAGCGCCATTGGGTGAAGTTCCACTTCGTCACCCAGCAGGGCATCAAGAACCTGTCCGACGCCGAGGCCGAGGCGCTGATCGGCAAGGACCGCGAAAGCCATCAGCGCGATCTCTACGAGTCGATCGAGAAGGGCGATTTCCCGAAATGGACCCTGAAGATCCAGGTCATGCCCGAGGAGGACGCCGGTAAGGTGCCCTATAATCCGTTCGACCTCACCAAGGTGTGGCCGCATGGCGATTATCCGCTGATCGAGGTCGGCGTGATGGAGCTGAACCGCAACCCGGAAAACTTCTTCGCCGACGTCGAACAGGCCGCCTTCAACCCGGCGCAGGTGGTGCCCGGCATCGGCTTCTCGCCGGACAAGATGCTGCAGGGCCGTCTGTTCTCCTATGGCGACGCGCAGCGTTACCGCCTGGGCGTCAACCATCACCAGATCCCGGTCAACCAGCCGCGTTGCCCGGTCCATTCCTATCACCGCGACGGCGCCATGCGGATCAACGGCAATTACGGCGGCACGACCAGCTATTTCCCCAATAGCAACGGCGAGTGGGCCGAACAGCCCGACTTCTCCGAGCCGCCGCTGCCGATCGACGGCCCGGCCGCCCATTGGAACCATCGCGAGGATGCCGACTATTTCTCGCAGCCGGGCGATCTGTTCCGCCTGATGACGCCGGCTCAGCAGAAGACCCTGTTCGAGAACACCGCCCGCTCGATCGGTTCGGTGCCCAAGGAGATCCAGCTCCGTCATATCCGCCACTGCCACAAGGCCGATCCGGCCTATGGCAAGGGCATCGCCGAGGCGCTGGGTCTGACGGTCACCCCCGCCGAGCTGGCGGCCGAGTAATCACCCCTCGCGACCCTCTTCGCGCCGGTTCTGTGCCTTTAATCACAGAGCCGGCGCGAAGACCTGTTTACCCTGTCCCGCGACCGTGATTAGCTGATCGGGGTATCAGGGTTGAGGGCACGCGTGTCGAATCACAGTGATCAGGCATGGCAGGCGGCAGGCGCAATGCCGGGCCTCGGCGCTGACGCACTCGAATCGTTTCCGCATCCGGCCGCCATTCTCGACGAGGCGGGCGCCGTCAGCGCCGCCAATGCCGCGTTTTCCGATGAATTCGGACTTGTCTCGGAGGACGGCGTTCATGCCGCCGAGGCGCTGCTGTCCGCCTTGGAGGGGGAGCCGGGACACACGGTTTCGCTGCCCGGCCGCGACGGGCCACGTCTGGTCGATCTGCTGACCCTGCCTCTGGACCGCCCGGGCTGGCGCCTGGTGATGGTGATCGACCGCACCGTCGACGTGCATATGCGCAGCGCCCTGGCCGTGTCGCGTCAGCGCTTCAAGGAACTGGTCGAGATTTCCAGCGATCATGCTTGGGAAACCGATGCCGGCGGCAATTTCGCCATGATCACCCCAAAGGGCGTGGCCGGGCGCGAGGGGCCCGATCTGATCGGGACACTGCCGTCCGCTCTGTTCGATCCGGCCATGCCGGCTCCGGCGCTGTCTCCCTTCGAGACGCCGGTGCCGGTCGAAGGGGTCGAGGTCTGGCTGCTCGACACCGGGGGCGAGTCCCTCTGTTACGAGGTCACGGCGGTGCCGTTGTTCGATCAGGGCGGCGAGTGGAGCGGGGCGCGGGGCATTTGCCGCGACGTGACGCGCGACCGCCGCAACCGCGCCCATCTGGCGGAGCACCGCGACCAGGAACGGATCTTCGCCCGCATCACCAGCGTGTTCCGCGCCGAAGCCAATCCCGACGACATGCTGCGCCTGGCGGCCAGCGCCAGCACCCACGGCTTTTCGGCCCATGGCTGTCAGATCCTGACCGCGCCGCCCAATGCTCCCGATGGGGCGGGCCTTAAGCTGGCCGTGGCGGCGTGGTTCGGCAAGATCGACGAAAATCAGCCCCTCGACCCCGTGCTCGATCCGCTGCTGGCCGAGGATGCGCCGGATATCCAGATGATCGCTTATGACGACTGGTCGGTGCTGGCGGCGCGCACCATCTATGCCGCCCGCACCGTCGGCGCCATCCTGCTGTGGCGCGGACCCGGCCGGCCTGCCTGGACGGAGGGCGACGCGGCGCTGCTGCGCTCCGTGGCCGGGCAATTGGCGGCGGCCATCGAGCTGCGCGCCAAATATCATGCGCTGTTCGATATCTCGCGCTCGGACCCGCTGACCGGCGTGCTGAACCGGCGCGGCTTCTATGACGAGGTGCGCCGCCGCTTCGCCCGTATGCAGCGCACGCCGGCCACCGCGGCGACCCTGGTCTATTGCGACCTCGACAATTTCAAGCTGGTCAACGACGTGCACGGCCATGGGCGGGGTGACGAGGCCTTGCGCCATGTCGCCGATATCCTGCGCAATAATTCGCGTTCCACCGATCTGGTCGCGCGCCTCGGCGGCGACGAATTCGCCGTCTGGCTGGATAATGCCGGCGAGGCCGCGGCGGTCGCCCGCGCCCTGGTCTTCCTGACCGCCGCCAAGTCGCTGCGGGTCTATTCCGGCAGCCGCAACCGCCCGCTGTCCCTCTCGATCGGCATGGCGGTCTACGATGCCGCCTCGCACGAGACCATCAACGAATTCCTCAGCCGCGCCGACACGGCGATGTATCGGGTCAAGCGCGAGGGCAAGGGCCATTACGCGCTGGCCCCGGCGGCGGGCCGGCCGTGAGCGGAGCGCTGACCTACCAGCAGGCGCGCGGCGTTGCCGCCCATGGCGATGCCCTGGCGCGCACCGCCCTGGCGCGCCGCCAGGACGTGCCGCCGGAAGTGTTGTACTTCCTGGCCAGCGACGACGAGGCTACGGTACGCGGCGCGGTGGCGGCCAATGCCCTGACGCCGGCGCTTGGAAATCTGGTGCTGGCCGGCGACGTGGACGAACAGGTGCGCGACGCGCTGGCCGGCAAGCTGACGCGCCATGGCCGCTATTGCGGCATCGGCGAGATGCAGATGCGGGCGCGGGCCATCGCCGATCTGACGGTGGAAAAGCTGGCTGGCGATTCCAGCGTCGCCATCCGCGCCGCCATGGCCGAGATCCTCAAGGACGATCCCGGCGCCACCCGTTCGGTCATCCTGGCTTTGGCGCTCGACGAAAATCTCGATGTGGCGCTGCCGGTGCTGGAATTCTCGCCGGTGCTGACCGCCGAGGATCTGCTCGAGGTGATCGCCGGCTCCCAGGACGATGCCAAGCTGGCGGCCATCGCGCACAGACCGCTGCTCGACGAACGGGTCGCCTCGATGCTGGTGGCGAGCCGCAACGTGCCCGCTATCGCTCATATGCTGGGTAAATCGAGCGCCGATGTGCAGGAAACCACCCTGGACCGGCTGATCGACAGCGCCGCCGAGGAGCTGGGCTGGCAGGAGCCGCCGCATTTCCGCCGCGACGTCACCGAAAGCACGGTGCAGACCCTGGTCGACAAGGTGCAGACCCGGATCGAGGAACTGTTCCCGTCCGACCAGGATCTGCCCGCCGGGGCGCGCTCGACCATCCAGGCGATGGTCCAGAAGCGGCTCGATAAGGGGACCGATCGGATTCGAGGCGCCGCCGCCGCCGGTCTGGCGGCCGAGCCGGGCGGCGGGATCGAGGTGGCTCTCGACAACGCCCATGCACTCGAGGATCAGGGCTTGCTCGACGAGGGCACCCTGCGGGTCTTCCTGCTGACCGACCATGACGAGGCGCTGATCGCCGGTCTGGTGGTGCGCGCCGGTCTGCCGGTCCGCACCGTGCTGCATATCGTCGCGGCGCAATCGGCCCGCGCCATGTGCGCGCTGGCCTGGAAGGCCGGTCTTTCAGCCGCCTTCGCCCTGGAACTGCAATTGCGCCTGGCCTCGGTGACGGCGGAAAGCGCGATCGCGCCCGCCGATGACGGCTCCTATGCCGTGGACGATGAAGAGATGCAGTGGCAGCTCGGCATGTTCGGAGACGCCGACCCGCACCTGCCTTTATGAGGCGAGCGGCGTCGCCAGCTTGCGCACATGGATGCGCAAATCCTCCGGCCATTCCGCCATATGTGTCTCCAGCCGCGATGCATCGCCGGCATAGAGGGCGCGGACCGCTTCCTCGAACCCCGGCAGATCACCACCGATCGCCGACATGAAGCGATAAGCCGAATCCTGCGCCGCCCGCACGGCGGCCTGGCCGCCCTCGGCCTTGCGCGCCTCGTCGATCAGGCGGCGCAAGGTCACCGACGCGCCGCCGCGCTGAGCCGCCAGCCATTCCCAATGGCGGGGCAGCAGGGTCACTTCCCGCGCCACCACGCCCAGCTTCGGCCGTCCCCGGCCCCGCGCCGCCATGCCTTCCTCGCGGGCATGATGGCGGGCGGTGATCTGCTCGGCGGTGCCGTGCAGATCGAGATCGACCACCTTTCCGGTGTCGTCGTCGAAAGTCAGGACGGTGCCCGCCGCCAGGCCGGGCGAGGCTTTCACCGCGAGGGTGACATCGAGGAGGGGGCCGCTCGCCAGCAGGCGATGGCCGTCGAAAGCTGTGTAGGTCATGAAAGTTATTTACCCGGGTAAAAATTTCCTGTCAATTACATCCGGGTAAATATGGAGGAGCTCGTGACGGATCGCAAAGCGGCGGTGGCCGCTTACAAGGAACGGAAGAGTGTGTGCGGTATCTACGCCCTGCGTTGCGCGCCTTCGGGCGAAGTATGGGTGGGGTATGCGGCGGATATGGAGAAGATCCGCAACCGGCTGGATTTCACCCTGCGCAGCGGCGCGACGCCGCATCGTTCGCTGAAGGAGGCCGTGCAGGCGCATGGGGTGCAGGCCATCGCCTTTGAAGCGCTGGAAGAAAGGGAAGAGGAGGAGCCAGGCTTCGCCCGCGCGGCCTGGCGCAAGGCGCGGCTGGCGCATTGGCGGGCGGAACTGGGGGCGATGGTGATCTAGTGTCCCGATCGCGAAGTTCGTGCGATCTGGATCACGGCCTTTCGAACTTCGCGATCGATCAGGACACTAGCTTTAACAATCATCTAGTGTGGCTTGAAGATTCTTAAATTCCTAAAATCGCTGATATCGAAGTCGTAGGAATTTAAGAATCGCCACACTAGGGCGCGGGGCGCTTCGGCTGCCAGAGCTCGACCTTGTTGCCTTCGGGATCGGCGATCCAGGCAAAGCGTCCGTTCGGGTCGGCGTCGTTGCGCTCCAGCGGCTCGACGCCTTTCTCATGCAGCTTGGCGAGCAGCGCGTCCATGTCGTCGACCGCGTAATTGATCATGAAGTCGCTGGCCGACGGCGCGAAATATTTCGTCGTGGCGGGGAAAGCGCTCCAGGTCAGCTTCGGCGGATGGTTCGGCGCGTCGTAGCGCAGCATCGCGCCGCCCCAGGCTTCCAGCGGCATGCCCAGCACGTTGCGGTACCAGGCGGCCAGCGCCTTCGGGTCTTTGGCTTTGAAGAAGATGCCGCCGATCCCGGTGACATGTCCGGGCGCCTCGGCGGGCGGCGATTCGCCCCGGCTGGCCGGACCGGCAAGAATGAGGGCTCCAACGCACAACACCGTGATCGACCGCATCGCAGTTCTCCCCGCTGATGCGTCGATTGTAGGCATGGGCGCGGGCAAGAAAAAAGGGCCCCCGAGGGAGCCCTTCATTTCTGACTGGCGGAGAGGGTGAGATTCGAACTCACGGTACCCTCGCGGGTACAACGGTTTTCGAGACCGTCACAATCGACCACTCTGTCACCTCTCCGGGACCGGTCAGGGGCCGGAACATAGCCGAAGGGATTTTTCGGTGCAACCCGTTTTTCCGAGTATAATTATCGGGCGGATTTCCTCGGTTTAATCACTTGGCGCCGCACTTGGTGCCATAGGGTTACAAATAATCTTGACTCCGCTCCGAGCGTCGATATATTTCCGCCCTCTCGCAGCGGACCGGGTCACCTGTAGCGCTGCGTCCGGTTTCGTTTGTATGAATGGTAGAGAATCATGTTCGCAGTCATCAAGACCGGCGGCAAGCAGTATAAGGTTGCCACCAACGACGTCATCCGCGTCGAAAAGCTCGCGGGTGAAGCCGGCGAGACCGTCACGCTCGATCAGGTTCTGATGGTCGGTGACAAGATTGGCGCGCCCATCGTGGCCGGCGCCTCCGTCACCGCGACCGTGCTCGAACAGACTCGTGCCGACAAGGTCATCATCTTCAAGAAGAAGCGCCGGCAGAATTATCGCCGTAAGAAGGGTCATCGCCAGGAGCTGACCGTTCTGCGCATCACCAACATCGCCGGCGCCTGAGCGTCTGGTTTCAGAGGAGTTTGAAACATGGCTCATAAAAAGGCAGGCGGATCATCCCGCAACGGCCGCGACTCCGCGGGCCGTCGCCTCGGCGTCAAGAAGTTCGGTGGCGAAGCCGTCATTCCCGGCAACATCATCGTCCGTCAGCGCGGCACCAAGTTCCATCCCGGCTCAGGCGTCGGCATGGGCACCGATCACACCCTCTTCGCTCTGGTCGAGGGTCAGGTCGAGTTCCAGCACAAGTCTGGTGACCGTACCTTCATCGCGGTGAAGCCGGTGGCCTAACGGCCCCATTCCCCGATTTGAAGTTTTAAGAAGGGGAATGGATCGTCCATTCCCCTTTTTTATTGGATATTTCCGATGAAATTTCTCGATCAAGCCAAGATCTTCCTGAAAAGCGGTGACGGCGGCGCGGGCGCGCAGAGTTTCCGGCGCGAGAAATTCATCGAATTCGGCGGTCCCGACGGTGGTGACGGCGGCAAGGGCGGCGACGTGGTCGTCGAATGCGTGGCCAATCTCAACACGTTGATCGATTTCCGCTATCAGCAGCATTTCAAGGGCGACACCGGCAATCACGGCCAGGGCCGCAACAAGACCGGCGGCGGCGGCAACGACGTGGTGATCAAGGTCCCGGTCGGCACCCAGATCCTGACCGACGAGAAGGACGAGGTCCTGGCCGACTTCACCACCGCCGGCGAGCGCCGGGTCATCCTGCGCGGCGGCGATGGCGGCTTCGGCAACGCCCATTACAAGACCTCGACCAACCGCGCGCCGACCCGCGCCGATCCGGGCTGGCCGGGCAAGGAATTGTGGGTCTGGCTGCGCCTCAAGCTGATCGCCGATTGCGGCCTGATCGGTTTGCCCAATGCCGGCAAGTCGACCTTCCTCGGCGCGGTGACCCGTGCCCGTCCGAAGATCGGCGATTATCCCTTCACCACCCTGCACCCCAATCTGGGCGTCGCGTCGGTGGGCGGCGAGGAATTCATCCTGGCCGATCTGCCCGGCCTGATCGAAGGCGCCCATGAAGGCGCCGGCCTGGGCGACCGTTTCCTCGGCCATATCGAGCGCTGCCGCGTGCTGCTGCATCTGGTCGACGGCACCCAGGAAGATGTCGCCGAGGCCTATCGCATCGTGCGCGACGAGCTGCGCATGTATGGCGGCGGCCTCGATGAGAAGAAGGAACTGATCGCCCTCAACAAGTGCGACTCGCTGACCCCCGAGGAGATCGAGGAGAAGCTGGCGGCGCTGAAGGAGGCGAGCGGCGCCGAGGTCTTCACCCTGTCGGGCATCGCCGGCATCGGCCTCAAGGAATTGCTGTTCTCGCTGCTGACCGTGATCAAGGAATCGCGCGAGGAACATGGCGAGGCGCCCCTGGCCGCGGCAGCCACCGCCGGTGTGGGCAAGGCCAGCAATTGGTCGCCCGTTTCCGACGAAGACGATTATCTCGACGACGTCGATTGGGACGAGAACTAATCATGGAAGCCCCATTCCCTCAGGCCCCTGTCGTCGGCACGGAGAAAAATACGCCCGCCGGGCAGGCGGCGGGTGAAGCCAAGGCTGGCCGCCTTGGCGAAGCCGACAACGCACCCGGCGGGCGTATTTTTCCCGCCCTTCGGGTCGCGTTTTGGCGGACGACCGCCGGCGTCGCGCCCCTCGTCAAGGCCGCCAGCCTTGCCGTCGGAGCGCGACTTGACGGATCATCTCCCCAAAACGCGATGACGACGGCAGGGGCCTGAGGGAATGGGGCTTTTGGGAGAGGCGAAGCGGCTAGTCGTCAAGGTCGGCTCGGCTCTCCTGGTGGGAGAAGACGGCGCCATCGACCAGCCCTGGCTCGCCGCCCTCTGCGAAGATGTCGCCCATCACCGCCGCGCAGGCCGTGACGTCATCCTGGTCACCTCCGGCGCCATCGCCGTCGGTCGCCGTCCGCTCGGCCTGAAGCCGGGCCCGCTGCGCCTCGACGAAAAGCAGGCCGCCGCCGCCACCGGCCAGATCCGCCTGGCGCACGCCTATCAGCAGGAACTGGCGCGCCACGACATCGCCTGCGCGCAGATCCTGGTCACCATCGACGATACCGAGAACCGCCGGCGTTTCCTCAATGCCCGCAACACGCTGGAGACGCTGCTGCGTCTCGGCGCGGTGCCGGTGATCAATGAGAACGACACGGTGGCGACCCAGGAAATCCGCTTCGGCGACAATGACCGCCTGGCCGCCCGAGTCGCCCAGATGATCGGCGCGGATACACTGGTGCTGCTGTCCGACATCGACGGCCTCTACACCGCCGATCCCCGCAAGGACCCGAACGCCCGCTTCATCGAAGACGTGCGCGACCTGACCCCCGAGATCGAGGCGATGGCCGGCGATCCGACCAGCGCGGTCGGCACGGGCGGCATGGTCACCAAGCTGCAGGCCGCCAAGATCGCGCTGGGCGCCGGCTGCCGCATGGCGATCGCGCCGGGCAAGCCGCTGCATCCCCTGCGCACCATGGAAAGCGGGCGCTGCACCTGGTTCCATCCGCGCCAGACGCCGCAGACCGCCCGCAAGAGCTGGATCGCCGGATCGATCAAGCCGCAGGGCCGGCTGACCGTCGATTCCGGCGCCGCCGCCGCCTTGGCCAAGGGCGGCAGCCTGCTGCCGGCAGGGATCGTCGAGATCGACGGCCAGTTCCAGAAGGGCGACGCGGTTTCGGTGCTCGGCCCCGATGGGCGCGACCTGGCCCGCGGCCTCGCCGCCTATGGCGCCGAGGAGGCTCGGCGCCTCAAGGGACGCAAGAGCGGCGATTTCGAAAATCTGCTCGGCTATCGTGGTCCGGATGAAATGATTCACCGCGACGATCTGGTGCTGACGGCATGAACCACGATACCAGCCTCAATGCCCTGATGACCGGGATCGGCCGTCAGGCGCGCGCCGCCGCCAAGGTGCTGGCCGCAGCCTCGACCGAGACCAAGAATGCGGCACTGCTGGCCGCCGCGCGGTCGATCCGTGCCCATCGCGATGAGATCCTGGCCGCCAATCGCGAAGATGTCGCCGAGGCCGAGCGGAAATCCCTGGGCGGCGCCATGCTCGACCGGCTGGTGCTGAATGAGGCCCGCATCGAGGCGATGGCCAAGGGCCTCGACGAGGTTGCCGCGCTGACCGATCCGGTCGGGCAGGAGATGGCGCGCTGGTCGCGTCCCAACGGCCTCGATATCGCCCGCGTGCGGGTGCCGCTCGGCGTGATCGGCATCATTTATGAGAGCCGCCCCAACGTCACCGCCGATACCGGCGCCTTGTGCCTGAAGTCGGGCAATGCCGCCATCCTGCGCGGCGGCTCGGAAAGCTTCCGCTCGACCGCCGCCATCATGGTCTGTCTGCAGGAAGGCTTGCGCGAAGCCGGCCTGCCCGCCGAAGCAGTGCAATCGGTGCCGACCACCGACCGCGCCGCCGTCGGCGTCCTGCTGAAGATGAGCGAATTCATCGACGTCATCGTGCCGCGCGGCGGAAAGTCGCTGATCGAGCGGGTGATCGCCGAGAGCCGCATTCCGCTGTTCCAGCATCTCGAAGGCAACAACCACACTTATGTTCATGCCGCCGCCGACCTCGAGATGGCGCGCAAGATCGTGGTCAACGCCAAGCTGCGCCGCACCGGCGTGTGCGGCGCCACCGAGACTCTGCTGGTCGACAAGGCGGTCGCGGGAACCCATCTGGCGCCGCTGGTGACCGATCTGCTCGATGCCGGCTGCGAAGTCCGTGGCGACGGTGCGACGCAAGCTGTCGATCGCCGGGTGCTGGGCGTGGCCGAGGTCGATTGGCAAACCGAATATCTCGACGCCATCATTGCCGTAAAGGTGGTCGACGGGCTGGACGACGCCATCGCCCATATCGAGCGCTTCGGCTCGCATCATACCGACGCCATCGTCACCGACGATGCGGCGGCGGCCGAAGCCTTCCTGGCCGCGGTGGACAGCGCCATCGTGCTGGTCAACGCCTCGACCCAGTTCGCCGATGGCGGCGAGTTCGGCATGGGCGCCGAGATCGGCATCTCCACCGGCAAGCTGCATGCGCGCGGCCCCGTCGGTGTCGAGCAGTTGACCAGCTTCAAATATGTCGTGCGCGGCACCGGACAGGTGCGGCCCTGAAACTTTCCGCGAATAAATGGGGCGACCGGCGCAAGCGGCGGGTCGGCGTGCTGGGCGGATCGTTCAACCCCGCCCATGAAGGGCATCTGCACATCTCGCTGGAGGCGCTCAAGCGTCTGCGGCTCGACGAAGTGTGGTGGCTGGTCAGCCCGCAGAATCCGCTGAAGGCGAAGAACGGCATGGCGCCTCAGGCCGAGCGGATCGCCAGGGCCCGCAAGGTGGCGCGCCATCCGCGCATCAAGGTCACCGGCATGGAGGCCGATTGGGGCACGCGCTATACCGCCGATACGCTGGCGGTGATGAAGCGGCGGTTTCCGGCGGCGCGGCTGGTGTGGATCATGGGTGCCGACAATCTGACCCAGATCCCGCGCTGGGACCGCTGGACCCGGATCTTCCGCAGCGTTCCCGTTGCGGTTTTCGACCGCTCGCCCTATTCTCGCGAATCGATGGCAAGCAAGGCGGCCCGGCGCTTCTGGCACTGGCGAGTCGCCGCTCCCGCGCGGTTGGCGGGAACTGCGCCGCCATCCTGGATTTTTATGCATATCAAGCGTCACCCGGCTTCGGCGACTGAGATTCGCCGGCGCCTGGACGCATTGAAGGCAAAGCCTAAGACCAAGGAGACAGGTAATTAAGAGCTCAATGACCCCCGATGATCTGGTGACGCTGGTCACCGGTCAGTTGGATACCGATCTGGCCGAGGACGTCCTGGCCATCGATCTGCGTGGCCGTTCCTCGATGGCCGACCATATCGTGATCGCCACCGGCAATTCGAACCGCCAGGTGGCGGCGATGGCCGAGCATCTGGTCGAGAAGCTGAAGGCGAACCGCTATCGCGTGGCGCTGGAAGGCATGCCCCAGGCCGACTGGGTGCTGGTCGATGCCGGCGACATCGTGATCCATCTGTTCCGCCCCGAAGTGCGCAGCTACTACAATCTCGAGCGGATGTGGGGCGCTGCGGAGCCGACGGCAGCCACTCATTGAATCTGACGCTGGCGGCCGTCGGGCGCTGCAAGCCAGGACCGGAAAAGACGCTGTTCGATCATTACAGCGGCCGGCTCGGCTGGCGCCTGACCCTGAAGGAAGTCGAAGAGAAGCGGCCCTTGCCGGTGCCCGAGCGGATGGCGCGCGAGGCGCAGCTTCTGCGCGGCTGCATTCCGAAAGGGGCGGTGGTCGTCGCGCTCGACGAGCGGGGCAAATCCCTCACCAGCCCGGCCTTCGCCGAGTTGCTGGGACAGTGGCGGGATACCGGACGGGGCGAGATCGCGTTCCTGATCGGCGGGGCGGACGGCCATGAGCCGGCCCTGCGCCAATCGGCCGATCTGCTGCTGTGCCTCGGCGCCATGACATGGCCGCATATGCTGGTGCGTGGCCTGCTGGCCGAGCAGCTTTACCGGGCCGAATGCATTCTCGCCAACCATCCCTACCATCGGGTGTGAATCCTGCTATCCTGTGGATAAACGGTGAAGGGGCGCCGATGGCAACGAAATTGGAGCAGATGGCGGCAGGGGATGACGCTTACCAGGCGTTCAGCGCGAAGGCGCATGGCACGAATATCGATCCGCAGACCCTGCTCGCGACCGACTATCTGAACCATTTCAATGAGATCGTGATGTTGCTCGAGCTGATTCCGGACATGCCGGAATGCTTCGAGGATGCCGAAGCCTGGCAGCCCAAATCCTATCAGGATCATTTCCGCGACAGCCAGTTCCGCGACCGCGACCTGGCCGTCGAAGCCTATAATCATGTCCCGCATTGCTACCGCGAACCGTTCGACGACGTGGTCTCGCAGATGAACCGCATGGTTCCCTGGGGGCTGCAGCGCATCCGCGAAGCCTTGCCGACGCAAGATCATGAGCGCGTGAAGGTCGCCTGTGCCGAGCTGTCCTACCGTCTGCAAAAGATGATCGACGTGGCCAGCGCGGTGATCCACGGCAGCACCAAACGGCTGGATCAAGCTGAAATCGATGGGTTTTTGGCCGATTGAATGTGGCGGGTGGGTAACAGGTGACTCATTTTTCGCACTATATCGTCGACTCCCGTCCGAAGACGGATGCAGAGCGCGTTAGTTGATGATATAACTAAAATTTGCCGCTTCCTGTCGGCATTTGGGGACGGGGTTTGGAAGCGGTGCGTGTTAGGGGATCAGGGCGACAGTTAGAATAGAGTCGACGTGAAGTTACCGATCGTGGCATCGGAAGTACGAAAAGGGGGATGCCACGGTGGATTACTCGCCGCCAAGCCTCTGAAACATTGATATTTGACGACAACTGAACGGAAGAGCGAACTAATGTCTTGGCAGCGTGATAGGTCTGAAAATCGCCGGCGTGGCGGCGGTCGACGCGACGATTTCGGGGATTTCGGGGGTGGTGGTTTCGAGCCGGCGCCGGCTATGCGGTCGCCCCGTCCGGAATTCAACCGTCCCACCGTGGACCAGGCCAATGTGTCGGCCACGGTGAAGTGGTTCAATGCGACCAAGGGCTTCGGCTTCGTGTCGCCGGTTGATGGCTCTGCCGATGCTTTCCTCCACGTCTCTGCGCTGGAACGCGCTGGCGTGTCCGAGGTTGGCGAAGGCGCCACCATGATCTGTGACCTTGGCCCGGGGCAGCGTGGACCCCAGGTCGTCACCGTTCATTCGGTGGACATGTCGACCGCGGCCCCGCGCCGCTCGTCGCCGGGCGGCCGCAGCGACGCTCCGCGTGGCGAGGCCGGTCCGCCGGTCGAAGGCCGCGTGAAGTTCTTCAGCGCCGACAAGGGCTTCGGCTTCATCGCCGTCGATGACGGCGGCAAGGATGTGTTCGTTCACATCCGCGCGCTGGAGAAGTCGGGCCTGCGTTCGCTGGAGCCCGATCAGCGCGTCCGTCTGACGATCACGCAGGGCCAGAAGGGCCCGCAGGCCGAGACCGTCGACATCATCTAAAATAAAAAACGCCGCAAAGGACGCCGCGCATTCCGGGGGGAGTGCGCGGCGTTTTTTATTTTGATGATGAGTTTATTTATGCCCCTCAGGCGCCGGGCGCCGTCCGATGGACGGCTTGGCTACCGCGCCAAGCAATACCATCTGTGTGACAACGGCTAGCGGCAGCGCGGCGGCCGACGCCGGCTTTGCCGGCAATTGCTTCGATTCGCCCGCCAAGCGGGCGGGCGGCCGCGGAACGATCTCGTAGGGAGATCGTTCCGTCCTTTACACGAGGTATTCATGACCGGTGACGAAGATCTTCGACGCATCCTGACGACGACCAAGACCATCGCCGTCGTCGGCTTTTCCGCCAATCCCGCCCGTCCAAGCCATGGTGTCGCGCAGTTTTTGCAGCGCAAGGGCTTCCGCATGATCCCGGTCAATCCCGGACTGGCCGGGCAGACCCAGCTCGGCGAGACGGTCTATGCGACCCTGGCCGACATCCCCGAGCCGGTCGACATGGTGGATGTGTTCCGCTCTTCCGAATTTGTCGATGGCGTGATGGACGAAGCCATCGCCATCAAGGCCAAGGTGGTCTGGACCCAGCTCGGCGTGATGGACGAAGCGGCGGCGGCCAAGGGGCGCGCCGCCGGTCTGGATGTGGTGATGAACAAATGCCCGGCTATCGAGATGCCGCGGTTAGGGCTGTAGCCAAGTCTTCGTAAAGATCGTCGGGGCTTTCGATCCCGACCGACAGGCGCAGCAGATCCGAGGGCACCGGCGAGGTCGGGCCCTCGACGCTGGCGCGGTGTTCGATCAGGCTTTCCACCCCGCCCAGCGAGGTGGCGCGCTGCCACAGGGTAACCTTGGCTGCCGTGGCGATCGCGGCCTGTTCGCCCTTCCGGACCCGGATCGACAGCATGCCGCCAAAGCCGCCCTGCATCTGCCGCGCCGCGATTTCATGGCCGGCGAAATGCGGCAGGCCGGGATAGAGAACTTCGGACACCGCTGGATGGTTCGACAGGCGCTGCGCCAAGTCCAGCGCGCCGGCGCAGGCGGCTTTGACGCGCACCGGCAGGGTGCGCATGCCCCGCTGCAGCAGCCAGGCTTCGAACGGTCCGAGAACCCCGCCGATGCCCGACAGATTGGTGCGGATGCGGGTCCACATCTCGTCCTTGGCCTTGGTCACCAGCGCACCGGCGATCACATCGGAATGGCCGTTGAGATATTTGGTCGCCGAATGCATGACGATGTCGGCGCCCAGGCTCAAAGGCTTGGTCAGGATCGGCGTGGCGACGGTGGAATCGACCGCCAGCTTGGCGCCGGCACTCTTGGCCAGCTCGGCGATGGCGGCGATGTCGGTGATGCTCCACACCGGATTGGCCGGGGTTTCCAGCCAGATCAGCTTGGTCTTGCCGGGGCGGATGGCGGCCTTGACCGCGGTGGTGTTTTCGGTCTCGACCAGCTCGACCTCCATGCCCCAGCGGGTGGCGGTATCGCCCAGCCAGCGGCGCAGCGCCCAATACATCATCTTCGGCGCGATGACATGGTCGCCCGGCGACAAAGCCAGGAAAACCGCGGTGGCCGCCGCCATGCCCGAGGCGAACAGCAGCGCTTCCTCGCCGCCCTCGAGGGCAGCCAGCAGATTGGCCGCGACCTCATAGCCGGGATTATCGGCGCGCGAATAGACGCGGCCATGGCGGTATTGATTGTCGGGATCGCGCAGGTAAGTGGTCGAGGGATGAATCGACGGCACGATCATGCCGTTCACCGGGTCGGTGCCGAACAAGGTCTGCGCGGCCAGGGTCTCGGGCGTCCACTTCTTGCTGTCGTCGCGGTTCATCAGGCGGTCCTCTGTACTACGGGCCGTGCATCTTCTGCTCTGGCGTTCGCAGCCGCAAGTCGCTATCTATCCGTTTATGAGCGTGCTGAATCTGCCGGCTCTCGAAGCCGCGACCATCAATCAGGAGCCGTATCCTTACGTCATCCTGCAGAACTTCGTTTCGCCGGCCGAGCTCGCCGAGATCAGCCGCGATTTCCCGAAGATCGACATGGCTGGCCTGTTTCCGCCGGAAACACTGAAATACGGCCCGGCCTTCGATCGCCTGGTGAAGGCGTTCGAAGGGCCGGAACTGCGCAAAGTCATTGGCGACAAGTTCGGCATCGACCTGACCGGCAAGCCGACCTTCCTGACCGTGCGCACCCATGCGCGCGCCCGCGACGGCCAGATCCACAAGGACAGCCGCTTCAAGCTGATCACCGTGCTGCTCTATCTCAATGAATCCTGGGCCTCGGATGGCGGCCGCCTGCGCGTTCTGCGCTCGCCCACCGACATTGAGGATTACGTGGCCGAAGTGCCGCCCGATGGCGGTTCCTGCTTCATTTTCCGCTGCACCGACAATGGCTGGCACGGCCACAAGCCGTTCGAAGGCGCGCGCCGCTGCATCCAGATGAATTATGTGGTCAGCCAGGAGATGCGCGACCGCGAACTGCGCCGCCACAGCTTCTCGGCGACCATGAAGAAGCTGGGCCGGCTGGTCGGGATCGGCAAGGCGGCGGCCTAAGCCTTAAAACTCGCGATTTTGCGGAACAGCTGCGCCTGGGGCAGGGGGGTGAAGTCCTTCACCTCCTTGGACGGCTTGCCGAACAGGAAGCCCTGCACGTAATTGCAGCCGCAATCGCGGCAGAAATCCAGGGCTTCGACCGTATCCACCATCTCGGCGATGGTTTCCACCGTCATGCGGCGGCACAGTTCGGTCAGGGCGGACAGGAAGGCGCGGCCCTTGGGCGCGCGCTGGGCGTTCTTGATCGCCGAACCGTCCAGCTTCACCACATCGACATCCAGCACCGACAGATATTGGAACGAGGCGGCGCCGGCGCCGAAATCGTCCAGGCAGATGTGGTAGCCGCGCTTCCTGAGCGTCTGGATGAAGTTATTGGCTGATTCGAGGTCGCTCATGCGCGAGCTTTCGGTGATCTCGAACATCAGCTTACCCTGGGTCCAGCTGTTCTCGCGCAGCAGATGCATCAGCGCGTCGAGATAGGAGGGCTGGCTCATCGAGAAGCCCGAGACGTTTACCGCGACCCGGTATTTATTGGTGTTGCGCGGGAACTTGCCCAGCCATTCGATGGTCTTCTTGGCCATCGCCATGTCGAATTCGTGGATCAGGCCGGTCTCTTCGGCGAAGGTGATCGACTTGAACGGCGATTCGCCCGGCTTGCTGTCGAAGCGGCACAGCGCCTCGTAATGGTGAATTTCGCCGGTATAGATGTGGATGATCGGCTGCAGCGCGACGTAGAACTCGGACTGCGAGATGATCTGCTTGAACTGGGTGACCTTGCCGGCGGCCTCGTTGATCAGCGAGGTCATGTTGGTGGCGAGGTCGTGCAGCCCGACGCCGGCGCTGACCGAGTCCGAGAACTTGGTCATCATATAGCCGAGGCCCTTGACCAGATCCTCCTCGGAGACGGCGCCCACCTCCGCCATCGGCACGGTGGCGGCCTCGACCTTGGCCCCCTTGCCGGCCGGGTCCATCTTCTTGGTGATCTGCTCGATCTGGCTGACGATGTCGGTGATCGGCGTGCCGGTTCCATGCAGCAGCGAGAACACGCCGTCGCCGATCTTGGCCGCCGTGTCGCCGCCCACCGAGTGCGACTGCAGGATCTGGCCGACCGCCTTTTCGAGATTGTTCTGTTCCTTGGCGTCGATGCGCTTCTGGATGTCGCTCATGCCCGGCAGCGACACCACCGTGACGTCGGCTTCCTCGCCGCTATCCTGCAACTTCTTGATGCGGCTGGCGGCTACGTCGGCGAAGTTCGAGCCGTCATAGAGGCCGTTCTCGCCGCGATTGTCGGCGGTGGCGGCGCGCGCCGCGGCGGGGCTCGCCTTGCGCATGGCGACGAACAGATGGTCCTCGTCGCCGCCCAGGCAATAGGCGGACAAGGCGACGTAAAGCCAGCTCTTATCCGGTCCGATGACGCGGATGAATTCTTCCTGGACGCGGCCGGTATTGAGAATCTTCTTCAGCGTCTCGCCGATCTTCGGCACGTCGGGCGGCGCGACCAGATCGCGGAAGGCGCTGCCGGACAGAGCGTCGCTCGATTGACCGAAAAAGGCACGGGTCGCTCCGGCCGCGAAGACGACGTTGAACTCGCGGTCCAGCTCGAACAGCAGGTCCGCCCAGGTGAACGCCAACGACACGTAACGGTCGCGTTCCGCCTTTATTGAGTCGAATTTCGACTGTGGTTGAGACACAGGCTTCCCCTTCGCCAATTGCCTCGCGAGATGACAGGGATCAATCTGCCAAGCGCGGCGGACTTTGGCTAGCTTTTATTACCCGAAAGAGACGCTCATGGTCGGACGCCGAGGGCCTTCAGGCTGCGCTCGATCCATTGGCGTGTAAGCTTTTCCTGCACGGCGTTCTGCGACAGGCGGTCGCGCAGATTGTCGAAATCGACCACATCCAGCGGCTGGTCCTGATCGGCGCAGGTGAACACCACCAATTCGGCTCCGCTGACCGGGTCGCGGTGGCGCTGCAGGCACTGCGCGCAGATTTCCTTCATCATGCACTGCATCGGCGAATTGATCGAGCCGATAGCGTGGTGCTTCTGCTTCAGATAGGGCTGCAGCACGCCGTGACGGGCCCCGGCGACCGCCTTCATCATGCGGTCCGAGCCGATGGCGATGACGCGGTCGACATCGGCCAGCGGCACCGGTTTGCCGCCGAGTTTCCCCTCGGCATAGGCGACCATCGCCTGGACGATGTTGCCGACGAAGCTTTTGTCGCCCGGACGGTCGGGGGTGAAGGCCTCGCCGCTGTCGACGCACCACACCACCACATCGGCGGCGGCTTCGATTTCCTCGATCTTGAAGCGGTCGGAATGGGTGCGGTACCCGGCGAAATACAGCACCTTCGAGCCGGCCCGGCGCAGGGCCTGGCCTATCGAGAACAACACGGCATTGCCGAGGCCGCCGCCGGCCAGTAGGACCGTCTCGCCTGCCGGGGTGAGGGTCGGGGTGCCGGTCGGGCCCATCAGGATCACCGGCTCGCCGGGTTCGAGGATCTGGCAGAGGTCGGACGAACCGCCCATCTCCAGCACGATCACCGAAACCAGGCCCTGTTCCCGGTCGACCCAGGCGCCGGTCAGGGCCAGCCCTTCCATCGCCAGCAGGGTGCCGTCGTGACGCTTGGCCATCGTCTCGAAATTCTGCAGCCGGTAGAACTGGCCCGGCTGGAAGGCGCGCGCGGCGGCGGGGGCCTTCACCACCACCTCGACGATGGTCGGGCCCAGCCGTTCGACCTTGTGCACCACCGCGCGGAAATCGGCGTTGACCGAAGCGAAGATCTCGGCGGGCGCGATGGCGGGAGCGGGCTTCCTGTCCAAAGCGCGGCTGATCACCGGATAGCCCTGCTTGGCGCTGCCCATCGCCGAGACGACGTTGCCGGCATAGGACGGATGCAGATCGCCGAAGAACGAGATCGACGCGCCCAGGCCATCGGCGGCCACCAGCATCTGCGGCACATCGGGCTTGGTCAGGCGCTGCGGCGAAACGGCCGATCCGTCCTCGCCCAGGGCCTGGAAATACTTGCCGTCGAGATGGATGCGGCCATCCTCGCGCGCCAGAACGGTGTTGGGGATGGTGCCGGCGGCGACGATGATCGACCGGGCCGGCAGGGTGGTTTCCGACCCGTCGGCGGTTTTGACCCTCAGGCCCGAGGCGGCGCCGAAGCGGTCGGTCTCGACGGCGACCGGCGATAATTTCTCGGCGAAGCGTATGCCTTCCTCCAGCGCCTTGGTCACTTCCTCGTGATTGCGATAGGCCGGGCTCTCGGTCAGGGTGCGCCGATACGCCATGGTGGCGCCGCCCCAGCGGTTCAGCAGGTCCAGCACGCGCGGCAGGCGGCCGGCGCGCAGGGCTTCGGCCTTCTCGGCGCGGATGGCGCGGGCATGGGCGATGAATTCGTCGGCGATGCCGGCCTCTTCCTCGGTGTAGGAAGCGCGCACGGCGGCTTCGCCCTTCTCGGCTGCCAAAGCTTCGTACCGGGTCAGGAATTTCTCGACCTGCACCGGATAATAGGCCAGCGCCTCGGTGCAGCTGTCGATCGCGGTCAGGCCGCCGCCGATCACCACCACCGGCAGGCGCAGCTGCAGATTGGCCAGGCTGTCCGAGCGGGCGGCGCCGGTCAGCTGCAGCGCCATCAGGAAGTCGGAGGCCTGGCGCACGCCGCGCACCAGATTGTTCGGCATGTCGATGACGGTCGGTTTGCCGGCGCCCATGCACAAAGCGACATGATCGAAGCCCATCTCGAAGGCCTGGTCCAGGGTGACGGTGCCGCCCAGGCGGACGCCGCCCAGCATCAGGAACTCGCTGCGGCGCTCCAGCACCAGGCGGATCACTTTCAGGAAGTTCTTGTTCCAGCGCACGGTGATGCCGTATTCGGCGACGCCGCCGAAGCCGGCCATGACCCGCTCGGACAGGGTCTCGTAAAGGTCCGAGACGTCCTGGATCGGCTCGAAGCGCACGCGCTCGCCGGTCACGGCGACGCCGGACAGGCGTTCGGGCAGCGGCTCGATCTTGAGGCCGTCGACGGCGACCACCGCATGACCGTCATTCATCAGATGATGCGCCAGGGTGTAGCCGGCCGGCCCCAGTCCGACGACGAGTACGGTACGTTCGGTCGCCGCCTTGGGCAGCGGGCGCTGGATGTTGAGCGGATTCCAGCGGGTCAGCAGCGAATAGATCTCGAAACCCCAGGGCAGCTCCAGCACGTCCTTCAGGATACGCGATTCGGCTTCGGGAATATTGACCGGGTCCTTGTTGGCCTTGGTGTAGATGCAGCCGACCATGCAGTCGTTGCAGATGCGGTGGCCGGTGCCGGGGATCATCGGATTGTCGATGATCGCGACGGCCAGGGCGGCGAGCGACAAGCCCTTGCCCTTGGCTTCGTGCATCTCGGAGATGCGCTCTTCCAGCGGGCAGCCGGTCTGGTTGGCGCCGACGGCGTTTCTGGCGAAGGTGCCGGTCTTGGGATCGGTCAGGCCCTTCGAGCAGCTGTCCTTGCCCTGGTGATGGCAGAAAATGCAGTAATTGATCTCGTCCAGCGCGCCCTTCAGGTCGGTGCCGGGATCGGTCAGATCGAAGCCCTCGCGCAGACGCAGATGCTCGTCCGACATCAGCAGCTGGGTGACGCCGTCCACCGTCTCGGCGTGGGCGGGAACCATCCGCATCGGATCATGCTTGACCGGCGCCTTGAACAGGCGGCCGTAACGGTGCTTGCCTTTACCTGCCGCGGACATCAGCGCCCAGGCGGCATAGCGGGCGGCCAGGTCGAGCGAGGAGGCGTGGGCGGCTTCGTCTTCCAGCCAGACATTGACGGTGCGGGCGAAGTCCAGTTCGTCCCAAGGGCAGCCGAACAAAGCGGTCAATTGTTCGGCCAGGGACTCGCCATCGACAGTCTCGGCTTCCTCGGGCTTCATCGCCTTCATGGCGCGGCGCTGCACGAACAGGCGCTTGCAGGAATAAAGCGGGGCCAGCGCGTCGATGCGCTCGGCCAGGGCGATCATTTCGCCACCGATTCCGAACAGGCGGCCGAGAAAATCCTCGACATGCGGCGCCAAAGCCAGCAGAAGCTCAGATTCTTCATGGGCGAGAGCAGGGGGAGCACAACGCGCAGCCAGCAACCGGTTCGCCAGGTCGCCGTCGATCTCGCGCAGATGGGTCAGGAAAGCGTCATCCAGCTTTTCCAGTCCGGCCCGGCTGTAAAGGTCGGCGAAATCGAGGGAAAAGCCGAGTTCGCACTTACGCGTAACCAACCCCATGTCGATCGTCTCCCGTATATTCTTGTGATGACCGTTCTAAGTCATTTCCGGCGAAAGAGGTAGTTTCCCATGCACCAGAACCGTACCGAAACCCAACGTCGCAGAACGGTTGGTATCTGGTTGCTGGCCCTTGCCGCCATGATCCTGGTCAATGTCATTCTGGGCGGATTGACCCGTCTGACCGGTTCGGGCCTGTCGATGGTGGAATGGCAGCCTTTGACCGTGCTGCCGCCCATGTCCGACGCCGCCTGGGCCGAGATGTTCGCCAAATATCAGGAATCGCCGCAGTTCCAACTGGTCAACGATCAGATGGATCTAGCCGGTTTCAAGGGCATCTTCTGGCTGGAATTCATCCACCGCAATTGGGGGCGGCTGCTCGGCTTCGCCTTCCTGGTCCCGTTCGTGGTCTTCCTCTGGAAGAAGATCATCACCAGGGCCGAGGTGCCGACTTTGGCGCTGCTGTTCGTGCTGGGCGCCGGCCAGGGCGTGCTGGGCTGGGCGATGGTGGCCAGCGGCCTGCGCGACCGCCCCGAAGTCAGCCATTACCGGCTGGCGGCCCATCTGTTCGCCGCCCTGGTGCTGTACGCCGCCCTGCTGTGGGCCGGCTTCGACCGTCTGGAACGCCCCGAGGCGCGGCCGCTCAATAAGGGCCTGCGCAGCGCCAAGCGGCATCTGCGCATCATCCTGATCCTGCTGTGCTTCGCCATTCCGGCCGGAGCGCTGGTCGCCGGCCTGCATGCCGGGCTGGTCTACAACACCTTCCCGCTGATGGGCGACACGCTGGTGGCGCCCGACGCCTTCGAGATGAGCCCGGGCTGGATCAATTTCTTCGCCAATCCGGCGCTGGTGCAGTTCGACCACCGCGTCCTGGCCTTCTTCACCTGGACCACGGCGATGGGGCTGACGCCGGCTCTGTTCCGCAAGGGGATGATCCCCGCGGCCCTGCGCGCCAAGATCGGCCTGGTGATCGGTCTGGCCAATGTCCAGGTCGCGCTGGGTATCTCGACGCTGCTATTCTATGTGCCGATCCCGCTGGCGGTGATCCATCAGCTGTGCGCCTTCCTGCTGTTTGGTGCGACGCTGTGGGCGTTCCATCAGATCAGGCTGACGATCCGCGCCGAAGTCTGAGTTCGTTCGGCCGTTTCATAGCAACACGGACGCGGCCTGCGGCCTTCACGGACAACCACGGACGGACACGGACCGAGGCTAAAACGCGGTAGGCAATTGATCCTGCATCGAGGGGCGCCGAGGCTTTTGAGAAAGTGCCTTTGGCGCTTATCCGCGCGGTCCGTGAAGCCGAAGGCGTCCGCGTAAGCGGCGTAGCCGCGCATCCGTGAAGGCGAAGCGCAGCGTAGCCGCATCCGTGTTGCATGGGGCGGCTGATCAGATTCAGGCCGATGATCGCTTGAGAAAACTCAAAATCTCTTCCGCCGTCGGTTTCCACCACGCCTCGTCGATCATCAGGCCATGCGGGGCGCCGGGCAGGATCTTCAGCTCGGCGTCGAAGTAGGTGGCGGTTTCGCGGAAAGCGCCGACCGGCAGGAACAGATCGGCGTCGCCGCCCAGCACCAGGATCGGCGGCTTTTCGTCGCCGCGCACCGGCGTCGGCTGCGAGGGCGCCAGCAATTCGGCGGCGGCGCGCGGGCTTTCCCGTTGCAGCTGGGACAGCAGCGCCTGGCCGGCGCCCGGCGCGCAGCCGGGGGACAGCATGGCGCGGGCCATGACATCGGCGGAGACCGCCTCGGGGCCGAGGCTTTGCAGCAATCCCAATTGCCACAGCACGTCGGGTGCCAGCATCGACATATGCATGGCCGAGGAGCTGAGGCCCGACGGCGGCACGGTGGCCAGCAGCACGGCGGCGCGCGGCTTGCGCCTGGCCAGGATATGCTGAACCACCAGGCCGCCCATCGAATGGCCGATCAGCACCGGCGCTTCGTCCAGCGTGTCGATCACCTGGGTCAGGTCTTCGACGTAATCGGCCAGCGAGGCCCAGCTCAGCATGCCGTCCGAGGCGCCGTGGCCGCGCAACGACAGCGCATGGCAGCCATACCCATGCTCGCTGAACCAGGGCATGAAGTGGGGTTCCCAGATCTGCGCCGAGCAATAGGAGCCATGGACGAAAAGGATTGGCGGACGCAGGCTGGCCGCGGCTTTGGCCGGTTTGTGCAGAACTTCCAGCGTCATCCCGTTCCTCGCCCTGGACGATGTTTCCAACGGTGTTTCCTCCAGCCTCACTATATGTGTGATGATCCTTGAGGCCCAGGCCGTTCTGTGTATGATACGCCGCCAACCCGAACACCCCACCCTTCGGAGGCGGCATTGCAGATCAAAGAAG
>JAJPHO010000023.1 GCA_021325215.1 Alphaproteobacteria bacterium
GTGATCGAAGGCATCGAGGATCGCTCGAAGCGTTTCTGCCTCGGCGTTCAGTGGCATCCCGAATATCATATCAGTCCCGCGGATCAGGCTTTGTTCAAGGCCTTCATCGAGGCGTGCAAATGAGCGAAGAAGAAAAAGGCGAGCGTATCGCCAAGCGTCTGGCCCGCGCGGGTCTCTGCTCGCGCCGCGATGCGGAGCGCTGGATCGCCGAGGGGCGGGTCTCCGTCGACGGCAAGAAGCTCGACACCCCGGCGACCCTGGTCACCGAAGCCAGCCTGATCATGGTGGACGGCAAGCCGCTGCCCACCGCCGACCGCACCCGCCTGTGGCGCTATCACAAGCCGGCCGGTCTGGTGACCAGCCACAAGGACCCGCAGGGCCGCACCACCGTGTTCGAGCGTCTGCCGGACGACATGCCGCGCGTGATCTCGGTCGGGCGCCTCGATCTCAATTCCGAAGGCCTGCTGCTGTTGACCAATGACGGCGAGCTGGCCCGCCGCCTGGAGCTGCCCTCGACCGGCTGGCTGCGCCGCTACCGCGTGCGCGTGCATGGCACGCCCGATCCGGCGCAATTGGCCGCGCTGGAAAAGGGCATCACCGTCGATGGCGTCACCTATGGCTCGATCAAGGCCGTGCTCGACCGCCAGCAGGGCGCCAATGCCTGGCTGACGGTGGGGCTGAAGGAAGGCAAGAACCGCGAAATCCGCAAGGTGATGGACCATCTCGGCTGGTCGGTCAGCCGCCTGATCCGTATCGCTTATGGGCCGTTCCAGCTTGGCCTGTTGCCCTCGGCGGAGGCCGAGGAAGTTCCGACCAAGGCGCTCAAGGAGCAATTGGGCAGCAAGGGCGGCGAGGCCGAGAGGAAGCCCGGCGACTACAAGAAGGCCGAGCAGAAGGTCGAAAAGAAGGTGAAAACCCAGAATGCGCCTCGTCGCCGGCCGGTTTAGGGGCCGGGTTCTCGCGGCGCCGGAGGGGAGCACCACCCGGCCGACCGCCGACCGCGTGCGCGAATCCCTGTTCAACATCCTGGCCCATGGCGAGCCGCAGCTGCGCGGGGCGCGCGTCGCCGATATCTTCGCCGGCTCGGGCGCGCTGGGCCTCGAAGCGCTCTCGCGGGGGGCGGCGCATGTCACATTCTTCGAGAGCGCCTATGCGGCCCAGGCGGTGATCGCCGCCAATCTCAAGAAGCTGGGCTGCGAGGCCGAGGCGACATTGATCCGCCAGGATGCCTTGAAGCCGCCGAAAGCCGCCGCGCCTTGCCAGATCCTGCTGCTCGACCCGCCTTACAAGACCGGCCTCGCCGCACCTGCTTTGCAGGCGCTGGCGGCCCAGGGCTGGATCGCCCCCGACGCGCGTATCGTGGTGGAGGTGGCGGCGGCCGAGGATTTCGTCTCGCCTCTGCCCGGCTTTTTCGTGGCGGATGTGCGAAAGTACGGCGCCGCCAAACTGGCCTTCCTCACCGCAGGCGAAGTTTGATTAAAAACTAGGCAAATGCTATAGTTCTGGCCTGTGTCGTTCCTCTTTTCGGAGGTGTCACATGTCCAAGCTCACAGTGCTTTGCGTCATCACGATCACCGGCCTGGCCGCTTTCGGCTCCAGGGCGCAGGAATCGATGATGGTTCTCGGTCCCACTTTGTTCGAAGAATGCAATAACGCCGCCGCGGCGGCGCAGCGCCTCGGCCATGCCGATATCGCCGACATACAGACCTGCGATGCCGCCGTCAGCCGTTCCTGGGCGACCGCCGGCGAGATCGCCAATGCCCTGGTCAATCGCGGCACCCTGCATCTGGTGCGCGGCGAAAACGACAAGGCGATCGGCGACTTCACCCTGGCCATCCGGCAGGACCCCGCCCTGGCCTCTGCCTATAACGACCGCGGCGTGGCGCTGTCGTCGCAGCACCGCCAGGCCGAAGCGATCAGCGATTTCAGCCGGGCGCTGGCGCTGAAGGCCGGCGATGCCGATCGGGTGCTGTTCAACCGCGCCATGGCCTATGAGGACACCGGCGATCTCAAGAGCGCCTATCTCGATTATCTCGAGGCAGCCCAGCTGAATCCCGGTTGGGATCAGCCCGCGCAGCAGCTGGTCCGCTTCAATGTGCGGCGTTCGCCGGGTAGTTGAGGACAGGGGCCCGTGGGGAAGGCTGGAGCCGCTTGGTGCAACTGGGCGGCGCGTGAGAGTCTCGCGCAGTGATTGATTAATATTGCAGCAAATATAGTCACATTTGCCTTATTTATCGGCAGTCGCTATAGTGTAACTCTTACTATCTGTCTTCTCTGGGGTTATCACATGTTCAAGATCGGAATGCTCTCCGCCGCTGCCGTGGCAGGTCTGGTGGCCTTCGGCGCCTCGGCGCAGGAATCGGTGACCGTGCTCGGCCCGAGCCTGTTCGAGGAGTGCTCCTCCGCCGCTGCCCAAGCGCAGCGCACCGGCCATGTCGGCATCAACGACCTCGAGACCTGCAACGCGGCCGTCGGCCGGTCCTGGTCGACCGTCGGCGAGACCGCGGTCACCTTCGTCAATCGCGGCACCCTGCACCTGGTGCGCGGCGAAAACGACAAGGCCGTCAAGGACTTCTCGCAGGCCATCAAGGCCGATCCGACCCTGGCTTCGGCCTATAACGACCGCGGCGTGGCGCTGTCCGCCCAGCATCGCCAGGCCGAAGCGATCAGCGATTTCAGCCAGGCTCTGTCGCTGAAGGTCGAGAACGCCGATCAGGTCCATTTCAACCGCGCCATGGCCTATGAGGATGCGGGCGATCTGAAGCGCGCCTATCTCGATTACCGCAAGGCGGCCGAGCTGAATCCGAGCTGGGAACAGCCCGCCCGTCAGCTGGCCCGCTTCAATGTGAGCCACACTCCGGCCGGCTGATTCGGTCCTGGCATAGCTCTTGCGTTAAAAGCTCCCGTCGCCACCGCGCCGGGAGCTTTTTCATGCGTCTTGTCCTGTTTGCCGCTCTTGCCGTTTCCGCGTTTTCCGGCGCCGCTTTCGCCGGCGAGGATGACGAAATCCTGAGCGATCTCGTCGTGGTTACCGCGGCACCCCGTCCCGCCGATGTGAAGATGGTCGTGCAGCCGGCCAAAGCGGCTCCGGCCGAAAGGCAGGCGAAGGCGGAAACACCCGCGCCGGCCCAGGATGTGCAGCAGCCCATCAAGACGGCCTCGAAATAATCAGAGGTACGGATTAAGCTTCGGATCGCGTTTCCGCTTTCCGGGCTTTCCGAACGATGAAACTGGATGGGATTGCCGCTTTGGTCGCCATCGCCGAAGCCGGCTCGATCAGCGAGGCGGCTCGCCGTCTGCGCCTGGCGAAATCGGTGGTGAGCGAAAGGCTGGCCGAGCTGGAGCGCCAGCTGGGCGGCAAGATGTTTCACCGCACGACGCGCAAGCTGACCCTGACTGAGGACGGCGCCGCCTTTCTCGAACATGCGACCCGGATCACGCGTGAGGTGGAAGAGGCCGCGGCCAGCTTCGCCGAACGGCGGGGAACCTTGTCCGGCCCGATGCGGCTGTCGGCGCCGGTGACCTTCGGGCGCATGCATCTGGGGCCGGCGTTGTGGCCTTTCCTGCAAAAGCATCCGGACATCACCCTTAATCTCGATCTCAACGACCGCCGCATCGATGTGGCGTCCGAGGGGTTCGACGCGGTCATCCGCCATGCCACCATCGAGGATTCCCGCCTGATGGTCTGGCGTCTGGCGCCGAGCCGCCGCGTCTTCGTGGCGTCGCCCGACTATCTCGCCCGGCACGGCACTCCCACGAATGTCGAGGAGTTGGAGGGGCATGACGGGATTTTCTATTCGAACCGGGGCGGGGCCGATTGGCGGCTGGTCGGGGCGGAGGGCGTCCAGTTGATCCGGGCGCGGGGAAAGCTGGTGCTGAACAATGGCGATCTGATGCGCGAGGCGGCGATCGCCGGGCAGGGGATCTGCCTGATGCCGTCCTTCATCATCTATGAGGCGATCCGCGCCGGTCAGCTGGTGACGGTGGATGTCGGTGTCCAGGCGGAAGAGGAAAGCATCTTCATCGCCCATCCCGAAGGGCGGCAGCCGTCGGCCAAGCTCAGAGCCCTTGCGGATCATCTGCGCCTGGCTTTCGGCTCACCGCCCTATTGGGATGATTAGAGCGCGCCGCAGCTGAGACACATTAAAGAGCTTGGCGCGCTCGGAGGAGCATGGCGAACGACCCCGAGGGGGCGGGGTAGGCTACCCCGCTGTTTATTACGTCCGGGTGATGGACAGGCCGCCATCGATCAGGGCGGCGGTGCCGGTCACGAAGGACGAGTCGTCCGAGGCGAAATAGAGCACCGACTTGGCCAGTTCCTCGGGCTTGCCGACGCGCTTCAGCGCGTGCAGGCCGGTGATGAAGCTCTGCTTGTCGGCGCTGTCATTGACGGCCTGGTACATCTCGGTTTCCACCGCGCCCGGCAGCACCGCATTGACGCGGATGTTGTTCGGGCCGAA
>JAJPHO010000019.1 GCA_021325215.1 Alphaproteobacteria bacterium
CAGGACCTGATCCGTCAGCTGGCCCGGCACCATGCGCTGCTGGTCACCGTCGAGGAAGGCTCGATCGGCGGCTTCTCCAGCCAGGTGCTGCACTTCATGGCCCATGATGGCTTGCTGGAGAACGGCCTCAAGGTCCGTCCGATGGTCCTGCCGGACCGCTATCAGGACCACGATGCGCCGGGCAAGCAGTATGACGACGCCAAGCTCAACGCGGCCCAGATCGTCGCCGAGGTCCTCGCCGCCATGGGCGTCGAGGAAAAGGGCCGCGCAATTACCGCGTAAGGCGCAAAAACCCCGGGATGTCGCCATCCCGGGGTTTTTTCTTCGATTGTCTCAATCGAACAATTTGTCGATGTCGGCCTGGGTGACGCCTTGATTGGCGAGCTGCGGACCGTTGAGGAGCGCGGCTTCCTCGTCGATCTCTTCCTGAGTATGCTCGACGTCGTCGAAGCCTTCGGCCCCCCAGATTTCGATCATCTTGTTGACCCGCTCTTCGATGAATTGCAGGGTCTTCACCACCTTGCTGATACGCTGGCCGGTGATGTCCTGGAAATTGCAGGCCTCGAACATGGTGATGACGGTGTCGCGGATGTCGCTCGCCGTCTGATGGGTGGCGGTGTCCGTGCCGGTCTGCTCGATCTGTTCGGCGAGCGTGTCCACCCTTTCCGCAGCTTCCAGGATGGTGTTGGTCGCACCCTCGGTGGCCGAGACGATGGCGTCCAGTTCCTGGGTCACCACCATCAGGCGGTCGTCGGCGCTGTTCGCGGGACGCAGCGCGGCGATTTCCGACTTGGTCTGGTGGATCGCCAGCGACATGGCGCGAATCTCGTTGCGCAGCAGCTTGACCTCTTCCGAGGCCAGCCCGAAATGATGGTCGGGCTCGGGAGCCGGCGGCGGCGCTTCGGCCGCTTCGCCAGCTTGAGCGCGGATAAATTGATCCAGGGCGCGCACGTCGCCCTGCAAGGCGGCAATGGCCGCCAGAACGGAATCGGAATCACCCCCGGTCGCGACATAAGCGATTCCCGTGGTTTTCATCCGCTGTTTCTCGGCAGTGAACAGCTTCTTGCCGGATGGATGGTCCATAGAAACCCCTTCGCTTCGTGAGCACCCCTCATGCGGCCGAAATTTTTGCGAAAATGCAAAGGAACTGCAAGGGTAATCACCGATTGACTCTTGGGTATGAACTGCCGCAGCATGAGCGCCGTTCCAAGGGGTGCCCCGGCAAGGGGCTGAGATTCCGGTATGCGCGTCGCGGCCCGGTGACCCTCAACAACCTGATCCGGGTCATGCCGGCGTAGGGACAGGAATCGCCCAGCCCTTTCCTCCTCCTTCGCTCTTTCCCGGACCGAGTCTATTCGACTGGAGGATTCCCATGCCCGATTCCCATGCCGCGGATCGTTTCGCGGTCACCACCGGCCCCCTGCCGTCCTCGCGCAAGGTGTATGTCGGCGGTACGCTGTTCCCCGAAATCCGTGTCGCCCAGCGCGAGATCGACCTGACCGCCGGCTGCGGCGAGGCCGCGCTGCCGGTCTACGACACGTCGGGCCCCTACAGCGATCCGGGCATCATCACCGACATCCGCAAGGGTCTGAACCCGCTGCGCCAGTCCTGGATCGAGGCGCGCGGCGATGTCGAGGGCTATCAGGGCCGCGACATCCGTCCCGAGGATAACGGCCTGAAGTCGGGCCAGACCAGCGACGTTCCGCAGTTCGACCGCGCCGGCCGCAAACCGTTCCGCAGCCGTAACGGCGCCGCGGTGACCCAGATGGCCTATGCCAAGAAGGGCATCATCACCCCCGAGATGGAATATGTCGCCATCCGCGAGAATATCGGCCGCGCCAAGCTGGCCGAGGAGGCCAAGCGCGACGGCAATTCTTACGGCGCGTCGATCCCCGATTACGTGACGCCGGAATTCGTGCGCGACGAGATCGCCCGCGGCCGCGCCATCATTCCGAATAACATCAACCACCCGGAATCCGAACCGATGATCATCGGCCGGAACTTCCTGGTGAAGATCAACGCCAATATCGGCAATTCGGCGATCTCGTCGTCGGTGGCGGAGGAGGTCGACAAGCTGGTCTGGTCGATCCGCTGGGGCGCCGACACGGTGATGGATCTGTCGACCGGGCAGAACATCCACACCACCCGCGAATGGATCTTGCGCAATTCGCCGGTTCCGATCGGCACCGTGCCGATCTACCAGGCGCTGGAGAAGGTCAACGGCAAGGCCGAGGATCTGACCTGGGAGATCTTCCGCGACACCCTGATCGAGCAGGCCGAGCAGGGCGTGGATTACTTCACCATCCATGCCGGCGTTCGCCTCGCCTATATTCCGCTGACCGCCAAGCGCGTCACCGGCATCGTCTCGCGCGGCGGCTCGATCATGGCCAAGTGGTGCCTGGCGCATCACAAGGAGAATTTCCTCTACACCCATTTCGAGGAAATCTGCGAGATCCTCAAGGCCTACGACATCGCCTTCTCGCTCGGCGACGGCCTGCGTCCCGGCTCGATCGCCGACGCCAATGACGAAGCCCAGTTCGGCGAGCTGGAGACCCTGGGCGAATTGACCCAGATCGCCTGGAAGCACGACGTCCAGGTGATGATCGAAGGCCCCGGCCATGTGCCGATGCACAAGATCAAGGAGAACATGGATAAGCAGCTCGAAGTGTGCGGCGAAGCGCCGTTCTACACGCTCGGGCCGCTCACCACCGACATAGCACCGGGTTACGACCACATCACCTCGGGCATCGGCGCCGCGATGATCGGCTGGTTCGGCACGGCGATGCTGTGCTACGTGACTCCGAAGGAGCATCTGGGCCTGCCCGACCGCGACGACGTCAAGGTCGGCGTGGTCACCTACAAGCTCGCGGCCCATGCCGCCGATCTCGCCAAGGGCCATCCGGCGGCGCAGATGCGCGACGATGCTTTGTCGCGCGCCCGCTTCGAATTCCGCTGGAAGGACCAGTTCAACCTGTCGCTGGACCCCGAGACGGCGCAGAAGTTCCACGACCAGACCCTGCCGGCGGACGGCGCCAAGCTGGCGCATTTCTGCTCGATGTGCGGACCGAAATTCTGCTCGATGAAGATCTCGCAGGAAGTGCGCGACTTCGCCAATAGCGGCATGGCCGAGAAATCGGCCGAGTTCCTGGCGCAGGGCGGTGAAATCTACCGCGAAGCGGGCGAGTAAGAAAAAGGGCGGTGGAGAAATCCACCGCCCTTCTCGTTTCAGCCCCTAGCCTTCACTTCCGCCCGGCGGCGGTGCAGCACCGGCTCGGTATAGCCGTTCGGTTGGGCTCGGCCTTCGAACACCAGGTCGCAGGCGGCCTGGAAGGCGATGGAATTGTCGAAATGGCCGGCCATCGGACGATAGAGCGGATCGCCCTCATTCTGCTTGTCGACCACGGCGGCCATCTTCTTCAGCGTCTCCATCACCTGATCCTTGGTGACGATGCCGTGATGCAGCCAGTTGGCCATGTGCTGGCTGGAGATGCGTAAGGTAGCGCGGTCTTCCATCAGCCCGACATCGTTGATGTCCGGCACCTTGGAACAGCCGACGCCCTGGTCGATCCAGCGCACCACATAGCCGAGGATGCCCTGGGCGTTATTGTCGAGCTCGCGCTGGATCACCTCTTCCGACCAGTTGGGGCGGTCGGCCAGCGGAATGGTCAGAATGGCGTCGATATTGGCGCGCGGACGGCTGGCCAGCTGGGCCTGACGGGCGCCGACGTCGATCTTGTGATAGTGCAGCGCGTGCAGGGTCGCGGCGGTGGGCGAGGGGACCCAGGCGGTGTTGGCGCCCGCTTCCGGATGGGCGACCTTGGCGGCCAGCATGTCGGCCATCCGATCCGGCATCGCCCACATGCCCTTGCCGATCTGGGCGCGGCCCTTCAAGCCGGCGGCCAGGCCGATATCGACGTTCCAATCCTCATAGGCCTTGATCCAGGCGGCACCCTTCATCTCGCCCTTGAGGATCATCGGACCGGCTTCCATCGAGGTGTGGATCTCGTCACCCGTCCGATCCAGGAAGCCGGTATTGATGAACACCACGCGATCCGCCGCCGCCTTGATGCAATGGGGCAGATTGACGGTGGTGCGGCGCTCCTCGTCCATGATGCCCATCTTGAGGGTGAAGCGCGGCATTCCCAGCAGGTCTTCGACCATGCCGAACAGGCGGTCGGCATAGGCGACCTCCTCGGGACCGTGCATCTTCGGCTTCACGATATAGACCGAGCCGGCGCGGCTGTTCTTGCGCGCTTTCAGGTCGTGCAGGGCGATCAGGCTGGTCACCACCGCGTCGAGGATGGTCTCGTAGAGCGGCGTGCCGTCGGTGAAGGTCACCGCGTCGGTGGTCATCAGATGGCCGACATTGCGGACCAGCATCAGGCTGCGCCCGGTCACCGTCAGCGCGCCGTCGGTCGGTGACGTGTAGGTGCGGTCCGGGTTCATGGCGCGGGTGATGGTCTTGCCGCCCTTTTCCAGCTCGGCGGTCAGCGTCCCTTTGCACAGGCCCAGCCAGTTGCGATAGGCCTGGACCTTGTCATCGGCATCGACGCAGGCCACCGAATCTTCCAGGTCCATGATGGTGGTGACGGCGCTTTCCAGCAGCAGATCGGCGACGCCGGCCTTGTCGGTCTTGCCGACCGGATGGTCATGCTTGATGACGATCTCGGCATGCAGGCCGTTATGCTTCAACAGGATCGCTTCCGGCGCCTCGGCCTTGCCGCGATAGCCGGCGAACAGCTGCGGATGGGCCAGCCCGACCTTGGCGCCGCCCGGCAGATGAACCACCAGCGCGCCGCCTTCGACGGCATAGAGGGTGGCATCGGCGTGCGAGCCCTGGGCCAGGGGCACCGCCTCGTCGAGGAAATGGCGGGCGAAGGCGATAACCTGGGCGCCGCGTTTTTCGTCGTAGCCGCCCGGCGCCGCCTTGCCCGGCAGGGCGTCGGTGCCGTACAGCGCGTCATAGAGGCTGCCCCAGCGCGCATTGACGGCGTTCAGCGCATAGCGCGCATTGGTGATCGGCACCACCAGCTGCGGGCCGGCGATGCGGGCGATCTCGTCATCGACATTGGCGGTGGTGACGGTGAAGGGCGCGGCGTCCGGCAACAGATAGCCGATCTCTTGCAGGAAGGCCTTGTAGGCCGGGAAATCCAAGGGCTTGCCGCGGCGCTCGATGTGCCAGCGGTCGATGGCCGCCTGCAGGCTGTCGCGCTTGGCCAGCAAGGCGCGGTTGACCGGCACCAGGGTGGCGGCCAGCTCCTCGAATTTCGACCAGAAGGACGGTGCTGCGATGCCGGTGCCCGGCAGGGCCTCTTCGACGATGAAATCATGCAGGCTCTTGGCGATCTTGAGGCCGCCGATCGAGAGGGTCTGGGTCACCATTTCGTCCTTTCTGATTTTATAGCTATACTTACAAGACATATGGGTTCTGAACCGTCTGACAAGGGATGGGACACGATGCGGATGCCTGATCCGGACGAGCAAGCAATCGGCCGACGACGTCAGCTGGTCGAAGGTTTGCGGCGGATTGTGCCCGGCGAGGGCGTGATTGTCGACGAGGAGAGTCTCACCGCCTATGACTGCGACGCCTTGTCGGCCTATCGCCAGCGTCCGCTCGCGGCGGTACTGCCCGAGACGGTAGACCAGGTTTCCCGTGTCCTGCGGCTGTGCGGCGAGCTGGGCATCAAGGTGGTGCCGCGCGGCGGCGGCACGTCGCTGTCGGGAGGATCGCTGCCGGTGGCGGACGGCATCGTGCTGGCCATGGGCCGCTTCAACCGCATCCTCGAGATCGATCTCGCCAACCGCCAGGCCCGCGTCCAGCCCGGTGTGACAAATCTGGCGATCAGCAAGGCGGTCGATGCCGACGGCTTTTATTACGCTCCCGATCCGTCCAGCCAGATCGCCTGTTCGATCGGCGGAAATGTTTCCGAGAATGCCGGCGGCGTGCATTGCCTGAAATATGGCATGACCAGCAACAATGTCCTGGCGGTCGAATTCGTGACGCTGGAGGGCGAGGTGATCCGCTTCGGCGGCGGCTACGACCAGCCCGGCCTCGACATGATGGGGCTGCTGGTCGGGTCGGAAGGGCTGCTGGGGGTGATTACGGAAGTTACGGTCCGCCTGTTGCCTAAGCCCGAGACGCAGCGCGCCGCCCTGATCGGCTTTCCCTCGAACCGCCGCGCCGCCGATGCGGTGGCGGCGATCATAGCCGCCGGCATCATCCCGGCCGGCATGGAGATGATGGACAAGCCGGCTATCAAGGTGACCGAGGATTTCGTCCATGCCGGCTATCCCCTGCACGTCGAGGCGCTGCTGATCGTCGAGCTGGACGGTCCCAAGGTCGAGGTGGATCACCTGCTGGCCGAAGTCGAGAAGATCGCCAAGGAGAACGGCGCAGAGACCTGCGTGGTCAGCGAAACCGAAGCCCAGCGCCTGACCTTCTGGGCCGGACGCAAGGCGGCCTTTCCGGCGGTCGGACGCATCTCGCGCGATTACATGACGATGGACGGCTCGATTCCGCGCGGCCAATTGCCCGACGTGCTCGACCACATCGCCGAATTGTCCGAGAAGCATGGCCTGCGCGTCGCCAATGTCTTCCATGCCGGCGACGGCAATCTGCATCCGCTGATCCTGTTCGACGCCAGCAAGCCGGGCGAGCTTGAAGCGGCGGAGAATTTCGGTGCCGACATTCTCAGGAAGTGCATCGCCGTCGGCGGCGTGCTGACCGGCGAGCATGGCGTCGGCATCGAGAAGCGCGATCTGATGAGCGAACAATTCTCCGAGGTCGATCTCGACCAGCAGCGGCGCCTCAAGGACGTGTTCGACCCCGCCGGTCTGTTCAATCCCGGCAAGGTCTTCCCGCTGCTGCACCGCTGCGTGGCGGATGGGCGGATGATCGTTTCCGCCGGTGCCAATTACGCCTTCCCCGACCTGCCGAGATTCTGACATGCCCCTGGACATTCTGAAGGCCGGCGACGAGGCGGCGGTAGCCGACATCCTCAAGCAGGGCAAACCCGTCGAAATCACCGGCGGCGGCACCAAGCTGGGTCTGGGCCGTCCGGTCGCGGTGGAGCGCCGTCTCGACGTTTCCGCCTTGTCCGGCATCACGGCTTATGAACCGGCCGAGCTCCTGCTGACCGCCGCGGCGGGAACGCCCTTGTCGCAGATCGAGGCAACCCTGTCGCAGCACGGCCAATGCCTGGCCTTCGAGCCGCCCGACCTCTCGCAGCTGCTCGGCGCCGGCGCCGGCCAGACCCTCGGCGGGGTCGTCGCAACCAATCTGTCCGGACCACGCCGTATAAGCGCCGGCGCGGCCCGCGATCACGTGCTGGGGCTGCGGGCGGTCAATGGGCGGGGCGAGATCTTCCGCGCAGGCGGCAAGGTGGTGAAGAACGTCACCGGCTACGATCTTCCCAAGCTGCTGACCGGTTCGTTCGGCACCATGGCGGTGTTCACCGAGCTGACCCTGAAAGTTCTGCCCGCCGCCGAGACCGAGGAAACCATCGCTTTGCCCGGGCTCGACTGCGCCGAGGCGGTCACGGTGATGTGCCAGGCCCTGGGCAGTTCGGCCGCTCTATCGGGCGCGGCCTGGGTGCCGGGGACCGGCGTTGCGCTCCGCCTGGAGGGATTTGGTCCTTCGGTCGAAGCGCGCCGCCAGCGCCTGCTCGCTCTGCTGGGGCGCGACGCCGATGTGTGGGCGGCGCCCGCCAGCAAGGCCTGGTGGCGTGAGATGCGCGACCTGGCGCCGCTGGGCTCGGGCGCGGGACAGGCGGTGTGGAAGATCTCGATCCCGGCGACTCAGGCTCCGGCGTTGCTGGAAAAGCTGAAATCCCTGGGCGAACACAAGGCGGCGCTGGATTGGGGCGGCGCCCTGGTGTGGGTCTCCCTGCCCTGCGGCACCGATGCCAAGGCGGGCGATCTGCGCGCTCTGCTGCCGCCCGATGCCTACGCCATGCTGATGGTGGCGCCCGCCGAGGTGCGCGCCAGCCAGCCGGTGTTCCAGCCGCGCCCGGCGGCGCAAATGGCGATCGAGGAAAAGGTCCGCCGCAGTTTCGATCCCGATGCTCTGCTCAATCCCGGCCGCATGGTCTAGAGGTTCCTATGCTCACTCATTTCACGCCCGAGCAATTGAAAGATCCCACCGTCGCCGAGGCCGACGAGATCTTGCGCGCCTGCGTCCATTGCGGCTTCTGCACGGCGACCTGCCCGACCTTCCATGTGCGCGGCGACGAGCTGGACAGCCCGCGCGGCCGCATCATGCTGATCAAGGAGATGCATGAGAAAGGCGGCGAGCCGGGGCCGGCCGTGGTCAAGCATCTCGACCGCTGCCTGACCTGCCTGTCCTGCATGACCACCTGTCCGTCGGGCGTCGATTACATGCATCTGGTCGAGGGGGCGCGCGATAAGATCGACGCTTCGCCGACCGCCCGTCCGGCGGCCCAGCGCGCCGTGCGCCGAATACTGTCGGCGGTGATGACCAGCCGGCCTTTGTTCCGCTGGTCGATGCGCCTGGCCGGCTTCGCCAAGCCGTTCGCGCCGCTGCTGCCCAAGACTTTGCGGGGATTGGTGACCAAGGCTCCGGCCCTGTCGGCCTCGTTCGTCGGCGCCGGTACCTATCCGGCCGAAGGAACCCGCAAGGCTCGCGTCGCGTTGCTGACCGGCTGCGCCCAATCGGTGGTCGGCGACGAGATCAACCGCTCGGCCATCCGCCTGCTGACCCGTCACGGCGCGGAAGTCGTCATTGCCGAGGCTCCGTGCTGCGGCGCGCTGCCGCAGCATATGGGCCAGCAGGACAGGTCGCGCGCCCTGGCGTCGGCGACCATCGAAGGCTGGTGGAAAGAGACCGAACAGGGCGGCGGGCAGGGGCTCGACGCCATCGTCATCACCACGTCGGGCTGCGGGACCTCGATCAAGGATTACGCCCATCTGTTTCCCGGCGACCCCAAAGCCGCCAAGGTGGCCGCTCTCGCGCTGGACGTCAGTGAATGGATGGAGCGCACCGGCCTCAAGGCGCCCGCCGCCCCGACCGGCCAGCGTATCGCCTATCACGCCGCCTGCTCGCTGCAGCACGGCCAGAAGCAGCGCACCGCGCCGCAGAAATTGCTGCGCGACGCCGGCTTCATTCCGATGGAAGTGGCGGACGGCCATTTCTGCTGCGGCTCGGCCGGCACTTACAGCATCCTGCAGCCCGACCTGTCGGCGGAATTGAAAAGCCGCAAGCAGGCGAACATCAAAAAGATTCAGCCGGAATGGGTCGCCACCGGCAATCTCGGCTGCATCCTGCAATTGGCCGAAGGGCTGGAGGCTCCGGTGGTCCACACGGTGCAATTGCTCGATTGGGCGACCGGCGGGCCGAAGCCGGAAGGGGTCGCTTAGACCGTGATGACTCTTCTCGTCATCACGGTCTAGCTTATCATGCGCAGGGGCCGGCCCCTGCAACCCCGGGGTCGTCTCTACGCTCCTCCGAGCATGATGATTCTGGAGAGAATCATCATGCTCTAGCGCATCGGCGCCCCTTCCAAAACGCATCAAAAAACGTTAATAGTTTTAACTCTCGCAATGCGCGAGAGTCTTTGCGTTTTCTCGACCTCTTTCCGCCCCCGGTGTCCTCCATGACTCGTCTGTTTTGCGTCGTGACGGCAGTGCTGTGCCTGTGCCTTGCGTCCCCGGTCCGCGCCCAGTTCGATTCGGCCGATCTTCCCCAATCGGGCGAGCTGTCCGTGCTGCGGGTCACCCCCGACGGCACCGACGTGCTGCCGGGCGGCCAGATCGTCATCGAGTTCAATCGCCCGGTGGTCGCGGTCGGCAAGATGGAGCGCAGCGCGGCCGAGATTCCGATCGAGATCAAGCCGGCTTTGACTTGCCAATGGCGCTGGCTGAACACGCGCAGCCTGGCCTGCCTGCTCGACGAGAAGCAGAAGATGCATCTGGCCACCGAATATAGCGTGCGTATCCGGCCGGGCATCAAGACCCTGGACGGCGTCACCCTGTCGGCGCCGGTCGAAACCAAATTCCTCACCCAGCGGCCGCAATCCCGCTGGAGCAATCTGGCGATCTGGCGTACCCGGGCGCGTCCGGTGATCCGCATGTTCTGGACCCAGCCGGTGTCGAAATCGACCGTGCTGAAATATGTCTATCTCAAGGACGGCCACGGCACGCGCTATGGGGTCGCCGCCGAAGCCGACCGGCAGAAGCGCTTCCTGCCGAGCTGGCTGCCCTTGCCCCATGAGAAGGAAGCGGTCGGGCTGGAACGGACCCTGCAGCAGGCCGACCCGCCGGTCATGGTCAATGGCGAGGAATATCGCCGCGTCTGGATGATCGAGCCGACCAGCGACCTGCCGGCGGGCGAGGCCTTCACCCTGGCCGCCGAGGCCGGCGTGGTCTCCTCGGAAGGGCCGTCTCCGGCCGAGAAGGCCGACACCATCGTCACCTTCAACACCTATCCGTCCTTTGCCTTTCTCGGCCTGCAATGCACGGCCAATGCCGACGACCAGGCCGAATTGCTGTTCAAGCCGGGCGAGACCCAGCGCGCCGAGCAGCTGTGCAATCCGATGGCGGCGATCTCGCTGGTCTTTTCCTCGCCGGTGTCCCGCAAGGCGGTGCGCGACAGCCTGTCCATCGAGCCGATGCTCGGCAAGGCGGGCGATCCCACCGACATCTGGAACGTCAATGACAATGAGGAAAGCGACGACGTCTTCTTCGCGCCGCAGCCCGGCTTCACCTATCGCGTGCCGCTGCCCTACGGGCTCAAGGCGGCGCAGAAATACGGCTTCTCGCTCAAGGCGCCCGATACGGGCTTGTGGAACCGGCTGATCTCGTGGCTGCATCCGGCCTGGAGCGACCAGTCCGGCCTGCGCGACAAATTCGATGATGCGCTTCCCTCGGCAGTGGCGATGTCCTTCGTCACCGACCATCGCCGGCCCAATCTGGTGCTGGATTACCAGGTCGCCGTGCTGGAGAAGAATGTCGACAGCGAGGTGCCGGTCTATGTCAACAACCTGCAGAGCCTGGGCTGGCGCTTCAACCGCCTGACCCTGGCGGGCGCAGCCAGCCATGTTCCGTTCCAGCGGCCGGTGCCGAAGGTCGAGGACATCCAGTTCGCGGTGCCGGCCGGAGTGCGCGACATGCTGGAAGGCCAGTCCGGCGCCGTCTGGGCCACCTTGTTCCCCGAACCCGACGTGCCGGGTGCGGATCACCGGCGGCGCGGCCCCTGGCCCCTGTTCGCCGAAGTGACGCCGTTCCAGGTGCATCTCAAGCTCGGCCATTTCAATTCGGCGGTGTGGGTCACCGATCTCTCCACCGGCATGCCGGTCGCCAATGCCGATGTCGAGCTGTACCGCGATTCGGTCGAGCGGCTGCAAGGCTTCGATCAGGCCACCGCGACCAGCCATACCGACGCGATGGGCGTCGCCATCCTGCCCGGCACCGAACAGATCGATCCCTCGCTGATGATCAGCCGCCTGTGGCAGACCGGAGAGAACCGGTTCTTCGTGCGCGTCCACAAGGGCAAGGACATGGCCCTGCTGCCGGTCTGGCAGCAATTCGCCATCGACGGATTCCGCGCCACCGGCACCAGCTTCTTCCCCATCAACCAGCGCCGCTTCGGCCATATGCTGACCTGGGGCACCACCGCCCAGGGCATCTATCACCCGGGCGACACGGTCCAGTATAAATTCTATGTCCGCAACCAGAACAACCAGGCCCTGACGGCGCCGCCGCTGAAAGGCTATTGGCTGGAGATCGTCGATCCGACCGGGCGGGTCGTGCGCACCGTCGACGACATCACCCTGTCCGAGTTCGGCGCCGCCAGCGGCGAATTCTCCCTGCCGAAGAACGCCGCCGTCGGCTGGTACAATTTCCAGCTCAAGGCCAACTTCACCTCCCCTCCGGCCATGGGGACCTGCCAGCCGCAGCAAGCTCAGTCGAACGGGGATGATGACCAGGACGATGGCGACAAGGGGAATGGCTGCGGCAAACCGTCGGAATTCGTCTGGACGCCGATGAAGGTGATGGTCGGCGATTTCACGCCGGTGCCGTTCGCCGTCCATAACGGGCTCAACGGCGATCTGTTCCATCCCGGCGACCAGGTCGCGGTCGAGACCGACGCCAAGCTGCATTCGGGCGGGCCCTATACCCAGGCGCAGGTGCGCGTGACGGCGATCATGGCGCCGAAGCCCTTCACCAGCCGCAATCCAGCCGCCGCCGGTTTCTCGTTCGGACCGCAGGAGCGCCTGCTGGGCGACGGTCAGCAGATCTATCAGGTCACCGAGCCGCTCGACGACCAGGGCGGGCACAAGACGCAATTTGCCCTGAGCGGGGCGCAGCCGATGTTCGGCCGCCTGTCGGTGGAAAGCGCGGTGCAGGACGATCGCGGCAAGTATGTCGCCCATCAGGCCTCGGCCGATTACATGGGTGTCGACCGCGTCGCCGGGCTGCGCCTGGGCAAATGGTTCTTCACCGCCAAGGACGACATCGCCCCGCAATTCCTGGTGGTCGACGATCATGGCGATCCGGTCAAGGACGTGCCGGTGCAGATCGTGCTGACCCGCCTCGAACGGGTCACCGCCAAGGTCAAGAGCGCCGGCAACGCCTATGTGCCCGACACCGAGACCAGTTGGGTCAAGGACGGCGAATGCCGCGGCACCTCGGACAGCACAAGCAAGGTCTGTTCGCTGAAGGCGAGCAAGGCCGGCGAATACAAGCTGGCCGCCACCGTCACCGACACCAAAGGGCGCACCCAGACCACCGAGCTGTCGGTCTATGTGACCGGCCGCGATTTCGTCCTGTGGGACGATGGCAGCGATTCCTATACGGAAATCATCGCCGACCGCGACCAGTACCATGTCGGCGATACCGCCCATTACCTGATCAAGAATCCCTATCCGGGCGCCCAGGCGCTGATCACGGTCGAACGCTATGGCGTGCTGGACAGTTTCGTCGTGCAGCTGACGGACAGCGCCTCGGTCTTCGATCTGCCGATCAAGCCCGATTACCTGCCCGGATTCTATGTCTCGGTGGTGATCACGTCGCCGCGCGTCGACAAGCCGCTGGACGCCGGACAGGTCGATCTCGGCAAGCCGTCTTTCCGCATGGGCTACACCCGTTCGGTGGTGAAGGACGCCTATAAGGAGATCGCGGTGACGGCGACCTCGGACCGCGAGACCTACCGCCCGGGCGACAAGGTGCATCTGTCGCTGAAGGCGCAGCCGCGTAATGCCAAGAACGAGCCGGTCGAGCTGGCCGTCGTGGTGCTGGACGCGGCGGTGTTCGATCTGATCGCCCAAGGCCGCGCCTATTACGACCCCTATACCGGCTTCAATTCGCTGGACGGGCTGGATCTGCGCAATTTCAGCCTGCTGACCCAGCTGGTCGGACGGCAGAAATTCGAAAAGAAGGGCGCCACGCCGGGCGGCGATGGCGGGTCTTCGCTCGATATGCGCTCGACCTTCAAATATGTCAGCTATTGGAACCCGGCGTTGAAGACCGACGCGGCCGGCAAGGCCGAAGTCGAGTTCACCGTGCCGGACAATCTGACCGGCTGGCGTGTCCTGGCCATCGCCACCACGCCGAGCGACCGTTTCGGACTGGGCGAGGCCGATTTCAAGGTCAACCGCCCCACCGAAATCCGGCCGGAAATGCCCAATCAGGTGGCCGAGGGCGACCGCTTCGAGGCGCGCTTCTCGGTGATGAACCGCACCCAGCAGCAGCGCACGCTCGAGGTTCGCCTGAAGGCCGAAGGCGACGTCGATGCTTCGCTCTCCGACAGCGTCGTGAAAAGCGTCACCCTGAAGCCGTTCGAGCGGACTCTGGTGGCCCTGCCGGTCAAGGCCGGCCGGGTCGCCGAGGATCGCGGCACGCCGCAGGGCGCGCTGCGCTTCGCCGCGGAAGCCGGCGATTCGCTCGATCGCGACGGGCTGCGGCATAGCATCCCGGTGTTGAAACTGCGCTCGCTGGACTTTGCGGCCAATTACGGCACGACCCTGGCCGACAAGGTCGAAGAGCCGGTGGCGGTGCCCGCCGCCATCCATCCCGACAGCGGTTCCTTGAGCGTCAGCGTCAGTCCGACGGTGATCGGCAATCTCGAAGGGGCGTTCCGCTATATGCGCGATTACCCCTACCCCTGCTGGGAGCAATTGCTGACCCGCGGCGTGATGGCGGCGCAGTACAAGGTGCTGAGGGCCTATGTCTCGGATAGCGTGCAATGGCCCGGCTACGAGGCGTTGCCCGACCAGACCCTGGCGCGGGCGACCGAGTTCCAGGCGCCCAATGGCGGCATGGCTTATTTCATCGCCGGCGACGAGCATGCCGATCCCTATCTCAGCGCCTATACCGCGCTGAGCTTCAACTGGCTGCGCCATGCCGGCTATGCGGTGCCCGAGGAGGTCGAGCGCCGCCTGCATGATTATCTGCGCAATCTGCTGCGCCATGACGTGGCGCCGAGCTTCTATTCCGCCGGCATGGTCTCGTCGGTGCGCGCCGTCGCTCTCGCCGCCCTGGCCGAGGATCACGAGGCGGACATGTCCGACCTGCAGCGCTATGCCGCCTTCGTCAAGGATATGGACCTGTTCGGCAAGGCGCATTTCACCCTGGCCGCCACCCATATCAAGGGCGGCGAGCAGGTCGCGCGCGACACCGCCAAGCTGATGCTCAACAACGCTTCGGAGAGCGGTGGCAAGTTCATCTTCAACGAAGAGGTCGATGACGGTTACCGCCGCATGCTCTACAGCCCGCTGCGCGAGAATTGCGCCGTGCTGTCGGCGCTGGTCTCGGTCGGCGCTCTGCCGGACGGCGCCGTGATCGCCGCGGATGCGCCGTTCAAGCTGGTGCGCAGCATCACCCAGAGCCGCGGCAACCGCGACCATTGGGAAAATACCCAGGAGAACATGTTTTGCGCCAATGCCCTGGCCGATTACAGTCGGGTCTATGAGAAGGACAAGCCCGACTTCGTGGCGGCGGCCAGCTGGGCGGACCAGCCGATCGGCAGCGCCCCCTTCAAGGATTTCCGCGATCCGCAGGTCACGCTGAGCCATCCGATCGGCCCCTCGGACGTCGGGCGCGAAGGCAAGGTGACCATCACCCGCCAGGGCACGGGACGGCTCTATTACGCCACCAGGCTCAGCTATGCCTCGACCGACGCCAAGAATGGCGACACCAATGCCGGCATCGAGGTGCACCGAGAATACAGCCATCAGATCGACGGCAAATGGACCCTTCTGGCCAAGCCCTATTCCATCCGCCAGGGCGACGTGGTGCGGGTCGATCTCTATGTGACCCTGCCGACGGCACGCAATTTCGTCGTGGTCGACGACCCGATCCCGGGCGGCTTCGAAGCAGTGAACACCGACCTGGCCAATAATTCCAAGGTCGATGCGGCGCAGGGCGGGTTCCAGGCGGCCGGCGGCTCGCTGTGGGTGAAGTACGGCGATTGGAGCGAGTATGATTTCAGCTTCTGGAGCTTCAATCACAAGGAGCTTCGCCACGAGGCGGCGCGGTTCTATTCCGATTATCTGCCGCCTGGACATTACCATCTGTCCTATGTGGTGCAGGCGATCGGCGCCGGTGATTTCACCATAATGCCGACCCTGGCCGCCGAGATGTACGACCCCGACATCTATGGGAAAACCACCATGGAAAGCCTGGGCATCGCCTCCAACGCCGCGCCATGAGGCCCCGCTGGTGGATCGTGCCCGCCGCGCTTGCGGCGGGTCTGATCGCGGCGACCATGCACAGCATGTCGCCGCTGCCGGGGCGTTTGTCCGAAATCGTCCGCGATTCCGAGCGCGCCGCCATCACCGACCGGAATGGCGTGCCGCTCGGGGTTTCCTATCAGAATCGCTGGAACAGCTTCGATTATGTGCCCCTGCATGCGATTCCCGATTTCCTGCTGCAGGCGATCCTGACGTCCGAGGACCGGCATTTCTACCAGCATCACGGCGTCGATTTCGCCGCCCTGGCCGGCGCCGCCTGGCAGGATGTGAAGAGCCGCTCGCGGGTGCGCGGCGGCAGTACGATCAGCGAGCAGGTGGTGCGCATCCTGCATCCGCGCCCGCGGACGCTCTGGTCGAAATGGGTCGAGCTGTGGGAGGCCCTGCTGCTGGAGAGCCGGGCCAGCAAGGGCGAGATCCTCGAATTTTATTGCAACGAGCTGCCTTACGCCTCCAACCGGCGCGGTGTCGTGCAGGCGGCCTCGCATTATTTCGACCGCGACCTCTCGACCCTGACCCGCAAGGAGATGCTGGCCCTGGTGGTGCTGGCCCGCGCGCCGTCGGGCTATGATCTCTATCGCGACAGCCAGCGCGTCGAGCCGGCCATCGGGCGGCTGGCCCAGGCGATGGACTTGCCCCCGGCCGAGCGGGAAGAAATCGCCGCCGCGCCGTTGGTGCTCGACTCCAACGATTGGAGCGAGGACGCGCCGCATTTCGTTTCCTGGCTGCGCCGGCGCCTGCCGCGCGAAGAGGCGGGGCGCACCATCCGCTCCACTCTCGACATCCATCTGCAGCGCCTGGTGCGCGACATCGTCGCCGAACGTCTGCGCAGCCTGTCCAAGCTGACGGTGGGCAACGCCGCCGCCATCGTCGTCGATCACCGCAGCAACGAGGTGCTGGCCTGGGTGGTGGTGGGCGGCACCGAATCGCTGCAGCATGCCGACGATGCGATCGACGCGGTGGTGTCTCCGCGCCAGCCCGGTTCGGCGCTGAAGCCGTTCCTGTATGCCGCGGCGCTCGACCAGGGCTGGTCGCCGGCGACCATGCTCGACGATTCGCCGATGGCCGAGACGATCGGGTCGGGCCTGCACGAATTCAAGAATTACAGCCGCAGCTTCTATGGCCGCATCACCCTGCGCGAGGCTTTGGGCAATTCGCTCAACATCCCGGCGTTGCGCACCATCGGCTTCGTCGGTCCCGCGCCCTACCTCGACCGGCTGCACCGGCTGGGCTTCGCCAGCCTCAATCGCGACGTCTCGATCTATAAGGAAGGGCTGGCGCTGGGCAATGGCGAGGTGACCCTGTTCGAGATGGCGCAGGGCTATGCCGCGCTGGCCGAAAAGGGCGTGTTCCGGCCGCTGAAGACCGTGCAGGACGAAGCGCCGCCAGAGCGGGGCGAGCAGGTCTATTCGCCGGAAGCGGCGTCGCTGATCGGCAATATCCTGTCGGACCCCTTGGCGCGCCATCTGGAATTCGGCTATTCCAGCGTGCTCAATCTGCCGGTTCAGACCGCCGTTAAAACCGGCACCTCGACCGATTACCGCGACGCCTGGACCATGGGCTTCGACAGCCGCTATGTTGTCGGGATCTGGATGGGCAATCTCGACCGTTCGCCGATGGACGGCGTGACCGGCGCGGTCGGCCCGGCCCTGGCCTTGCGCAGCATCTTCGCCGAGCTGCATCTCGACGAACGCACCCAGCCGCTCTATCTCAGCCCGCGCCTGGTCCGTAAAGAGGTCTGCCTCAAGACCGATGCCGAGACCGGCTGCACCCAGCGTAGCGAATTCTTTCTGTCCGGCACCGAGGAAAGCTCGATCGAGCCGCCCGGCGAACCGCCGATCGAGCTGTCGCGCCCGACCCAAGGATTGCAGATGGCCTTCGACCCTCGCATCCCGCCCGAACTGCAAAGCTTCGATTTCCGCATCGACGGGCTGACCGGCAAATGCGAGCCGTCCTGTACCGTGGATTGGCGTCTCAATGGCGCCCGGCTGGCGACCACCGACGGCGGCGATTACCGCTGGCCGGTGCGGCGCGGCAAATATGACCTGCGCGCCGAAGTGCATCGCGGCGGCGAGTTGCTGTTCGCCAGCGGCGACATCCATTTCCAGGTCAAATAAACGGCCTAGATCTCTTTCAGCGCCGCGACCAGCCGGTCGATGTCGTCTTCCGACGTGAACACGCCCGGAGTCACCCTGACGCAAGCGCCGCTGGCCATGCCGGTGCGCTCGACGGTGAAGATGCGGTAGCGCTCCAGCAGATCGCGCGCCAAAGCCTTGTTGTCTTCGGTGCCGGTCTTTCCCCTGCGGCGGAAAGAGGTGATGCCGCAGGTCAGGCGCGGGTCATCCGGCGTCAGGATCTCGATGTCGCCATAGCCGCGCAGCGCTTCGGCCCAGCGGTCGCGCAGGGCGCGCAGGCGCGCTTCCTTGGCCGCCGCGCCGATCCGCTGGTGGAAGTCGAGCGCGTCGCCGATGCCGAGAAACGCCGCGAAATTGAGGGTGCCGGTGTGGATACGGCTGCGCGCGTCGGCGGTGGCGGCGTCTTCGCTGCCGGGCGCCGCGTCGATATCGGCCAGACGGTCGCCGCGGATATGCAGCAGCCCGGTTCCCATCGGCGCACCGATCCATTTCTGGCAGGTCAGGCCGACGAAATCGGCGCCGAGGTCGGACAGGCGGAAATCGAGCTGTCCCCAGCTATGGGCCGCGTCGAGGATGACATCGACGCCGTGACGGCGGGCCAAGGCGGTGATCTCGGCCACCGGCAGGACCAGCCCGGTGCGGTGGCTGACATGGGTGAGCAGCATCAGGCGGACGCGCGGATTGGCGGACAGCGCCGCTTCATAGGTGTCGATCAGCCCCTGCCGGGTGGCCGGCTGCGGCAGGGCGATGGTCACCACCTCGACGCCCCGCCGGCGCTTCAGCGACTCCATCCCCGCTTGCATGCTGTCATAGTCGAGGTCGGCATACAGGACGGCGTCGCCGGGGCGCAGCCGGTTATATCCGTTGATCAAGGTCAGCAGCGCTTCCGTGGCGCCCCGGGTGAAAGCGATTTCCGTCGGCTGCACGTCCAGCTCGCCGGCGATGCGCCGCCGCAACGCGCCGACATCGGTGCCGAGATCGCGCCGCGAATAATAGGAATTGAGCCGGTTGACCTTGTCGAGATGACGGTCATAGGCCTGCAGAACCGGCCGGGCCATGCTGCCCCAATTGCCGTTTTCCAGCTGCGTCACGCCGTCCGGCAGGTCGTATTGCGATGCGACGGCACGCCAATAGGCCGCGTCGCCGGGGCCGGCGGGAGCCGCGGGAAGTTCGGCGCCCAGCGCCGCCGGGCCAGCCGCCAGGGCCAGACCCATTCCGATCAGGCCTCGGCGGCTGAGCTCGTCCATGGTCAGTACTTCACGTCCAGGCGGAGATAGAACAATCCGCCATTGGTATCGTAGGGCGTGTTGCGCGAGTAGAGAAGCCCGCGGTTCGCCTGGTTGGTGGCACGGTCCGGATAGGTGTCGAAGACGTTCTCGGCGCCCAGGCGGAGCGAATAATGATCGTCGACATCGTAGGTGACCGAGGTGTCGACGAAGGGAATGCCGCCGAAGCGCTGGAATACCGAGGTGCCGGCGGCGGTGCCGCTGGCGTCGGTCCAGCCGCCGTAATAGCGCATGCGCGCCATCAGCTTGACCGGCCCGATCTCGTAGGTGGCGGTGGTGGTGGCGTTGTGCTTGGGCGTGCCGTTGTTGAACAGCACGCGCTGAGTCTCGTCGCCATTGGCGGCCAGGCTGCCGCCGGTCACTTCGGTATCGGTGTAGCTGTAGGCGGCGGTCAGATCGGCGGTGCCCGGCCCGGCCTTGAAGCGATAGGAGGCGACCGCGTCGATCCCGCGTGTCCGGGTGTCGAAATCGTTGGTGAAGAAGCTGACCTGCGTGATGCTGCCGGCGCCGGGAACCCCCGAGGCGATCAGCTGGGCCTGCTCGGCGGGGGTGACGAGGAAGGTCTGCGACTGGCTGAAGCGCTTGGTGACGTCGATCTGATAGGCGTCCAGCGAGCCGGTGACGCCGAAATCGGTCTTCCAGATCGCGCCCGCGGTGTAGGTCTTGGATTCTTCCGGCGTCAGCGGCTTGGCGCCGAAGAATTGGGCTACCGGATTGAGCGGCGACAGCCGGCCCGAGGTGATCAGCGTCAGGGTGGCGCTGTCCAGCGACTGGCTGGTCGAGGTCGAGTTCAGTTCACCCGCAGTCGGCGCCTTGAAGCCGGTCGAATAGGCGCCGCGGACGGCCAGTTCCGGCGTCAGTTCGTAGCGGGTGGCGAACTTGTAATTGAAGGTGTTGCCGAACTCGTCATAGCTCTCGTCGCGGCCGGCGAATTCGACGTTCCACGCCTTGGTCACCGGCACGGTGATGTCGATATAGCCGGCATAGCTGGTCTGGTTCCAGTTGCCGGCCTGGCTCGGGCTGAAGCCGGGGAAGCCGTTCGCCTCCGGGGCCAGCCCGGCGGCGGCGCCGGGTCCGACCGCGTAGGAGCCGTAATCGCCGGCGGCGATCTTGTAGGCTTCGTCGCGGCGTTCGGCGCCGAAGGCGATGTTGATCGGGTCGGGCAGCGGCTGGAGGCGCAGCTGATAGACCGAGTCGAAATTGACGTTCACCTCGGTCTGGACCTGATGGCCGAGATTGAAATTGACCGGGCTGCTGGGGCCCAGCGAAGCGTTGATCGAGTTGAACAGCAGGAACTGGCTGTCATTGCGGCCCCACGAGGTGCTGAGGTCCCAGGTCAGGTCCTCGCCGCGCGTGTCGCGCAGGCCGACTACGCCCTGGCCGTCCATGTAATTGATGCCTTCATGCGGGGTGAAGCCGGCGGGATAGAGCGAATTGAGCGTATAGCCGGGGAAGATCTTCTGCGACGCCGCATTGCCGAAGATGGTGGGATTGGTGGCGGGATTGCGCCAATTGATGTCGGCCACGCTGTTGCCGGTGCCGAAGGTGCCGAAAGCGTATGCCTCGGCGAAATCGCCGATCGGCAACGCCGCATCGACCGCCGATTTGAAGGTCTCTTCGGCGGGATTGCCCCAGCGCTGCACCGGATTGGGCACCGTGAGCGAGGGATTGGCGGCTTGGAGCGCGATGGCGTCGGGGCGCTGGGTGGTGCGCGAGGTCGGCTCTCCGCGTTCGAGCTGGGTGGTGACCACCAGATGTCCGCCATCGCCCAGGGCGAAGCCGGCGCGCGCGCCGGCGCTGCCGGTGCCGCCGTCGCCGGCATAGAATTGCGATCCCTCGCCATAGGCTTCGAAGCCGGGCTTGGTGTCGAGCAGGATGTTGATCACGCCGGCGATGGCGTCCGAGCCATATTGCGCCGAGGCGCCGTCGCGCAGAACTTCCACATGGCCGATGGCGAAGGTGGGGATCTGCGCCAGATCGGCCGATTGCGATCCGGCGCTCTGGCCGCTGCCCTCGATGAAGGCCGAGCGATGGAAGCGCTTGCCGTTCAGCAGCACCAGGGTCATGTCCGGCGACAGGCCGTCGAGCGAGGCCGGCTTGATGAATTCCGGTCCGTCGGAGGCGGGCAGGCGCTTCACATCGTAAGAGGGCACGATGGTGGCCAGAACTTCGTCGAGATGGTCGGTCGAGACCGAGGTGATCGTGTCCTTGGAAAAGACGTCGACCGGCGACAAAGCGGTGAACTGGGTCTGCGCGGTTTCGCGCGTGCCGGTGACGATGAACTGCTCGGGCTCGGCGGCCGGCGCCTGAGCGGCGGCGATGTTCCCCACGGTAGACAGAACGCCCGCCGTCACTAAGCAGCCGAAGTAGCCAATTCCCCGCATCACTTCCCCCATCCGGTGAAAATCGAATGGGGCTTTATTAGGACAAGATCGAATTAAGTCGAGTTACAGTTTTTCTCGGTAGTTACAAAACTAAAATGAAATTTTCATATATGGGAATTTTGCGATCTTGGGGAATATTTGCCTTATAGCAGATTTCCTTGTCGCGAATCCTTGGGTTTCGGGGCGGAGGGCTTGGGTGGGGGCGTGCCGTCGACGGTGACCGCCACTTCCTGATCCTTGGCGAACAGCAGCGACAGATGCGCGCCCGGCTTGGCCTGATCGGCCTTGGTGACGGCGTGACCCTTGGAATCCTTGACCACCACGAAGCCGCGCTCCAGCACATCCTCGTAGGAATAGCTCTTCAGCAGCTTGCCGAGCTGGTCGAGATGGCGTTGGCGGTCGGTCAGCACGCGCGGCCAGGCGGCGGCCAGGCGGCTGGCGGCCTGGTCGAGCTTGAGGCGGTCGCGGTCCAGCTTGGCGGTTTCGGTCTGCACGCGGCTTTTCAGCGCCGGTTCCAGCCGCGCGGCGATGCGGGCGAGGTCGGAGGCGCGGTGGCGGGTCAGATTGACCAGCGCTTGCGGCAGGCGCTCGCCCCAATCGTCCAGCCGCTGGCCCAGTTCCTCCAGCCGGCGGCGGGGATCGCCCAGGCCGCGCGCCAGCCCGTCGAGGCGGGTGCGCCGCTCCGTCAATTGACGCTGCAGGCCGCCCAGCAGGCGGGTCTCGTAATCGCGAGTCTTCAGCAGCAATTCCGAGCGTACCGGAACCGCCATCTCGGCCGCTCCGGTCGGGGTCGGGGCGCGGCGGTCCGAGGCGTAATCGATCAGGGTGGTGTCGGTCTCGTGTCCGACCGCCGAGATCAGTGGAATCTGCGAAGCGGCGGCGGCGCGCACCACCACTTCCTCATTGAAGGCCCACAGATCTTCCAGCGATCCGCCGCCGCGCGCGACGATCAGAAGGTCCGGGCGCGGAATCGGTCCGCCTTTCGGCAGCGCATTGAAGCCGTCGATGGCATCGGCCACCTGCTGCGCGGCGCCGTCGCCCTGCACGGCGACCGGCCATAGCAGCACATGGCGCGGGAAGCGGTCGGACAGGCGGTGCAGGATGTCGCGGATGACGGCGCCGGTCGGCGAGGTGACCACGCCGATCACCTCGGGCAGGAAGGGCAGCTTCTTCTTGCGCGCCGGATCGAACAGGCCCTCGGCGGCCAGCTTCTTCTTGCGGTCCTCCAGCAGCTTCAGCAGCGCGCCCTGGCCGGCCAGCTCCATCCGCTCGACCACCATCTGGTATTTCGAGCGGCCGGGATAGGTGGTCAGGCGTCCGACGGCCACCACTTCCATGCCGTCCTCGGGAGTCATGCCGAGGCGCGTGGCCGAACCGCGCCAGCACACGGCGTCGAGCACCGCCTCGGCATCCTTCAGGGCGAAATAGAGATGGCCGGAGCTGTGGCGCTTGAAGCCGGAGATCTCGCCCTTGACGCGGACATGCTCGAAGGTCTGCTCGACGGTCTGCTTGAGGGCGTTGGAAATCTCGCTGACGGAATATTCCGGAGCGTTGCTGCGCGGGGGAGTGTCTTGATCCATGGGCGTACTTTGCCCTACTAAGGGGGCAATTTTGAAGTGGGGATGTCCGACATGAAGATTCTGGTGGTGGGTTCGGGTGGCCGCGAACATGCGTTGTGCTGGGCGATCAGCCGCTCGCCTTTGTGCAAGACGCTCTATTGCGCGCCGGGCAATGCCGGGATCAAGGAGATGGCGACCCTGGTGCCGATCGGCGCCGAAGACGTCGACGCCCTGGAAAAATTCGCCGTCGAGCAGAAGATCGACCTGGTCGTCGTCGGTCCCGAAGGTCCGCTGGTGGCGGGTCTGGTCGATAGGCTGGATGCCGCCGGCATCAAGGCTTTCGGCCCCAGCGCCGCCGCCGCCCGCCTGGAAGGCTCGAAGGGCTTCATGAAGGATATGGTCGCCAAGGCCGGCATTCCGACCGCCGCCTATGGCCGCTTCACCGATGCCGAAGCCGCCAAGACCTTCATCCGCAAGAACGGCGCGCCGATCGTGGTGAAGACCGATGGGCTGGCCGCCGGCAAGGGCGTCGTGGTGGCGATGTCGGAACAGGAAGCGCTGACCGCCGTCGACCAGATGATGACCGGCAAGCAGTTCGGCGACGCCGGCGACGAGCTGGTGATCGAAAGCTTCCTGCCCGGCGAGGAGGCCAGCTTCTTCGCCATCGTCGACGGTAAGACCGCCTTGCCGCTGATCGCCGCCCAGGATCATAAACGGGTGGGTGACGGCGATACCGGCCCGAACACCGGCGGCATGGGTGCCTATTCGCCGGCGCCGGTCGCGACCGCCGACGTGCAGCAGAAGATCATGGATCGCTGCGTAACCCCGCTGGTCAAGACGATGGCCGAAGCCGGGACGCCCTATCGCGGCGTGCTGTTCGCCGGCCTGATGATCGAGAATGGCGAGCCGACCCTGCTGGAATACAATGTCCGTTTCGGCGACCCCGAATGCCAGGTGCTGATGGCGCGCCTGAAGTCCGACATCGTCGAGCTGCTGCTGGCCGCCTGCGAAGGCAAGCTGGCCGGGCACAAGGTCGAGTGGTCGGAAGATCCGGCCATGGTGGTGGTGATGGCCGCCGCCGGCTATCCCGGTTCCTACAAGAAGGGCGGCGTGATCGGCGGGCTCGACAAGGCCAACGCCGTGCCGGGGGTCAAGGTGCTGCATGCCGGCACCGGCTTCGACGCCTCCGGAAACGTCGTGGCCACCGGTGGACGCGTGCTGGGCGTTACCGCCGCGGCGCCGACCCTGGCCGAAGCGCGCGAGCGCGCCTACAAGGCGGTCGATCTGCTGGAATGGGAAGACGGGTTCTGCCGCCGCGACATCGGTTGGCGGGCGTTGGGTTAAACACCAAGCACACCAAGAACACCAAGCAGGCTTTCTTCAAATGTCGGCATCGAGACCGCACAGGCCGCTTGGTGTTCTTGGCGGCCTTGGTGTTTCAAAGCTACCGTCGTTCCTGGAAGAACTTTCTGAGCATCTCGCCGGCCCGCACTTCCTCCAGCCCGCCGATCACCTCCGGCGCATGGTGGCAGGTCGGCTGGCCGTAGATGCGCGGCCCGTGATCGACGCCGCCGCCCTTCGGATCATAGGCGCCGAAATAGAGCCGGCGGATGCGGGCGAAGGAAATCGCCGTCGCGCACATCGGGCAGGGTTCCAGGGTGACATAGAGGTCGCACTCGATCAGGCGCGGCTCGCCCAACAGGCGGCCGGCCTCGCGGATGGCGAGGATTTCGGCGTGGGCGGAGGGGTCTTTCAGCTCCTCGACACGGTTGCCGGCGCGGGCGATGATTTCGCCATCCTTGACCACCACGGCACCGACCGGCACTTCGCCGCGTGCCCCGGCGGATTCCGCCTCTTCAAATGCGGTTTGCAGAAACGACGGCATACGGTTTAGGGTGCGCCCCATGAAAACTCCCTTGATCGGCATCACTTTGGACAGCGAAGAGCCGGGCGGCTACTCAAAAATGCCCTGGTACGCGCTGCGCCAGAATTATTGCGATTCCATCGCCGAAGCGGGCGGCCTGCCCATGCCCTTGCCGCACCATCCCGAGCTGGCCGAGGCTTATCTCGACAAGATCGACGGGCTGATGATCACCGGCGGCGCCTTCGACGTCGATCCGGCCCTCTTCGGCGCGTCCAGCCGCCACGCCACCGTGACCCTGAAGTCGCGCCGCACGGCGTTCGAGCTGGCCATCGTCAAGGGCGCCATCGAGCGCGACATGCCGATCTTCGGCATCTGCGGCGGCGAGCAATTGCTGGCGGTGGCGCTGGGCGGCACCCTGGTGCAGCACATCCCCGACGAAGTCGACAGCCCGCTGGCGCATGAGCAGCCCAATCCGCGCACCGAACCCGGCCACGATGTGTCGGTCGAAACCGGCACGCTGCTGCACGAGATCGTCGGCGCGGCCAGCATTCCGGTCAATTCGGCGCATCATCAATCGGTGAAGGCGGTGCCCGCCAATATCACCGTCAACAGCCGCAGCGCCGACGGGGTGATCGAAGGCATCGAGGATCGCTCGAAGCGTTTCTGCCTCGGCGTTCAGTGGCATCC
>JAJPHO010000058.1 GCA_021325215.1 Alphaproteobacteria bacterium
AGGTTGGATTTGAACCAACGTAGACTATCGTCGGCAGATTTACAGTCTGCTGCCATTGACCGCTCGGCCACTCCTCCATACCGCTCCAGACGCCCGGAACGACGGGAAGTGGGAAATAAAGGTATTCGACACCCATTGTCAATCCGAAAAGAGCGGGTAAAACACACCATCCACAGAAGATTTTTACCGAAAGGCCGCCGCGCATGAATCGCCCCCAGAAACCCAACCGCTCATCCGCCGGCCGCGGCTCCCGTCAAGGTTTATTATTATGGGGTGTCCACCCGGTTCTGGCGGCGCTGGCCAACCCGAACCGCACCTGCCATCGCCTGATGGCCACCGCCGAAACCGTCCGCACCCACGGCGCCGAGCTGGACCGCCTGGCCAAGACGCGCCGCCTGCCGCAGCCCGAGATCATGGGCCGCCAGGATCTCGACCAGATGCTGCCCGACGGCGCGGTGCATCAGGGCATCGCGCTTTCCGCCGATCCGCTGCCGGCGATGGACATCGCCGACCTGGTCGATCTGGCCGAGGGCCGCGACAATGCCGTCATCATGGTGCTGGACCAGGTCACCGACCCGCATAATGTCGGCGCGGTGCTACGGTCGGCCGCCGCGTTCGGCGCCGTCGGACTGGTAATGCAGGACAAGAATGCCCCGGACGAGACCGGAACCCTGGCCAAATCGGCTTCCGGCGCGCTGGAGCGCCTGCCGCTGGTCAAGACCGTCAATCTGGCCCGTGCCCTGGAAGAGCTGAAGAAAGCCGGCTTTTGGATCGCCGGCATGGCGGGCGAAGCCGACAAGACGCTGGCCGAGGCGAAACTGAGCGGCCGCATCGCCCTGGTGATGGGCAGCGAAGGCGAAGGCCTGCGCCGCCTCACCCGCGAACATTGCGATTATCTGGTGAAATTGCCGCAGACCGACCTGGTGGAAAGCCTGAACGTCAGCAATGCGGCGGCGGTCGCGCTCTACGAACTCAACCGGCGTTAAAGGCGGGGGAGCCTCCTCCCCCGCACCCCACCAATGACTTCAGTGACCCGGCAGCGTCGCCATCGCCTTGAGCAGATCCGCCTTGGCGTGATCGTACTCGTCCTGGCTGATCATGTGATTGTCGAGCAGGCGCTTCAAAGCGGCGAAGCGCTGTTCGATCTGGGCCGGGTCCTGCGGAGCCGGAGCCGCCAAAGCGGCGGCGGGCGTGGCAGGAGCCGCCTCGGCCGGAACCGGTGCGGGAGCAACGGCGGCAACAGGAGCCGCGGCAGCCGGAATGGCCGGGGTCTGCGCCACCGGCATGCCATAGGTACCGGTCCAGGCGAAGGACGAGATCTTGGCCCAATCGCCGCGGCCGGCCATGGCCAACGTGACGGCGCCGCCGGGAACGATGCGGTGCTCGGTTTCCTGGGCGGACAGGCGCGAGCCGGTGCGGATACGCGCCGGATCGGCGGCGAAAGTGCTGGTCAGGAAGGTGCCGTGCACCATGCCGATGATCAGGCCGACCGAATCGCCATCAAGGAAGATGCGTCCGGCGGTGGCGCGCGGCGGGCCGATATAATCGAGAATACCGCCCTGGGCTTTCACCGCGAAGGTGACGTCCTGGCCGGGCTGCAGCTGGGCCAGCGCCCGGGCCACCGGCGCCGCCAGGGTCGACAGCTGGTCGCTGTCGAACAGCGGACCGGTATCGCTGTCGCCGCTGACCTGCACCGAGGCCAGAACCGCGCGCACGGCGTCGGCGCTCAGCTTGGGCAGGCTGCTGGGAGCAGTTCCCCCGTCCGCCTTTTCGATGCGAACGAAATCATTGCCCTTCTGCCAGATTGTTTCCGTAGCGCCGGCCGGTGCGGCCATGAATAACGCTGCGGCGAAAAGAAAGAGGAAGCGCCCTCCCCGGGGCGCGGTGACGAAAGCAGCCTGAATCAAAGCCCATCTCCGTAATTCTAGGGCATGATCCTATCCCGCTTTTTTTTCAGTGTCATCCTCGCCACACAAGCTATTGCAGCCATCTTCGCATCGCTTTAGAAAGACCTACGTGCCGGCTTAGCTCAGCTGGTAGAGCACCTGATTTGTAATCAGGGGGTCACGGGTTCGATCCCTGTAGCCGGCACCACTTTCCACCATAGTCTTGGTGAGGAGCTCCACCGCTGAGGACCGCAACGGCCCCGATCCTTTTCCTCGCCGCCTGGTGTCTGGCGCAACCGCTTGCGGCGCGCGAGGTCAAAGTGGCGTTCGATCAGGACAAGGCACCCTATGTCTGGGTCGAGGACGGTACGGTCAAAGGCCTCGAGGCGGATATAATTTCCGCCGCCCTGGCGGTTTCCGGCAATACCGTCTCCCCCGCTTTGCTGCCCAACCGGCGGGTCGCCGTCTCCCTGGCCGACGGCTCGGCCGACGTGATCACCGGCGTGCAGCCCGGACAGGTCGGCGACGTATTCTATTCCGACATCTATCTGACCTACGCCAATGTCGCGGCGACCCTGAAATCCAAGAACATCACGCTGAACAGCCCTGCCGATCTGTTCGGCCACAGCATCGCCGCCTGGCAGAAGGCGTGGGAGGATCTCGATCTCGGGCGTTTGCATCCCGCCGGGCCGGGCGACCTCGCCTACACCGAATTCACCTCGCAATACCGCCAAGCCAAATTCTTCTGGGCCGGGCGCGCCGATGTCGACCTGGTCGACCGCAACATCTTCCTTTGGTACGCGCACCGCCTGGCGTCCGAGATGGACACTTCGGCCAAGATCACCTTCCACCCGATCTTCCCGACCCTCGGCGTGCGGGCGGCGTTCCGCCATGCCGCCGACCGCGACGCCTTCAATGCGGGACTGAAGGTGATCGAGGCTTCCGGCGAGATCGAGCGGATCTACCGGAAATACGGGCTTCGTTAGAGCATGATGACGTTTGATCGAGTTTAAAGTCATCCCGCTTGTCTTATGAATTTCCGTGCCGATAGGCGAGAAAGGAACCGCCGGGAGAGGGTAGCCGCCCAGTCCCGGCGCGACGTCAGGATGTGCGGCGGACAGCCGGAACGGGCGGCTGATGCGCCTGCTGCTCGACAAGTTGCGCGCCTCGGACATTCTGGCGCTGCATCTGCCCCTGCCCTCCGATCCCCGCGCCAAAGCGATCAGCGATGCCCTGATCGGACGGCCCGGCTGCTGTTCGCGCTGCGCAGAATTGCCGATGGCGAGAAGATAATAGATGCCGCTTTCGATTGCGGTTACGCTAGTCAAAGTGCGTTCACAGTGATGTTCAAAAAGCATTTCGGAGTCCCGCCCTCGAATTTTTATCTATAATTCCAGGAGTCCCCGATGCCTCCCAAGATCATGATCGCCACTCCCTGCTTCGGCGGTCTGCTGCACCAGGATTATATTCTGTCGGTGATGCGCCTGATGGATTACGCCGCCTATACCGGCGCATTCACCCTCAGCCTCAAATTCGTCGGGAACGATTCGCTGGTCTCGCGGGCCCGCACCACCCTGGTGTCGCTGTTCATGGATGATCCGCAGGCGACGCATATGATGTTCATCGACGCCGACATCTCGTTCCAGCCCGAGCAGGTCCATCGCCTGCTGCTGGCCAACCGCGATTTCGCCGGCGCCTTCTATCCGGTCAAGAGCATGGATTGGAAAGGTGCCGAGGAACGGCTTCGCGCCGGGGAATCCTTTCCCCAGGCGGCGTTCCGCTATGTCGGTACCCTGTGCGACGCGCATGAGGTGAAATATGATTCGCACGATTTCGCCACCGCGTCCTATGTCGGCGGCGGCTTCCAGCTGATCCGCCGGTCGGTGTTCGAGCGCCTGTTCGCCGCCTATCCGCAGCTTCACATCCGCCGCACCCATGTGCTGTTCGACGACAGCTATCACAGCCGGAACCTCTATGCGCTGTTCGATACCGGCATCGACGCCCAGGGCGACTATCTCAGCGAGGATTACGCCTTCTGCAAGCGCTTCCGCGACATTGGCGGCGAGATCTGGCTGGATCTGAAAAGCCGCCTTACCCATACCGGCGCGCATGATTTCATCGGCGATTTCGAATCCCGCTTCAACAGCCTGGCCGGCGAAGCCGCTCCGCTGCGCGGGAAAGTGAGCTGATCAGCCAGGACAGGCCGGGATCTAAATCCTCCGCCGCGTTCCACATCATCGAAACCGACGAGACCGGCATGTCGAACGGCAAGTCCGCGACCGCCAGCCCAAGCGCTTCGCCCCAGACCTGCGCGTAATAGCTCGGCAGAGTGGTGAAGGCCGCCATGCTTCTCAGCATCACCGCCGAGGTGGAGAAATTGCGGCTGGAGAAAATCACCCGCCGCGTCTCGCCCAGCGCCGCCAGGCGCTCGTCGATGGCCCCGGTCAGCCCGGCGCTGAACGAGGTCAGCAGATGCGGATGAGCCAGATAGGTCTCCAGCGGCAGGGGATTTTCCGTTACCGCGATGCGGTCGCGGTCATAGAGACAGACGAAATGCCAGTCGAACAAAGGCCGCTGCCGGTGCCAGGCGGCGGGCGGCTCCAGCACCCCGGCCGCCAGCTCGATCTCGCCGGCATCCAGCAAGGCTGGCAGCCGCTCGCTATCGGCCTGATGGGCGACGATCCGCACGCCGGGCGCCTGTTCCTGCACATGGCCCAGCAGGGCCGGCATCAGCGCCGCCTCCAGCGCGTCGCTCATGCCGAGATGAAATATGCGGGTGCTGATGGCAGGATCGAAGGACGGCGCGCCGCGTAATTCGGCGTGAAGCAACCGCAGGAACGGCTCGACCTGACGCCCCAGCGCCTCGGCCCGCGGCGTCGGCTGCATGCCTTTCGGGGTGCGGATGAACAGAGGATCGGAGAAGGCCGCGCGCAGGCGGGCCAAGGCGCCGCTGATGGCGGGCTGGCCGAGATAAAGCCGCTCCGCCGTTCGCGTCACATTGCGTTCTTCGAGCAGCACATGCAGCACCAGCAGCAGGTTCAAATCGATGCGTCTAAGATCATTTTCAATGATGTAGTTCATGATTCCAAACGATTTGAATGATGACAGACTTCTTTCTACCCTGCCGCCATCCGTTGCAGGAGAAAAATCATGCGTGCCTTGATGCTGGATGCCGCGAACGCCCCGTTCCGGCCGATTGAAATGCCCCAGCCCGTTCCCGCCGCCGGCGAAGTGCTGGTTCGCGTGCAGGCCAGCGGCGTCACCGTGCTCGATACCAAGATCCGCGCCGGCGCCGCGGGACATGCCCGCCATCCCCTGCCCGCCATTCTGGGCATGGAACTGGCCGGCACGGTCGAGGCGGTCGGTTCCGGTGTCACCCGCTTCCAGCCCGGCGACGAGGTCTATGGCATGACCGGCGGCGTCGGCGGCATCCAGGGATCGCTGGCCGACTATGTCGCCGCTGACGCCGATCTGCTGGCGCGCAAGCCGGCCTCGCTGTCGATGCGCGAAGCCGCTTCCTTGCCCCTCAACATCATTACTGCCTGGGAAGGGCTGGTCGACCGCGCCAAGGTGCAGGCGGGTCAGACCGTTCTGGTGCAAGGCGGCGCCGGCGGCGTCGGCCATCTGGTGGTGCAGCTGGCTTTGGCGTTCGGCGCCATCCCCTTCGCCACCGGGTCTGCGGGAAATGCCGCGGTGATCGCCGAACTGGGCGCTTCGCCGATCGATTACCGCGCCGAGACGCCGGCCGACTATGTCGCCCGACTGACCGATGGACGCGGCTTCGACGTGGTCTATGACACGGCGGGCGGCGCCAGCCTCGATGCCTCGTTCGCCGCCGTGACCCGCTTCGGCCATGTGGTGACCGCGCTGGGCTGGGGCACCCATGCCCTGGCGCCTCTATCCTTCAAGGGCGCCAGCTATTCCGGCGTGTTCACCCTGCTGCCGCTGCTGACCGGCGAAGGCCGTGCCCATCATGGCGAGATCCTGGCCAAGGCCGCCGCCCTGGCCGATGCCGGCAAGCTGCGGCCCCGCCTCGATCCGCGCATCTTCACCTGGGCCGAGATCGAAACCGCTCACGAAGCCGTGGCGCGCAATTCCGCGCACGGCAAGGTGGTCGTCTCACACCAGGACTAGCCAGTGCTGGGCGCTCGACGGGGTCTGCGCCGTCACCTGCACATCCTGCAGGAACTCCGCCGAGGCGCTGAAATCGGTCAGCACATAGGCATGACCCAGCGTCTGGGCGGCGGCATAGGCGGCGGTGCCGGGCGTCAGGTTAGCGGTGATGCTGTTGATGATGGTCTGGTAATAGGGAATAGCCCCGGATTCCGGGGCCCGGTGCAGCAGGTTCTCGTAGCAGTCCGTGATGAACTGCGCGTCGCCGGCGCTGCTCTGGGCGTAATTGTGGGCCGGGTTGTTGATATATTCCGGCGAGGCCAGGAATTGCTGCGCGAACTGGGTCAGCGGCTGATCGGGATGGGCCGACGCCTGGGCCTGGTAATAGGCCAGTCCCGGCACGTCGGGCAGCCGGCCGAACACCGCGCCGTAGAGTTCGGTGACATTGCCGGTGGTGACATGGCCGGCCTCGCCGCTGCCCGGCGTCTGGGCGACGATATCGGTGAAATCGCTGAATTTGATGGCGGTCACGCCGCGCAGGCTGTCGGCGCTGGTGCGGCCGGTGCCGGTGTCGGTCACCGTCAGGCCGATGCCGTCGCCCTGGGCCGTCAGGGAATAGTCGCCGGCGGTGCCCGAGAAGATCACCGTGACACCCTTGCCGGTCAGTCCCTCGACCGTGGCATTGGCCGCCGAGGCCGTGACATTGACGGTGAAATTGCCGCTCATCACGTCGAAGGCGGTATGGTCGGTGGCGAATTGCGTCGACGTCACGGCGATGGCGGCAAAGCCGGCATCGGTGGCCGCGATGGACGTTACCTGCCCCGTCGCGGCGAGAGCGCCCAACTGATCGATCTGCCCGCCGATATCGGCGGCGGTATCGGAAACCGCGATCGAGCCGACATGCGACTGGCCCGCAATGCTCTCGGCCTGCATGGCGGTCGCTCCGGTGACGATGAGCGTATAAACGCTGTCGATCAGGGCAAGCGCCTTGCCATCCGACAGAAACTGCGCCGCGGTCACGGTCATGGCCGGCGGCGCGACCGGCCCGACCGGACTGCCCAGGTCGGTCTGGACGATCGAGGAGAGGTCGCCCGCGGCCGCCAGTGTCTCCAGCCCATCGAGATTGGCGGCCACCTCGCCCGCGGCATCGGCCACTATCGCGTGGCTACCCAACGTGCCGGCGTGATAGGCGGCGATCGCGGCCGCCGCGCTCCAGGCCGGGGAGACGCTGCCATCGGCGTCGGTGATGACGATGCTGGCCGGCGAACTGCTGAGCGGCTGGGCGCCTGCCGCCAGCGAGAAGCTGGAGGCGGTGTAATTCCCCTGGAAAGCGAGATCGATGACGCCGCTGCTGGTGACCAGGCTGAGCACGCCGCCGCTGTAGGAGGTGCTGATTACCGAGGTCAGGCTGACCCCCGACAGCACGACCGTGTCGCCCGTCGCGAACCCTTGGATCGTGCCCGTGAAGGATTTCGGCGCATCGAGCTGCAGCGTCCCCGTCGCGTCGGCGAACACGACCGCGGCCGAATCCGCCGCCGCCAGCTCCAGCGTGACCGTCGCCGTGGCGTTCTTGAAGGTGGCTTCGCTGAGATAGACCTGCCCCGCCCCGACCACCAAAGTCCCGCTGCCGGTTACCGCCGAAGAGATCAGCAGGGTGCTGTTCTCATATTCACCGAACCCGGCATTCTCGGAACTGATCATCGCCTGGATCGACCCGTTATCGACGATCCCGCCCGACGCCGACAAGGTCGCCGTGGCCCCGAACGCGCTGGCGGCCACGGCGCCGCCCGCCGCGATGGTCAAAGCGGGAGCCGAAAAACTGCCGCCATCGATGATGATCTGCCCCTGCAGCGTCAGGGCGCTGCCGTTGACATAGCTGCCCGCGATGGAAAGCAGGCCCGATGGCGCGATGGTGGTAAGACTCGATTGCACCGGGACATAGCGGGTGCCGGTGGCGTCATAGGTCTGCAGTGTGCCGCCGAAATAGTCATATTTGGCGGCCAAGGTGGTGATCGGCCCTTTGACGTCGATGTCGATGGTCTGGCCGGCGCCCAGTTCGTAGGAGCCGCCGGTCAGGGTGCCGCCCGAGACATTGACGAACCCCGCATCGCCGTCCGACAAGGCGATGGTCAGCGTGCCGTTGGAGCCATAAAGGGTTCCGATATTCTCGAACCGGGCGGCGGTGACGGTCAGATTACCGGCGATGATGCTGTTATTGACCACCGTCCCGGCGACATTGATCTGGCCGGTGGTCGAGATCTGGCCGTCATTCAGCAGCGACCCGAAGGAATAGACCGGCGTTCCGGTATAATTATAGAGCTCGCCCGCCGGGCCGATCGTCATCTCGTTCAGGACGGTCAGGGTGCCCTGATTGTAGATCGTCTCATAGGCGTCGTTGACGGCGCTGACCGTGTAGCTTTCACTGGCCTGGACCTGGACTTCGTAGAAGACCGGATTTCCGGTCGCCGTCGCATAGATTTCGGGGAGCACAACCACAGCGGAGCTGCCGTCCGGCACCGCGGCGGGCGACCAGATCGTGGCGGAGTCCCAGGCTTGGATGCTATTGCTGTTGGCCGGTGCGAAACTGTATGTCGGCATGACCATCCTCTTCTTGTAAGGTTACTATACACGCCGAACCGTTCCCCCGCCATCTTTACAACCGTTAGTTATTCTAATGCTTTTACATCTCCCCACTTTCACCGCCGCCTTTCTGGCCTCCCTGGTCGAGTTCGTCGAAGCACTGACGGTCGTCCTCGCCGTCGGTGCGACGCGCGGCTGGCGGCCGGCATTGGAAGGCGCCGCGGCGGGTCTCGCGCTGCTGCTGGCCTTGCTGGCGCTGTTCGGCGGATCGCTGACCCTGCTGCCGCTGCACCTGGTGCAGCTGGCGGTCGGCGCCCTGTTGCTGCTGTTCGGGCTGCGCTGGCTGAGAAAAGCGGTGAAGCGCGCGGCGGGGCTGATCCCGCTGCATGACGAAGCCGCCCTCTATGCCGCCGAGACCGGACGGCTGACAGCCGAACCGCGCGCCGGGCGGCGCGACTGGGTGGCAACGGGCACCGCCTTCAAGATCGTCATGCTGGAGGGGATCGAGGTCATCTTCATCGTCTTGGCGATCGGTGCGGCCGGGCAGGAATGGACAGCCGCCGGCGCCGGAGCGACGGCGGCATTGCTGGCGGTGATCGCCCTCGGCCTGGCCTTGCACCGGCCCCTCACCCGCGTGCCGGAAAACAGCCTGAAATTCGCCGTCGGCGTGCTGCTGACCGCGTTCGGCCTGTTCTGGACGGGGGAAGGAGCCGGTTTCGGCTGGCCGGGCGGCGATCTGGCGCTCGGCGCGATCACCGCGATCATCCTGGCCGGCGCGCTGGCGGCGGTCAGGCTGCTCCGACCAAAGGCCTGAGCGCCTCGGTCATGCTCTGCGCCCGCAAGGCCTGGTAACCGCGCTCGGCGATTTTCTGGCGGCGCTCGGGCGATTGCCGCAGATGATGCAGGCAGGTATCGACCAGATCCTCGTAGCGGGAATAGATCACGCCGCCGTCATAGGGATCGTGGTCACCCCTCTCCGACACGATGAACCGGCGATTGGCCAGCATGAAGGACAGGCGCACCGTCTCCAGCGCGGCGAGCCCGTCCCAGGCATGGATGTTCAGGACGATCTTGGCCCGCGCCACCGCCTGGTTGCGCTGCGCCCCATAGACGCCGTGCAGATGGACCACCGAGGCGCCGGACGGCCTCAGCGCGTCGAGAATATGCTGGCGGCGCGGATGCGGCGTTCCGGCGAAGACGATGTCGAGATCCTGGCTGGGTGCCGGCGGGATCATCTCCAGGCAGGGATGATGGCCGGGCGGCAGGGTCGTCACGGTCAGGCCGCGCTCGCGCAGCCAGGCGCTGCTCGACGGGCCGTAATCCCAGAGCTGCAGGGCGCCCGCCATCACCTCGCGATATTCCGGCCAGTGCGGCAGCAGGCCGTGCCGGTCGTCGAGCTGTTCGAGCTGATAGAGAATATAAGGCTGTCCGGCCAGATGACGGGCCAGTCCGAGATCGCGCGCCGCGAACAGGGTGGCGCCGATCAGGATATTGACCGCGCCCGGCCGGAACTGATTGACCGCCGCCGTGCAGGAATGGCCGAGATCGACCAGACTTGCGGCAACCGTCGCCGTCAGTTCGTCGAACATCTGATGGTGCGGACTGACGGAAATCCGCGCGATATGGAAGGATTGGGCCGGCACGGGACAACACTAGAGTGTTTTGCGATTCCTTAGAATCGCGAAATGCTCTTAAGCCCGAGCGGCGCCTGAGCCCTCGCCGAAGCGGAGCGCAGGCGTCACATAAACTGCAGGCTCCTCCTCACCAGCCGCCGCCGAGGGCGCGGTAGGAGCTGACCGCCGAGCGGGCCGTCTCGGCCCGCACCCGGGCCAGATCGTCCTGGGCGATCAGCAGCTGGCGGTCGCTGTCCAGCACGTCGAGCAGGCTGACCGCGCCGCCGCGATAGGCTTCCTCGGCGGTATCGCGAGCCCGCGTCAGCGAGGCGGCCTCGCGCGACAGCTCGCGGGTCTGTTCGGCGGATTGGGCCAGCGAGGTCAGCGCGTTCTCGACATCCTGGGTCGCCCGCAGCACCGAGGCGCGATAGCGGGCCAGCGCTTCGGCATTGGCGCCCTTGGCCTGTTCGACCTCGGCATCGACCTTGCCGAAATCGAACAGGCGCCAGCGCAGCCCGGCCACCGCCTGCGGCTGGAAGGCCTGGGCGGTCAGCAGCTGCTGGGTATTGATCGATTCGAAGCCGAGCAGGGCCGACAGGTTCAGCTTCGGATAATAGTCCGAGACCGCCGAGCCGATGCGGGCGTTCGAAGCGGCCAGCTGGCGCTCGGCGGCGATCACGTCGGGGCGGCGGCGCAGCAGATCGGCCGGATCGGCGGGATCGACCGCCGGAACGGCCGGGATGTCGGCGGCCGCCGACAATTCCTTGGCATAGGTGCCCGGCTGGGCGCCCAGCAGCACGTCGAGCCGGTTCAGCTGAGCCTCCAGCCCGATCCGCAGCGGCGGCACGAGGGCCCGGGCCTGGGCGGTCAACGCATCGGCCTGGGCCACCTCGCGGTCGGTGGCGACGCCGCGCGCCTGGCGCAGCGTGACGAGGTCGAGCAAATGGCTGTCGGCGGCGATCTGCTCCTGGGCGAAGGCCAGACGGGCCTGATAGCCGCGGATCTGCAGATAGGCGTCCGCCGCATCGGCCGCCACCAGGATGCGGGTGCCGGCATGCTCGGCCTCGGCCGCCTGGGCGGTCGCGGCGGCGGCTTCGAGATCGCGGTGCAGGCCGCCGGAGATATCGACCTCCCAGCTGGCGCCGGCGCCGACATCATATTGCGCCAGATTGCGCTTATAGCCGGGCGCGATGGTCGAAACCTCGCTGAACGGGCTGTACAGCGACTGATGCTCGGCCGACACCTGCGTCTGCAGCGCCCCCGACGGCAACAGGCGCGCACCCGCGGCATCGGCGGCGGCGCGGGCTTGGCGGACGCGCGCCTGGGACGCGGCGAGGTCGAGATTCTGCGCCAGGGCGCGCTCGACGATCACGGTCAGCTCAGGATCGTGAAAACCGGTCCACCAGTGATCCAGCGGCGGCACCTCGGCGGCTTTCGCCACCTCATTGTGATAAGGCACAAGCGGGGTTTCCGGCTTCTGATAATCGGGACCGGACTGGCAGGCGGCCAGCAGCAAGGCGGCAGAGAGCGCGCCGATCGTGCGAAGGGACGTCATGGAGCGGTCTCCGCGGGCGTGCGGCGCGGAACGACCATCCGCGACGCCATGGTCTGCACGATTTCATCCAGCTGATTGAGGGTCTTGGAGCGCACCAGCACCATGCCGCGCTCGGGGCGCGAGCGGGACGGCGTCACCTCGACGATCTCGGTGATTACCCGCAGCGTGTCGCCGGGACGGGTCGGGCGCGGCCAGGCGATCTCGGCGCCGGCGCCGATCAGGCCGCCGGCGATCACCGAGGATTGCACCATCAGGCGCATGGTGGTGGAGGCCACATGCCAGCCGCTGGCCGCCAGCCCGCCGAACAGGCTGGCCTTGGCCGCCTCATGGTCGAGATGGAAGAATTGCGGGTCGAAGCGGCCGGCGAATTCCACGATTTCCTCGGCGGTCAGGGTGTGGCTGCCGCTCTCGAAGATCTGCCCGGGAACGAGGTCTTCCAGATAGAGCTTGGGGCTGGTCATCGGTGCACTCTCCAAAACTAACTTGCATTATGATAGTCACATCGATATGTTACTTGCAAGTTGATAGTTACACCGGAGCATCCCCTCATGGCCAAACGCGTCACCCAATGCCCTGTCGCCCGCAGCGTCGAGCGGGTCGGAGACGAATGGAGCGTGCTGATCCTGCGCGATGCGCTATATGGCCTGACCCGCTTCGACGAATTCCAGAAAAGCCTGGGCATCGCCCCCAACATCCTGACCCGCCGCCTCAACAGCCTGGTCGAGACCGGCATGCTCGAACGCGTGCAATATTCCGAGCACCCGCCCCGCTTCGAATACCGCCTGACCCCGGCCGGCCGCGATTTCCGCACCGTGGTGCTGGCGATGGTGGCGTGGGGTAACCGCCATTTCGCCCATGAAGGCCTGTCGATGATCATCGTCGATGCCAAGACCGGGGAGGTTGCCGACCCGATCCTGGTCGACAGCAAGAGCGGCCGCCCGCTGACCACGCCCGAATTCCGCGTGGTGGCCGGGCCGGCCGCCAGCGACGTCATGAAAAAGCGTTATGACACCCTCCCCCCGACGACATCCATCCTGGAGACCGCCAAATGAGCAACCTGTCCGCCGACGCCCTGGCCGGTGCCCGCGCCGCCACCGGCACGCCCGCCGCATCACGTAAGCGCCTGGCGGTGAGCGGCATCGGCCTCGCCGTCCTCATCGGTGCCTCCGTGTTCGGCTATCATTATTGGACGGTCGGGCGTTTCATCGAATCGACCGACGACGCCTATGTCGGCGGCGACGTCACCGTGATCGCCCCCAAGGTACCCGGCTTCATCGCCGAGGTGGCGGTGACCGATAATCAGATGGTCCATGCCGGCGACCTGCTGGTGAAGCTCGACGACCGCGACTACAAGGCCGCGCTCGACCGCGCCGAAGCGGCGGTGGCGGCGCAGACGGCGACCTTGGCCAATCTCGACGCCAACCGCCAGCTGCAGCTTTCGGTGATCAACGGCGCCAAGGCCGGCGTGTCCGCCGCCGATGCCGAGATCGTGCGGGCCCGCGACGATCAGGCGCGCTTCAAGGCGCTGGCCGCCGACAAGGCCGCCTCGATCCAGGTGTTCCAGAAGGCCGACGCCGATTACAAGGAAGCCCTGGCTTCGGGCGAGCGCGCCCGCGCCGCGCTGGACGCCGCCACCCGTCAGCTCGATGTGATCGCCACCCAGCGCCAGCAGGCCGAAGCCGCCTTGGCGGGAGCGAAGGCCGAGCTGGAAACGGCGAAGCTCAATCTCGGCTATACCGAGCTGCGCGCTCCGGTCGACGGCTATGTCGGCAACCGCTCGGGCCGCACCGGCGCTTACGCCACGGTGGGAACCCAGCTGCTGTCGGTGGTGCCGGCGCAAGGCCTGTGGGTCGACGCCAATTTCAAGGAAAGCCAGCTGGCCCATATGGTGCCCGGCCAGAAGGTGACGGTCGAAGCCGACGTGCTGCCCGGCCAGACCTTCCACGGCACGGTGGTCAGCGTGGCGCCGGCGACCGGCGCGCAGTTCAGCATCCTGCCGGCCGAGAACGCCACCGGCAACTTCACCAAGATCGTCCAGCGCGTGCCGGTCCGCATCGCCCTGGCCGGCGACGCCGGTACCCTGGGCAAGCTGCGCCCGGGCCTGTCGGTCACCGCCGAGGTGGATCAGAAGTCAAAATAATCGGGCTGCTTTCCGGCGTGCGACGCACGCCCGCGCTGCCGACAGCGTCGATCACACAGGCAACATAGCTTGGCGCGGTAGCCCAGCGGCTGGAAGCCGCGCCCGGCGCCTGAGGGACATATAAAAATGACCGAACTAACGATGCGGGAGAAGGTCTTAGCCTTCTCCACCATGAGCATCGGCTTCTTCATCGCGCTGCTGGACATCCAGATCGTCTCGGCATCCTTGCGCGATATCGGCGGCGGCCTATCGGCCGGCGCCGACGAGACGGCCTGGGTCCAGACCAGCTATCTGATTGCCGAGATCGTGGTGATCCCGCTGTCGGGCTGGCTGTCGCGCGTGATGTCGACGCGCTGGCTGTTCGCCGCCTCTTCCATCGGCTTCACCCTGGCGAGTCTCGCCTGCGGCTGGGCCTGGAACATCCAGAGCATGATCGTGTTCCGCGCCTTGCAGGGTTTCCTCGGCGGCTCGATGATCCCGACCTGCTTCACGGCGGCCTTCTTCTATTTTCAGGGCAATCAGCGCGTGGTCACCGCCGCGGTGATCGGCGCCATCTCGTCCCTCGCCCCGACCCTCGGGCCGACGGTGGGCGGCTGGCTGACCGATCACTATTCCTGGCACTGGCTGTTCTTCGTGAATTTGATCCCGGGCATCTTCGTTTCGATCGTGGTGCCGATCCTGGTCAGGATCGACAAGCCGGACCTGTCGCTGCTGAAGAGCGGCGACTATCCGGGCATCGTGATGATGGCCCTGTTCCTCGGCTGCCTGGAATATGTGCTGGAGGACGGCCAGCGCTGGGACTGGCTGGAAGATCCCGATATCCGCCTGGCCGCCATCGTCTCGGGCACGGCTGCCTTGGGTTTCTTCTGGCGCAGCCTGACCTACGCCCATCCGGTGGTCGATCTGCGGGCGCTGAAGAACCTGAATTTCGCCCTGGGCTGCTTCTTTTCCTTCGTCACCGGCATCGGCATCTTCGCCACCATCTATCTGACGCCGGTGTTCCTCGGCCGGGTGCGCGGTTTCTCGGCGCTGGAGATCGGCGAGGCGGTGTTCTCGACCGGCATTTTCCAGGTCTGCGCCATTCCCTTTTATACCTACCTCGCCAGGCGGATCGATCTGCGCTGGCTGATGATGGCGGGGCTGGCCGGCTTCGCCGCCTCGATGTTCAACTTCATGCCGATCACCCATGACTGGGGCTGGAAGGAATTGCTGCTGCCCCAGGCTTTCCGCGGCTTCTCGCAGCAATTCGCGGTGGCGCCGATCGTGACCCTGACCCTGGGCGGGTTGCCGCCCGAGCGTCTCAAGCTGGCGTCCGGCCTGTTCAATCTGATGCGAAATCTGGGCGGCGCGATCGGCATCGCCATGTGCGGGACTTTGCTCAACAACCGCACCAATCTGCATTTCCTGCATCTGGCCGAGCATCTGAACAGCGCGAATCCCGCCGTTCCGGCGGGAGCGGTGGCGGGCAATCTGCCCTCGTTGAAGCTGTTGTGGTCGCTGACCTTGCGGGAAGCCCTGACCCAGAGCTTCGCCGACACCTTCTATGTGATCCTGCTGTGCTTCATCCTCGTCACCTTCATGGTGCCGCTGCTGAAGAAAGCGGGCGCGCCGATGAAGCCGTCAGCCGACGCTCACTGACAGCCCGTGCCGGGGCTGGCGCATCATCCAGATCGGCACGGCCAGGACGACCAGGGCTCCGGCATAGATCAGGAAGATGGGGGAGAAGCTGCCGATGCGGTCGGCGATGGCGCCGGCGCCGACCGGCCCGGCCGCCGCGATGGTGGTGACCAGCCAGACCACCGACAAAATGCGCGAGCCGGTGCCGCGTCCGAAATAATCGAGCAGCACCACGGTGCCGGCGACATAGGCCAGGCCCCAGCCGAACCCATAGGTGACGGCGGCGCTATATTGCAGGGCCGGCGTGTCGGCATAGGCCAGGATGACATTGCCGGCCGACTGCACGACCAGACCCGCCGCCAGCACGGTGGTCGAGGACATCGCCTCGCAGATCTTGCCGGCGACGCCCTTGACCAGGGTCGCGGTGATGGCGATGACGCTGAGGATCTGCGCCGCGAAGACCGGGCTCGCCCCCAGCTTGACCAAATGGGAGAAGCCGATCGAGGAATTGGTGGTGATGCAGAACATGGTGGCCGTCATGGCCGCCGCGACCAGCATGAATTGCGGGGTCATCATCGCTTCGCGCGGTTCCCACAATTGCGGCTCGGGGCGCGCGGGGTCCTCGGGGAGCTTGGCCGGAGTCTCGCGGTCCTGCACGAACATCACGCACAATACGCCGATGATCGCGGCTACCACCGCCATCGCCTGCCAATGGCCGCGCCAGCTGCTGTTGCGCACGATCGCCTCGACGATCGGCGGACCGAAAGCGCCGCCGACCGCGCCCAGCATCAGGTAATAGCCGATGCGGCGCGAAGAGCCTTCCTCGAACCAGCCGGCGATCAGGGCTACGCCCGGCACATTGCCGGCCATCGAGAAACCGACGCCGAGCAGGATCATCGCGATATAGAAGGTCGGGATCGAATCCGACACCGACGCGATCACGAAGCCGAACACCAGCAGCGCCGCGCCGATGCACAGGGTCGCGCGGCCGCCATAGCGGCGCATGGTTATTTCGGGAAGGGGACTGGACAGCCCGCAGGCAATGCCGAGCAGCGAGAAACTGAAGGCAGCCGCGGTCATCGACCAGTGCAGCTCGCCCGCCATGGTGAACAGCACCACGCCAAGCGAGGTGAACGTCGCCAGGTTCAGGAAGCAGAACGCCAGCGAGACGGCCGCGAAGACCGCCCATTTATCGAAAACCCGCAACGTCATTGCCCCGAAACCGCCCCTCTATCACCATAAGAGCACAGTGAATGTGGGAGAGCGACAAGAATGAACAAGAGGTGGCTGATCACCGGCACCGGTTCCGGCCTCGGCCGGGCCCTGGCCGAAGCGGCCCTGGCGCGCGGCGACACGGTGGCGGCGATCCAGCGCGGCGGCGACGATCTGCCCGGCACGACGACCTGGCGCTGCGACGTGCGCGACACGGCGGCGGTGAACGAAGCCGTCTCGGCGACCGGCGAGATCGACGTGCTGGTGGCCAATGCCGGCTATGGGCTGATCGGCGGCGTCGAGGAAACCTCGGACGCCGAATGGCGCGAGCAGTTCGAGGTCAATTTCTTCTCGGTCATGAGCCTGCTGCGCGCCGCCCTGCCCGGAATGCGCCGGCGCCGGTCCGGCCACATCATCGCCATCAGCTCGGTGTCCGGACTGGTCGGCTGGCCCAGCCTCGGCCCCTATTCCGCCAGCAAATTCGCCCTCGAAGGCGCCCTGGAAACCCTGGCCCTGGAAGTGGCGCCGCTGGGGATCGCCGTGACCCTGATCGAACCGGGCGGCCTGCGCACCGATTTCTCCACCCGCTCGCGCCGGCAGAGCGCCCGGATCATCACCGATTACGACGACACCGTCGGCCAGTCCCGCCGCCTGCTGGCCGAGCACGCGGGTGGAGAAAGCGGCGATCCGGCCAAGGCCGCGCATGCCATCCTGGCCGTCGCCGACCATCCCGAACCGCCGCTGCGGCTGCTGCTGGGCGAGGACGCGCTGCTTTATACGGAGGGGAAATTGGCCAGCCAGCGTGCGGAAATCGAGGCCTGGCGCAAGGTGACGCTGGAGATCGGCTTCTAGAATTTTCGCCCACCCTCTTTATCTCCCGCCGTATCACCCCCACTATTGTGCTTTGCACAAAAAGCTGAGGGGCTTGAAGGGGTTGGGAGTGGAGAGGAAATCGGTGCGCCGGGCCAGGCTGCTGGCTACGGTGGCGATGCTGGCCGTGCCTGTCTTGCAGGCGGCGGCGGACGGTACCGACCGCGCCCCGATCGAGGAGATCACCGTCACCGCCGAGCGGCGCTCGACCGATCTGCAGAAAACCGCCCTGGCCCTGACCGCCATTCCCCCGGAAACCCTCGACAAATCCAATGTCGTCGACCTGGCCGGCCTCAATGGCATGGTGCCCGGCCTGGAGATCACCAAAAGCTCGGGCTTCGAGACGGTGGTCACCATCCGCGGCATCGGATCGGAGACGCCGGAGAACGCCTCGATCACCGTGCCCGGCGTCGCGTTGTTCATCGACGGGGTCTATGTCGCCAACACCATCTCGCTCGACCAGACCCTGTTCGACCTCGACCATATCGAGGTGCTGCGCGGCCCGCAGGGCGCGCTGTACGGCCAGAGCGCGATCGGCGGCGCTATCAGCCTGGTGACCAAACAGCCGGAACTGGGCCGTTTTTCCGGCCAGGGCGATGTCAGCTTCGGCGATTACGGCCTGCACCGCGAGCGGGCCGAGGTCAATGTGCCGCTGGGTGACGATTGGGCGGTGCGCGTCTCCGGCCAGCATTTCCAGCATGACGGTTTCGCCACCAACACCCTGACCGGGCAGAAGCTCGACGATGCCGACGATCTGTCGGGCAAGATCGCGGTGACCTGGAAACCGACCGACAGCTTCACCGCGACCCTGACCGGCCAGTGGTACAGCGCCGACCAGAATGGCGCCGAGCAGAAGAACATCAGCGATCCCAATCCCGATCCGCGGGAGGTGACCCAGGATTACCCGTCGAAATTCAATCTCGACACCCAGGTCTATCACCTGAATTTGCAATGGGATCTGCCCTGGTTCAGCGTCAAATCGGTCAGCGCCTTTCAGGGCCTCGATCACCGCCAGCAGGAGGACAGCTCGCGCAGCGCCTATTCGCTGCTCGGCTCCTATGACGATCTGGCGGCCTGGAATACCTCGCTGACCAACCTCAATGAGGAATTCGACCTGCTGTCCCTGCCGGAGTCGCGCCTGCAATGGGTCGGCGGCGTATTCCTACTCAGCCAGCACAGCTCGCAATTCGTCGCCGAGTTCGAGGGCACCGATCCCAACCCCGTCACGGCGGTCGGACCCGGGCTCGAAACCCATCCGCCGGCCAATCTGGCATACGGCAACTACACCTATGTCGCGCGCCAATCGGTCTCGCCTTTCGTCCAGGCGACCTATCCGATCACCGACGATCTGCGCGTCACCGCCGGCGGGCGCTTCAATGAGGACGGCTACATTCTGTCGGCGCTGAATTTCTCGTCCTTCGCCATCGCCCCGGTGCAGCACCGCTATACCGACCATACCCCGACCTGGCGGCTGGAGCTGGATTACGACGTGACGCCGGACAGCCTGGCCTATGCCAGCTTCTCGCGCGGCTATAAGCCGGGCGGGGTCAATGGCGTGGCCTCCGCCGTGGTGGTGCCCAACAGCTTCAAGCCCGAGACCAATACCGCCTTCGAGATCGGCTCGAAGAACTTCCTGTTCGACAAGCATCTGCGGGCCAATTTCGCCGGCTTCTTCTACGATTACCGCAATGAGCAATATATCGAGACGGACCCCTATCCGTTCGATGGCGGCATGGCCAACATCCCCTCGGTCCATGTGTGGGGCGGCGAGGCGGAACTGAGCTATCTGGCCCTGGGCGAGCGCCTGCGCATCAATGGCAATTTCACCGCCGAGAGCGGCTCGGTGCAGGGCAGCTACCGCACCATCGATTCCACCGTGCAGCAGAAGATCGAGGCGACCAATCCGAACTGCCTCTATGGCGGCGCCTATTACAATCCTGCCTGCTGGGCGGCGGTGATCGCCTCGGCGCGCGATATCGGCGGCAACGCCCCGCCCAAGACCCCCGACTTCGCCGGCTCGCTCAATGTCTCCTACGCCTTTTCGGCGCTGACCGGCACGCTGACCCCCCGCGTGGAATATATCTATCGCGGCGCCTTATGGTCCCGCGTGTTCGACGAGCCGGGGCTGGACAAGGTCAAGGCCTATGGGCTGTGGAACCTCAATCTCGACTTCGCCCCCGATGACGGCAATTACACTTTGTCGCTGACCGCCAGCAACCTCACCAACAAGGCAGGGGTCAATTCGCGCTACACCGATCCTTACGGCACCTTCCAGACCAGCCAGCAATATATCCCGCCGCGCCAGATCATCGGGACCATCGGCTATAGCTTCTGATAAAGTGACCGGATGACAGAAACCGCCTCGCTTCTGCTGGTCGCCCACGGTTCGACGCGCTATCCCGACGCCGCGCAGGGACTCTATCGCATCGCCGAGACGCTGAAACCGCGCTTCGCCCATGTCGATGTCGCCTTCTGGCGCCAGGAACCGGTGCTGTCCGCCGATCATTTGCGGGAAGGACCGGTATTCGTCGTTCCCTATTTCGCCGGACTGGGCAAGCACACCGAGCAATTGATTCCCGAACGCCTCGGCCTTCCCGGCAAAGCGAACGTCACTTATTGCCCGCCGGTCGGGTGCCATCCTTCTTTGCCCGGCCTGATCCATCGCCGCGCCCTGGCGGCGACGGATACGCCCGCCGCGACCACGCTGCTGCTGATCGGCCACGGCTCGCGCGAAGGCGGCGCCAACCGCACGCCGGAGGCCATCGCGGCGACCCTGCGGGAGCTGGGCGGTTTTGCCGAGGTGGTCACGCTCTATCTCGAACAGACTCCCTTCGCCGCCGACTGGCGCAAGCTGGTGCACTACCCGAAAGTGGTGGCGCAGCCTTTATTGCTCTCCGCCGGCATGCATGCCTCGGACGATCTGCCGCCTTTGTTCGCCGGATCGGATGCGGTACTGCTGCAGGGCATCGGAACCGAAGAGGAAATCGCCGCCATGATTCTCGACCAGATCGGAGCCAAGTGGCCGTGAAGTTCGCTTTGCTGATCCGCTCGGCGCCCAAGGCCGGCGCGTCCACGCCGCTGGCCTTCGCCCGCGAGGCGCTGGCCCAGGGCCATCAGGTGACCCAGATCTTCTTCCAGGCCGATGGCGTCCATCACGCCAACCGCCTGTCCGCCCCGCCGCCCGCCGAGGGCAACGCGGTCGCCGAGTGGAGCCGCTTCGCCGAGGAAAGCAAGGTCGAACTGGTGATGTGCTCGACCGCCGGACTGCGGCGCGGCGTGCGCGAGGCCAATCTGGCGCCGGGCTTCCGCATCTCCGGCGTCGGCCAATGGCTGGAAGCGGCGGCCAACGCCGACCGCGTCGTGGTGTTCGGAAACTGACATGCCGCATAAAAGCTTCCTTTTCCTGCAGACCCGCGCGCCGCTCGATGCCGGCCCCGAGGCGTTCGACCTGGCGCTGACCGCCGCCGCCTTCGATCACGATGTGCGGCTGGTGCTGGCCGACGAAGGCGTGCACTGGCTGCGCTCCGGCCTGCCCGAGCTGGTGGAGGAAGCCATCGACCAGATCGCCGTCGAGCAGGAATCCCTGGCCGAACGCGGCATGGCCGCGCCCTCTGGCATCGATCTGGTGGCGCGCGAGGAACTGGCTGGGCTGCTGGCCGCCGCTGAGATTGTGGTGACCGGATGACCGCGCCGCTGCACACCATCCATTCGGTCGCCGCGCTCGAAAGCTGCCTCGGCCGCGCCACCGCCGATTCGACCTTGCTGCTGCTGGAGGATGGGGTCTATGCCGCGCTCACGCCAGACGCGATCCCGGTCCGCGCCCTCTATGTGCTGGCCGAGGACCTGGCCGCCCGCGGCCTGAGCAGCGCCGATCTGCCGGCCGGCGTCACCGCCATCGACATGAAGGGCTTCGTCGCTTTGACCGTCGCCCACTCCCCCATCGCCGCCTGGTTTTAAGAGGCTGTGTGGGCATAGGGTATGGTCTGCATCGAGGTGAGAAAGCCAAGGGCTAGAAAGCGTGCCGAAGGCGATGCAGCGCATCGTCGAGGTGCGATGACGACGCCCTTGGCTTTCTCACCTCGACCCGAAGGGCTGGTATATGAGAGGCTTGGGCGTCGTTATCCGCTGCTCGCGATGCACCAGCATCGCCACGCATCGGCTGCCTAGCCCAAGCCTCTCATATACCAGTGCAGACCATACCCTATGCCCACACAGCCTCTTAGCATGGTTGAACACCCCTTCGCCCATTTCGTCCGCATCCTCGGCAAAGGTCCGCGCCTCAGCCGCCCGCTGACCCAGGAGGAATGCCGCGACGCCGCCGGCATGATCCTGGCCGGTGAGGTCACGCCCGAGCAATTGGGCGCCTTCTTCTGCCTGCTGCGCGTCAAGACAGAGACGCCGGAGGAGTTGGCCGGCTTCGCGCAGGCGATCCGCAATGCCCTGCCGAAACAGGCCATGCCGCCGGTCGATCTCGACTGGCCATCCTATGCCGGCAAGGCGCGCCGGGCGCCCCTGTTCATTCTGTCCGCCCTGCTGCTGGCCGAACAGGGCCTGACCGTGGCGATGCATGGCGCCGAGGGCCATACCGCCAACCGCCTGTTCACCGAAGACGCGCTGCGCACCCTGGGCATCGCCCCGGCCTCGGACCTGCGGCGGGCGGCGCTGGATCTGGCGCAGCATCGTTTCGCCTATCTGCCGATGGGCCTGTTCCATCCGAGGCTCGACGAGCTGATGGAGCTGAAATGGCTGCTCGGCCTGCGCTCGCCGCTGCATAGCGTGATCCGCCATCTCAATCCGTTCGACGCGCCGGCGTCGCTGATCAGCGTGTTCCACCCCAATTACCGCGCCGTCCACCGCGACGCCGCCCGCCTGCTGGGCCAAAGGAACCTGGCCTGTTTCAAGGGCGATGGCGGCGAAGTCGAGCGCCGGGTCGAGAAACCCTGCGACGTCGAGGGGCTGCGCGACGGCGAGCCGTTCGACGAGGAATGGCCGGCCCTGCTCGATGTCAGTCCGGCGGAAAGCGACCTCGATCCGGCCTGGCTGGCCGCCTTGTGGAAGGGCGAAGCCGAGGACGCGGTGGCCGAAGCGATCGTCACCGGCACCGCCGCCATCGCGCTCAAACTGTGCGGCCGCGTGGGGACCATCGAGCAGGCCCAGCATCTGGCGCGCAAAGCCTGGGTGACCCGGGCACGAACCTTGAGAGTCTGAACCGGTTCGTCCAGAATGGCCCGCCTTCGGGAGAACGGTGGGGGAAGGATGGCGAGTCGCGCCCTGGCGCTCGAACAACGCATAAAAGCCGAGAAGATCGCGGCTTTAGCCCGCAACATGCCCTTTTCCAACCTGCTGGGCGGTTTCGTCGCCCTGCTCGCCTGCCTGGGCATGCGGAGCGCCGCCGGTTCGTGGGTGTGGACCTGGCTGGGTACTTACGCCGCCCTCATGGGCGTCCGCTATTGGAGCGTCCTCGCTTATCGCCGCATGCAATGGAAAGGCCAGGATGCCGGCCGCTGGGGCGTCATCCTGTCCGCCAGCCTGTCGAGCGCCGGCCTGATGTGGATGGTGTTCGGCATCCTCACCTTCGCGCCGGAAGATCCGGTCCATACCCTGTTCATCGCCACCATCCTGACCGGCCTTGCCGCCGCTTCGCTGGCCAGCCTGTCGGCCTATCTGCCGGCCATGCTGAGCTATGGCGCACCGGTGCTGGCCGGCTTCGTCATCCCCTGCGCCCTGTCCGGCCAGCAGGAATATGAGCTTCTGGCCGCGGCGGCGGTGATCTATCTGCTGGTCATCACCCTGTCGAGCCGCAATGCCGAACGCGTGCTGGCCCAATCGATCCGCCTGCGCTTCGACAATCAGCGCCTGATCGAGGAACTGACCGCGGCCGGCCTGCAGGCCGAAGCCGGCAGCCGCGCCAAATCCGACTTCCTGGCGATGATGAGCCACGAGATCCGCACGCCGATGAACGGCGTGGCGGCGATGACCGAATTGCTGCTGCAATCGGACCTCGACGCCGAACAGCGCAGCATGGCCTCGATCATCAACCGCTCGGCCGACGGTCTTTTGACCGTGATCAACGATCTGCTCGATTTCTCGAAGATCGAGGCTGGGCAGATGCAGCTGGAGACCCTGGAATTCATCCTCGCTGACGTGGTCGAGGACGTAGCGCAAGTGGTGGCGCCGCGCGCGAGAGAGAAGGATATCGAGGTGGTGGTCGACATCCTGCCCGACGTGCCGGCCCGCTTCCAGGGCGACCCGGCCCGCCTGCGCCAGGTGCTGCTCAATCTGGTCGGCAATGCGGTGAAATTCACCGAGCGCGGCCATGTCCGGGTCACGGTGGAGCGCGGCGACCTGGCCGTGCGCTTCATGGTGTCGGATACCGGCCCGGGCATCTCGCCGGAAATCCAGGGCACCCTGTTCAATCCTTTCATCCAGGGCAGCGCCTCGGTGGCGCGGCGCTATGGCGGCACCGGCCTCGGCCTGTCGATCTGCAAGAAACTGCTGGAGCTGATGGGCGGCCGCATCTGGCTGGAAAGCGAAGTCGGCAGCGGCTCGCGCTTCATCTTCCTGGTGCCGCAGGCCCGCCTAGACCCGCCGGTGGCGGGCACGGCGCTGACCGGCGTCGCCGCCCTGGTGGTCGCGCCCTCGCCGCTGAAGGAATCGATCGAGAACATGCTGGTCACCCAGGGCGCCACGATCGCGCCCAATTCCAGCAAGGCCGATCTGGTGATCCATGACGGTCCGGCGCCGCCGCACAAGGTCTCGATCGACGTGGTGCCGTTCGACCGGCCGCTGCCCGAGGACGGCCTCGCCGTGCACAAGCCGGTGCGCAGCCGCGAGCTGATCATCGCTGTCGAGTCCGGGCTGGGCCGGCGCAACCAGAAGGCCGCCGTGGCGGCGAACCGCAGCTTCGCCGCGCCCGAGCGCGCCCAGGCCGAGGCTTCACGCTCGGTGATCCTGGTGGCCGAGGACAATGTCACCAACCGCGTGGTGATCTCGAAGATGCTCGACCGGCTGGGCATGGTCTACGACCTGGCCGAGGATGGGGTCGAAGCCTTCGAGCAATTCCAGAAGCAGGCCTATTACGGCCTGATCCTGACCGACTTCCATATGCCGCGCATGGATGGCGTGGCGCTGGCCCGGGCGGTGCGCACTCTGCGTGGCATCGACCTGCCGATCCTGGCACTGACCGCCGACGCCCTGCCCGAGACCGCCGAGCGCTGCGCCGAGGCGGGCATGCAGGGCCTGCTCACCAAGCCGCTGCGCCTGCCCGTGCTGCAGGAAGTGCTGGGGCGCTGGCTGCCCCGCGCCATGGAACTTCGCAAGGACCGCGTTTAACTAACGCTGCGGCCTCTGCGCCTTTTGCTGCTGCTGTTGCTGTTGCTGCTGCTCTTGCTGCTCGGCCTGCTGCTTCTGCTGGTCCAGCAGCTTGCGGCGCTGCTCGATTTTCACCAGCCGGTCCTGCGCCGTCACATATTGCGGATTGGTCTCGCCGCCCGCTTTCAGATAGATGGCGGAGCTGCGCTGCAGCAGCGGCTCGGCCTGGTCGATGTCGCCCTGATTGAGATAGACCACCGCCAGATTGTCGAGACCACCGCCCACCGCGATGCTGTCGGGGCCGGCGATCTTCTCGTAGATGGCGATATTGTCCTGCCACAGCGGCACCGAATCGGCATAGCGGCCGGCATTGGCGAACAGCACGGCGAGATTGCCGACCCGCGCCGCCAGATTCTTGTCCTCGGTTCCCGCCTTGCGGCGCAGCTCGACCACGCGGTGGAGGATCGGCGCCGCCTCGTCGGGGCGGTTCTGCGCCACATAGAAATCGCTCTGCCTGGTCAGCGCCTCGACATCGTCACCGCCCTGGGCGCCGCCCGCCTGCTTCAGCAGCGGTTCCGCCAGATCGGGTTTGCCGGCCGCGACATAGGCCTGGGCCAGATTGCTGGTCGCGGCGGCCAGCTTGGCATTGCCGGACGGATAGAGCTTGCGATAGGCCTCCAGCGCCTGTTGCAGCGGAGCGATGGCCTGATCGGGACGGTTCTGGCGCAGATAGGCCGAACCGACCGCCTCGGCGCCGTTGGCGATTTCGGGCGAAGCGCCGCCGCCGGCCTGGGCCAGCAGCGGAGCGGCCAGATCGGGCTTGTTCTCGTCGGCATAGATCTCCGTCAGGGTGCCCAGGGTCGCCACCGTCTCGGCATCGCCCGGCTTCAGCACCTTGCGGCGGATGTCGAGGCTCTGCTCCAGCACGGGCTGCGCATCCTCATAGCGGCCCAGCGCCTTGTACAGAATGGCGAGATTATTGAGGGCCGAGGCGTAATCCTGGTCCTGGGTTCCGCTCTTCTTCTGACGCAGATCCAGCACCTGCTTGGCCAGCGGCACCGCGTCGGCATAGCGGCCGGCGCCGTTCAGCTCGACGATGCGGGCTTCGAGGGATTTGATCGCCTGATCGGGGCTCTTGTCGGCAGCCAGGGCAAAACAGGAAACGCTGGCGAGCAGCAGGCCAGCGGCAAAGCGAGAAACCATTCCATCCTCATCGGTCGTGTGCGGCCAGATCGTCGCGGTGCTCGCGCCGGAACATCTGAGCGAGGTGCTCCAGCCTTACAGGTTCACATCGACCAGAACGGCGACGAACAGCCCGACCAGATAGATCATCGATTCGAAGAAGTTCTTGCGGGCCAAGGCGTGGCTCTGCTCGCGCACCATCTTCCAGTTGGTCCACAGGAAGTGCGCGCCGAGGATCGCCGCGGTGGCGCCATAGACCCAGCCCAGCGTATGGAACGCGACCGGCAGCAGCGACGAGGCGACCAGCAGAATCGAATTGCCGAAGATCCAGTGCGCCGTGACCTTGTCGCCCTTGACCACCGGCAGCATCGGAATATGCGCCGCCGTGTAGTCTTCCTTCAGCAGGATGGCCAGGCTCCAGAAATGGCTGGGCGTCCACAGGAACAGGGTGATCGACAGCAGGAAGGGCAGCAGCCAGCGGCTGGGATCGACCGCCGCGGCACCGGCCAGCACGGCGAAACTGCCGGCGGCGCCGCCGATGACGATGTTGATCCAATGGCGGCGCTTCAGCCACACCGTATAGATGATGGCGTAGAAGAAGATGCCCAGGAACAAATGCAGCGCCACCACCAGATTGAAGTAGAAGGCGGCCAGGCCGCAGCCCGACACCAGCAGCGCCGCGGCGAACCACAGCACATTGGCCGGATGCTCCATCTGCCCGCTGGCCAGAGGCCGCGAGCGGGTGCGCTTCATGATGACGTCGATGTCGCGGTCGTAGAAATGGTTGAACACCGAGGAACTGGCCGAACCCAGCAGCATGGCCACGGCGAGAACCGCGAGCTGTACCGGATTGACCTTGTCCGCCACGGCGACATAACCCATCACCGCCATCAGCGCGACCATCAGGCCGATGCGCAGCTTCATCAGTTGGACATAGGACCGGATCGTCATCTTATTCCCCTCGGCCGGCCGCTTTGCCGTCTGCTTTCGGCGTGCGCGCCAGCAAACGCGTCAACGCCAGATATACGAAGATGATACCACCGATGGAAGCGATTCCCGCTCCCCCGTGATTCAAGGACATGCCAATAACCTTGGCCGGGCTGTCAAGCGATTGCGCCGCGCCCGCCACTTTGCGCGCCACGCCCTGCGAGCCCGCCAGGAACATGCCGCAGCAGGCGATGAACTGGCCGACCGCCAGGAACCAGAACAGCGACAGCAGCACCTTGCTGTTCTTGCCGCCCCGGCACAGGGTCGGCAGCACCACGGCGAAGAACAGCCCCATCAGCCCGATCGTCACGGCGATCAGCTCGGCGTGGTAATGGCCGGGCGTGCGGGTGTCGAGGCCGTCGGCGAACAGGCCGAACACGCCGCCGACGCCGAACAGGGCGAAGGACAGCATCACCGACAGATAGGCGGGCGAGCGCCATTGCGGACGCGTCGTCACCAGCCGGCGGAACAGCGCGCCGCCGGTGATCAGCACCGGCAAAGGCAATGCGATGAGGTAAAGCCGGGTGAAGGCCGTCCGCAGCTCGGGATCGTTGCCATGCCACACGGAATAGAGCACCGGCCCGGGCAGGCCGGACAGCACCAGCAGGGCGCAGACCACGCGCCATTGCCTGAAGGTCAGCGGCGCCTGGGGAAACAGCTGCTCGCCCAGCGACTGCCAGATGGTCAGCAGCATCGTGGTGAACATGATCTGCAGCAGATGGCCGCAGCCCCAGAAGATCGCCTCGTCATTGGTGCCGAA